>JBDTYT010000016.1:0-25047 GCA_040005555.1 Actinomycetota bacterium | reverse complement strand
GTCGGTGTGTGCGGTCCGTTCGGCATCACGTCGCGCGACCTTCGCACCTTCGAGGAGTCCGACGGTCCAGACGTCGATGCCATCGAGGGCTACCTCATGGCCATGCGTCGCGAGGTCCTGCGGCTCGCCGGGTTCTTCGGCGAGCGGTTCCGGTGGTACCGCACGGCCGACATCGAGTACTCGTTCCGCGTGAAGGACGAGGGCCTGCGCGCGGTGGTCGTCGACGTCCCTGTGACCAAGCACGAGCATCGCATGTGGACCGCGACGTCCGAGGCCGATCGTGACCGCTGGTCCAAACGCAACTTCAACATCTTCCTGGACGCGTTCCGCGGGCGGACGGACCTCTTGGTGAAGCGGGGGAAGCCAGGCGGGACCGGCGCCTAGATCGGTCGCGGCGGCGTTGGCTGGACGATCACGTCCGGGCCCGTGCTCGCCTCGCCGTTCGTTTGGGCGGCGCGATGGTCTGCCCGCATCCGATTGATCTCCTCGGAGGTCGGGGGGGTACGGGATCCCTCGAACCAGGCGTGCAGGTCCGGCCCGTCGATGACCTCGGTTACCTGGAGCAGCTCCGCCATCTGCTCGAGAAACGCGCGATGCTCGGTGAGCACGTTGGTCGCCCGATCGTGTGCCTCGCCTACGAGCCGGCTCACCTCCGCGTCCACGAGCGTGGACAGCTGCTCGGACATCTCCGGCGGTTGCCCTGGGTAGAGCATGCCGGCTCCCCGGTACCCGTCCCCGCCGAACGACAGTGGCCCGACCTTCTCGCTCATCCCGTACTCGGTCACCATGGCGCGGGCGGTCTCGGTGGCGCGTTCCAGGTCGTTCTGGGCTCCCGTCGAGATGACCTGATCGAACACGATCTCCTCGGCCGCGCGCCCGCCGAGCAGCACTGCAAGCCGATCCTCCAGCTCGGGCTCGGTGAGCAGGTAGCGGTCCTCGAGCGGGCGCTGCATGGTCATGCCGAGCGCCGCGGCTCCGCGGGGGATGATCGACACCCGGTGTACGGGATCGGCCGTCGGCGCCGTGAGCGCGACGAGAGCGTGGCCCATCTCGTGGACGGCCACGCGCTCCTTGTCCTTCACGGACATCACCCGGCTCTTGCGCTCCAGGCCCGCCACGGTCCGGTCGACCGCCTCCTCGAGCTCGAGCATCGTCACGGAGTCCTTTTCCCGCCGGGCGGCCAGGAGAGCCGCCTCGTTCACCACGTTCGCGAGGTCCGCGCCCGTGAAGCCCGGTGTGCGCGACGCGAGGAGTCGCAGATCGACCGAAGGGTCGAGCGCCACGCCGCGCGCGTGCACGCGCAGGATCTCCTCTCGGCCCTTGAGGTCGGGGCGGTCGACGACGACCTGGCGGTCGAACCGGCCCGGCCGGACGAGCGCGTGATCGAGCACGTCCGGGCGGTTGGTCGCCGCCATGATGATGACGCCCTTCGACGAGTCGAACCCGTCCATCTCGACGAGCAGCTGGTTCAGTGTCTGCTCGCGTTCGTCATGGCCGCCGAATCCCGCGCCCAGGGCACCGCCGCGTCCCTTGCCGATCGTGTCGATCTCGTCGAGGAACACGAGCGCGGGGGCCTTCTCTTTCGCCTGCTGGAAGAGCTCGCGGACGCGGGCCGCACCGAGACCGACGAACATCTCGACGAACTCCGACCCGCTCATGAAGAAGAACGGCACGTTCGCCTCCCCCGCGACGGCCCGGGCGAGCAACGTCTTGCCGCATCCCGGCGGCCCGAGCAGGAGCACGCCTTTCGGGATGCGGCCGCCCAGGCGCTGGTACTTCTTCGGGTTCTTCAGGAAATCCACGATCTCTCGGAGCTCGTCCTTGGCTTCGTCCACTCCGGCCACGTCGACGAAGGTGGTCTTCATCTCTTTGCGGTCGTAGATCTTCACGCGGTTGCGCCCAAGCTGCAGCGCCGACGCGGCCCCTCCGCCGCTCATCCGCCGGATGAGGAAGAACCACAGCAGTCCGAAGAGCAACAGCGGGGCCACCCAGCCGACCAGGAAGCTCTGGAAGGGGCTGGGCGTCACGCCGGTGAACTGGATGCCTTTCTGGGTGAGTCGTTCGGTGAGTTGCGACGTTCCCTGGAGGATGGGTGGGATCGTCGCGGTGAATGCAACCGTGTCGGAGCCCTCTTCGTAGCTGCCGTTCACCGTGGTCGCCGAGATCTCGAGCGTGCCCACGATCGCGTCTTGCTCGACCTTGTCCTGGAACGTTGAGAAGTCGATCGTGGTCCGCTTCGGAGCTGCGAGGTAGTTGAAGACGACCAGGATCAGGAGGAAGCCCACGATCCACAGCAACGGCGATGTCCGCGCGCGCTTGGAACCATCGCCGGGCGCGCCGCCCGTGCCGAAGTCGAAGCCCGTCCAGCGTCCTCTGCGATTGTTCCCGTTCGCCATGGGTCAATCTTCCCATCAGCTCCGCGGATGTGACATGGATCCGGACCGGTGTGCCTCACCGAGGGTCGTCGCGCCATCCTTGGGCCATACTGAACGGCGTGACCCGGAGTGCCACCGCCCCGCCCGAAGATCCCGCGCTCAAGGAGCGGTTCGAGCGCGATGCGATGCCCCTGCTGCCCAGCCTGTATTCGGCCGCCCTCCGGCTCACCCGGAACCCCGCGGACGCTGAGGACCTCCTGCAGGAGGCGTTCCTGCGCGCCTACCGAGGATTCTCCGGGTTCCAAGAGGGCACGAACCTCAAGGCCTGGATGTACCGGATCCTCACGAACGCCTTCATCAACACCTACCGCAAGAAGCAGCGCGAACCGGTGACGGTCCAAGATGAGGACATCGCGGACTGGTACCTGTACGACAAGCTCGGAGCGGCCGGAGCCGAGGCGTCCGCCGAGAGTGAGGTGCTCGACAAGATCCCCGATGAAGAGGTCCAACGCGCTCTCGAGGCCCTGCCCGAGGGGTTCCGCATGGCCGTGTTGCTCGCGGACGTCGAAGGGTTCTCGTACAAGGAGATCGCCGAGATCCTCGAGGTCCCGATCGGCACGGTGATGTCGCGCCTGCATCGAGGAAGAAAGGCCCTGCAGAAGGCGTTGTGGGACACAGTGAGGGAGCGTGGACTTGTCGCCGATTGATTGCCAGCACGTGCTGCAGCAGATCGAGCTCTACCTCGACGGCGAGCTCGAGGCGTCCCTGCGCGTCGAGGTCCATCAGCATCTGTCGGGATGCAACGGGTGCACGGACCACTCGGCGTTCCAGCAGCGGCTGAAGGAGCTTCTGCGAGCGAAGTGCGGCTGCAACGACGTGCCTGCGCAGGTCATGGAGCGCATCCAGGCGATGCTCGCAGGTGGCCCCGAGCCGTTCCATCCCTCGTAGCCACCCCACCCCACCCGCAACTTCGGCGAACCCTCTTCCGGCCGGCGTCGAATCCCCCGGCAAAGGAGGACGCCGACGTGACCAAGGGAACCCGCCCGGGACACCTCCCACCTGCGTCCCCAACCGAGGCGGAGGGCCGCATCTGCTCCCACCCGGGTTGCGAGACCAAGCTGTCCGTCTACAACACCTCGGATTTCTGCTGGCAGCATGCCGATGTGACCTTCCCGAACTACCGGGGCAAGCGTCTCCGGACGGGGAGGGCTTAGGCCACCCGCGCTCCCCCCTCCCTTGCGCGGGAAGGAGAAGAACGACCCCGGAAGGGGTCGTTCTTCGTTTTCGGCCGCTGGCGTAGGATGCCGCCCTGTGGCTGAAGGGGAGAGCGCGGGTGGAGGGATGAGCGAGCTCGGGACGATCCTGGGTGTGTGGGCGCATCCAGACGACGAGACGTACTTGATGGCCGGACTGGCCGCGAACGCAGTTCGTGAAGGCGATCGCGTCGTCATCGTGACCGCGACGCGCGGTGAGGGTGGCTCGATGGACGAGGAGCAGTGGCCCTCCGCGAGGATGGGCCAGGTCCGGGAGGAGGAGTTGCTCCGCTCGCTGGCGGTCCTGGGCGTGACCGAGCATCACTGGCTCGACTGCTTCGACGTCGACATGGACACCCCGCTCGATGCGTCGGGATACGCGAAGGTGCGGGCGCTCGTGGCGGAGATCCAGCCCGACACCGTTCTCACCTTCGGACCCGACGGCATGACGGGGCACGTGGGGCACATGTCTGTGAGCGAGTGGGCGACACGCGCCTTCGATGAGGTCGCGAAGCCCGGCGCCAAGCTCTACTACGCGACCACCACTCCTGAGTGGGCCGCCGAATGGGTGCCGATCTACAACCGGTTCGACGTCTTCCGTCCGGGTACCCCCCCGGTCACTCCCCGGAGCGAGCTCGGGATCGACTTCCTGTTGTCTGCGGACGTGCTCGAGCTGAAGCTGAAGGCGATCGAGGAACACGTGAGCCAGGTCGCCTTCATGCTCGATGCGTTCGGCGAGGACTACTTCCGCCGCGCGATGGACGGCGAGCAGTTCCGGCTGGCGGCGACGAAAGCATGACCACGCCGGTTCCCGAGCCGTTCCCGGATCTGGATTGGGATCCGCAGCGCGCTCGCGCGTTCGCCGACCGCTCCGTGGATCTGTGGCAAGAGCTGCTCGAGCGCCTGCCCGAGATGCCGATCACGCACGGCGAGAATCAGGGGACCGTGCGGGACGCGGTAACCCGCGAGATCCCCGAACGCCCGCTCCCGGACGACGAACTCTTCGCGTACCTGCGTGAGGTCGTCTTCGAGCACTCCACCTTCGCCGGACATCCGAGGTTCATGGCCTACGTCTCGGGCGCGGGCACTGTGCCCGGCGTGGCGGCCGACCTCCTAGCGGCTGGGATGAACATGAACGCCGGCGGCTGGGTGCTCGCGCCGTCGGGGATCGAGATCGAACTGCACCTCACCCGCTGGTTCGCTCGCCAGTTCGGGCTCCCCGAGGGCGCTGCGGGCATCGTCGTGTCGGGAGGCGCGATGGCGAACTTCATCGCCCTCAAGGTGGCGCGTGACCATGGGGCTGGCTGGGACATCCGCGCCGAAGGCCTGGCCGCTGGCCCCCCGCTCGCCATGTACATGTCGACCGAGACGCACGCGGTGAGCTCTCGCGCCGCCGACATGCTGGGCCTCGGGACGAACGCCGTTCGTCAGATCCCCGTCGATGAGCGTTTCCGCGTGCGTCTCGACCGGCTGCGCGAAGCGATCGCGCGCGATCGAGCCGAGGGGGTGCAGCCGTTCGCCGTGGTGGGATCCGCGGGGACCGTGGCCACCGGCGCCGTGGATCCGCTGGAGGAACTCGCGCAGCTCTGCCGCGACGAGGGTGTCTGGTTCCACGTCGACGCTGCGTACGGCGGCCCCGCGGCCTTCACCGACGATCTCCGCCCACTGTTCGCGGGGATCGAGCGCGCCGACTCGATTGCATTCGACCCGCACAAGTGGATGTACACGCCGCACTCGGGCGGATGCGTGCTCGTGCGGGACATCCAGCTGCTCGTCGACTCCTTCTCGATCCAGGCGACCTACGTCCGGCAAGACAAGGAGCGCACGGGGCGAGGCATCGACGCCACGCAGCTCGGCCCACAGTTCTCGCGTGGGTTCTCCGCCCTCAAGATCTGGGTCTCGTTGCTCGCGCACGGCCGGCAGGCGTACGTGCGGCGGATCTCGCACGATGCGGAGCTGGCCCGATACCTCGGCGCACGGGTGCAGGAGCGGCCTGACTTCGAGCTCGCCTGCCCGGTGGGGTTGTCCATCTGCTGCTTCCGGTACGTGCCGGCCGACCTGCCGGCGAGCCAGGAGGCAGAGACGTACCTCAACCTGCTGAACGAGCGGCTGATGACCGATGTGCAGCAGGACGGGCGTGCCTTCACGTCCAACGCTGTGCTCGGAGACCGGTACGTGCTGCGCGCGTGCATCGTGAACTTCCGGACCGAGGCCGAGGACCTCGACGCCGTCCTCGACGTCACCGCCGAGATCGGGGCGCGTCTCGACGGCGAGCTGCGCCCGGCGTCGCTGAAGGAGGGGGCGGCGTGACGATGCACATGGCGCTCCTCGGGTCGGGAGAGTTCGATCCCTGGTCCGAGCCGGTGGAGCGGTGGCTGCTCGAGCGCTCGAGGAACCCGAGCGGGCCGGTCTTGATCTTGCCGACGGCTTCGGCGCACGAAGGAGACGCGACCTTCGACTCGTGGGGCCGCAAGGGGATGGAGCACTACCGCGATCTCGGTGTCCCCGCGGAGGTGGTCCCCTTGAAGGTGCGCGAGGACGCGTACCGGGAAAAGATCGTGAAGCGGTTGTCGGATGCTTCCATGGTGTTCTTCTCCGGCGGGAACCCCGCGCGCCTCACTCAGGTCGTGATCGATACGCCGTTTTGGACGGCGCTGCTCGCCGCCATGGAGGAAGGATTGCCCTACGCGGGATGCAGCGCCGGCGTCGCCTGCCTGACCGAGGTCACCTTCGACAGCGACTCGCAAGACATGGAGAAGGTCTGGGCGCCCGGTCTCGGCTACGTCCGCAACGCGCTCTTCGGACCGCACTGGGACATGATCGACACGTGGATCCCGGGCGCGACCCAGTTCATCGTCGGCGCTGTGAAGCCCGGGCAGGTGTTCGTCGCCTTGGATGAGGACACCGCGATGGCCGGGGACGGCCGCTCGTGGCAGGTGATGGGGCGCTCGGGGATCCACGTCTTGCGCGAGGCCGAATGGACCCACCACCGACCCGGCGACCGCTTCGAGCTCGAGCTGCCGGTCGCGGACTGAGCCCGTCGGCGCGGTAGCATCGGCCGATGCCCGCCAAGCCCGCCAAGGCCAAGCTCACGCGCTCGAGCCCCATCGAGGAGCGAGCGCCCCAGATCATCCGGATCTTGTCCGAGACGTATCCGGACGCGCACGTTGCGCTCCACTTCTCCACGCCGCTCGAGATGTTGGTCGCCACGATCTTGTCCGCGCAGTGCACCGACGAGAAGGTCAACGAGGTCACCGCGGTCCTCTTCAAGAAGTACCGCACGGCCGAGGATTACCTGCGGGTTCCCGAGGACGAGCTGAAGCGCGACATCAAACCAACCGGCTTCTTCAACCAGAAGGCGATCTCGATCCGAGCGGCGTGCCAACGGATCGTCGAGGTCTACGGAGGCGAGGTACCCCGAACGATGGAGGAGCTCATCACGCTCCGCGGCGTCGCGCGCAAGACCGCGAACATCGTCCTGGGCAACGCATTCGGCACGGTCGAGGGCATCGCCGTCGACACTCACGTGAAGCGCCTCGCGAACCGCTTGGGCTTCAGCCAGCAGAGCGACCCTGACAAGATCGAGCAGGACCTCATGCGTCTGATCCCGCGGGAGCGGTGGTTCGACTTCACGTACGTGCTCATCGACCACGGCCGGGCGATCTGCCAGGCGAAGGTTCCCAAGTGCGCCGAGTGCCCCGTGAATCACCTGTGCCCCGCGAGCCTGGTGTGAGGGACGCGCTGCGGGACGATCCCCGTCGTGGCTGACCACGGGTTCGGTGCAGCCGACTTCCCGGCGATCGTGGCGCATCGAGGCGCCGCCTCCACGTATCCGGAGAACACCCTTCCCTCGTTCGCGGCGGCCCTGGATCTCGGCGCGAGGATCGTGGAGCTCGACGTCCGGCGCTCCGCGGACGGCGAGCCCGTGGTGATGCATGACCCAACCGTTGAGCGCACGACGGACGGCACCGGGTTCGTGCACGAGCTGACCGCCGAGGCGCTGGGGCGGCTGCACGCCGGCAGTTCCGAGCACCCGGCCGGCGTGCCGACGCTCGCCGAGGTGCTGCACCTCGTGTCGGGTCGGGGCGCGGTCGCGCTCGAGATCAAGAACATCCCGGGTGAGCCCGCGTACGACGCCGAACGAGAGTTGATCGTCGAGGCAACTCTCGAGGAGGTCGAGCGCACCCGATTCGTCGGGGGAGTGCTCGTCCTGTCCTTCAACCCTCGGTCGATCGCTGCGGCGAAACGGATCGTTCCCAAGATCGCGACCGGCTTCCTCACGACCGAGCTCGTGCCCCCGGGTGACGCGCTCGCCCACGCCGTCGAGATGGGCCACGACCTCGTGCTCCCGGGTACGCGCTCGCTGATGCCGCTCGGCGAGCCCTTCGTCCGAGCGGCTCACGGCGCGGGCGTGCTGGTCGGCACCTGGACGGCCGACGATCCCGAGACCGTCCGGATGCTCCTGCGATGGGGGGTGGACGCGATCGCCTCGAACGACCCCGCGATGGCGCTGGGCGTCCTGGCCGAGCGCGCGTAACGCCGATGTTCCGTCGCCGGCGCCTGCCGCCGGAGCTCGAGCACCCCTTCGAGGCGTTCCGCGCGCTCCTCGGTCCGCTCGAGCGCGCGAGGGCCGTCCTCACGGAGACCGTTCCGACGACCCGCCTCCCGGGCCGGCCCTTCGCCGAGGGCCTCGCCGAGTTCGAGGAGCTCCTGCGGGCGATCGAACCCGCGATGGCCGAATGGCGCGCGATGGAGCTCGAGCGTGAGTGGTCGGCGTGCGTGCGAGGCCTCCACGAGGCGCAGGCGCTCGCCGAGCGCATGCGCCTGGGGGCCACCGTCCCGGCCGGATTCGAGGCGTTGATCGGCGCCATCGGCGACCTGCTCGCGCCGCTCGACGCGTTCGCCGCAGCCGCCGAGCGGTTCCGTCAGCTGCGGCGGTCGAGCTAGCATCGCGGCTATGTCGCGGTCGGGTCCGTGCATCCTCGCGCGATGAGCGATCGCACGCTCGCCCTTCTCACGCGCGAGATCGTCTCTTGCCGCGCATGTCCCCGCCTCGTGGCATGGCGCGAGCGCGTGGCACGCGAGAAGGTCGCGCGATTCTCCGAGCAGAGCTATTGGGGCAAGCCCGTGCCGGGATTCGGCGACCCGCGGGCCCGGATCCTCGTCGTGGGACTGGCCCCGGCGGCGCACGGCGGCAACCGGACCGGCCGGATCTTCACCGGGGATCGCTCGGGCGATTTCCTCTTCGCGTCGCTCCACCGAACCGGTCTGGCGAATCAGCCGACCTCCGAGGCGCGGGGCGATGGTCTCGAGCTGTCCGGGGCGTACCTCTCGGCCGTGAACCGGTGCGCCCCGCCGGGCAACCGACCCACGCCGCAGGAGCGAGACCGGTGCCTTCCCTTCCTCGAGCGCGAGATCACCGCGCTCGGGCGACTGCGCGTCGTGGTCGCGCTCGGGGCGTTCGCCTGGGACGGAACGCTGCGGGCGCTCTCGGCGCTCGGTCACCCGAGTCGCCCCCGGCCGCGTTTCGGACACCTCGCCGAGGTGCCGGTCGGGCCGTTCGTCGTGCTCGGGAGCTACCACCCGAGCCAGCAGAACACGTTCACCGGCACGCTCACCGGCGAGATGCTCGACGCGGTGTTCCTGCGAGCTCTCGCTCTCGCCCGTTAGCTCGATCCGGTGTCGAGCTCGTCGTCCGCGTCAGGCGCGGGCGGTTGGACCGTCGCACGGTGTTTGTTCGGAGCCAGGCGCCGGTAGAGCGGGAGTCGGTTCAGCTCGAGCAGGAACAGCACGAGGATCGTTCCGAGCGCCGCCGTGAGGTAGGCGCCCGCTCCGGCGAGGATGCCCATGGCTGCAGCGGCCCAGGAGGATGCGGCCGTCGTGAGCCCCTGCACCTGTCCCAGCCGGGATTCTCGGAAGATCAGGCCGGCGCCGAGGAACCCCACCCCCGTGATCACGCCCGCGATGACCTTCTCGGCCGACTGTGGGAACTCGAGCACGCCGAGCCCCGTCACGGCGGCCGCGCCGACCGCGAGCAACGCGAACGTCCGCTCACCCGCGGACTTGCCACGGCGCTCGCGCTCGAAGCCGATCACGTAACCGAACAGCGCGCCGAGCGCGACCCGCCCGAACAGCGTGAGCTGGCCGGTCGCGTTCATCGCGCCAGCCTAGCCCGAACCGCTTGTGACTACGAGTGGGAATCCACGAACGGCTGCGGCACGCCAACGCGCCCGTCCGACCACGTGTAGTACGTCGTGGTACCGGTCGTCGAGTTGTCGGTGTAATCGCCGAAGTTCGGGTTGAGGAGCGAGCCGGTGTTCGTCCAATCGGTGGAGCCGGTCGTGATACGGAAGTCGGTGCCGTTCGTTCCGGCGGCAGCCCGGATCTCGCCGAAGTAGTCGGTGACGGCCGAGTCGGCTCCCGAAAGCCGCCGGTCGTACCACGAGGTCCGGATGCTGCCGTCCGAGCCCACCGACACAGCGGGAAGGAAATGCAACGCGAAGCTGCTGTCGTCGTTCACCTGCTGGATCGGCCCCATCGTCCCGAGGCCGAAGGCCGCGCTCCGCAGGAAGATGTCGCCGAGCGGGTGGCGGCTGGCGTCGTTCCAGACGAAGACGACCTCGCCCGTGGAGGGGTTCGCTGCGATCCGCGGGAAATCGTTCCCGATGAAGCGCGAATATCCCACGATCTGCGTGGCGGTCAGGGACTTCACCCCGCCCTCGGGCGTCGCGCCGGTCTGTCCTGTGGTGAACACGAAGGGCGACGCGTTGCCCCCTACGGAGGGCGCCGTTGCGCCGGCGGGGATCATCGCCGCGTGCAGGTACACGAAGGGGTCACCGCCGAACAGGTTCGACATCCAGTTGCGCTCCCACACGACGTACGTGTCGCCGTTCGGCGCGACGGCCGGGTAGGCGCCCTCGTTGAGGGCCCCGCACTGGGATGCCTCGGATGGGAGCTTGGGGTAGTCGCAGAAGGGCTCCTCGTGCCAGACGACGACGGGCTTGGCGAAGTCGGTCTCTGCCAGAGCCTTCGGGTCCGAGGGAACGATGGCACGCGCGACCTCGACCTGCCCGTTCCCGCTGTGCCCGCCGTCCAGGTAGAAGCGGCTGTACGACAGCGCGAGCGTGCGGGTGACGGGGTCGTAGGCCAGGAAATCCTTGTCGAGGAGGCTGACGCTGCGTGAGAAGCGGCGTCCACACAGGTTCCCGGCATTCACCGGCGAGATGGGGCTCGAGAAGGAGACGGTCTCCCCTGTGACCGTCGCCACCTGGAGTCCGATCGTGAGCTCCACGGGACCTTGCTTGCAGTTCGCCAGCGCCGAGGGGAAGTACAGGCTCCCGACCACGAAATGGAGGTCGTCGATGGCCACGACCGCCGGGTCACCGCTCCACTGCTGGTTGGCGTTGTCGTTCGTGAAGCCGATGAGGTCGGTGAACGTCTGTCCGCCGTCGCCCGAGTACGCGACGCCCGTGGCGGAGAGTGGGTCGAGCGGATGCAGGTACGCGAGGAAGGCGCTCGCATCGTTCCACGCGACCATGACATGGTCGCCCGACGCCGCGATCGCCGTCTCGGACTGTCCCGCGCCGAGGTCGAGGTTCGGGTCGTTCGCGTCGACGTTGGAGCCGAACGCGGGCCCGCGGCTCACAGGCGCGAACTCGCCCTCGTCCGAAGCGAGCTTGGGCGGTTTGAGCCACATGCGGGCTCCCGCCGAGTACTGCCGGGGCCGCCCGAGATGATCCTTCGTGAACTCGTGGATCCGCTCGAAATCCTTGCTCGTGACGCTCTGGCTCTCGGCCCAGCCGATGCCCGCGTTCGGCAGGAGCGAGGCGCCGACGACGCAGGCCAAGACGAGCGCGAGCCTGCGGATCTGCATGGAGCGAACCCCTTCCGGTGCGGTCACGGGAGTCTCGTTGCCTGCGGAGGTGTTGTCAAAATGAGCATCGGCAGAGCTTCGCGCGAGACGGCCGTATCCTGAGGGCATGCGAGGTCACGGTCGTTTCATGCGCGTCCCCACCGAGGGGGATCAGCGCCCCATCCGAAAGCAGACCGTTCGCCGGGTCATCCGGATCTTCCGGCCGTACCGAGCCCAGGTGGTGCTGGTCTCGGCGGCGATCGTGCTGACGTCGGGCCTGGGGGTCGTGAACCCGCTGCTCATCAAGTGGGTCTTCGACCACGCCCTGTTCGGCAACCCGCCCGGCCGTTGCGACGCAGGGGCGTGCCCCAACATGCACTCGTTGTATGTCGGCGTCATCTTCATGGTGGCGATCCCGATCGTGACGTCCACGATCGGGATCGGTCAGACCTACCTCGCCAACGTGGTGGGACTCCGGGTCATGCAGGACCTGCGGAACTCGCTGTACTCGCACCTACAGTTCATGCCGCTGCGGTTCTTCACGACGACGCGCACCGGCGAGATCCAGTCTCGACTGGCGAACGACGTGGGGGGTGTGCAGTCCGTCGTCACGGACACGGCCTCGAGCGTCTTGGCGAACGTCGTGGTCATCGCGAGCACGATCATCGCGATGTCGGTCCTGTCGTGGCAGCTCACGCTGCTCTCGCTGTCCTTGATGCCGATCTTCCTCTGGCTCACAGTCAAGGTGGGCCGAGCTCGGCGGGAGGTGGCGACCAGCACGCAGAAGACGCTCGCCGACATGACCTCGATCACCGAGGAGACGCTCTCGGTATCGGGCATCTTGCTGTCGAAATCGTTCGGACGGCAGCGTCACGAGATCGATCGGTTCCAGGACGAGAACCAGCGGCTCACCGGCTTCCAGATCCGGCAGACGATGATCGGTCGTTCGTTCTTCGCCGTGGTCGGCACCTTCTTCTCGATCACCCCCGCCCTGGTTTATCTGGTGACCGGTTGGGTGCTACGGGGGAACCCGACGTCCACGGCGATCACGGCCGGAACCATCGTGGCGTTCACGACCCTTCAGTCGCGGTTGTTCTTCCCGATCGGCTCGATGCTCCAGGTCTCGACCGAGGTGCAGTCCTCGATGGCGCTGTTCGACCGCATCTTCGAGTACCTGGACCTCGACCCCGAGATCGAGGACGCGCCAGACGCCGTCGCGCTCGCCCCGGACCAGGTGCAGGGGCGGGTTCGGTTCCGCGACGTCCGCTTCCGCTACGAGGGTCCGCCGGAGGAACCGCAGCCCTCCGCGGCGCCCGTGTGGCTCACGGAAGTGCCTGCCTCGGCGGGGAACGGCGGGGGACGCAGGTGGACGCTCGATGACGTGGACCTCGAGATCGAGCCCGGCCAGCTCGCGGCGCTCGTGGGACCCTCGGGTGCCGGCAAGACGACGATGACCTACCTGGTACCGCGCCTCTACGACGTCCAGGAGGGCGCGGTGGAGATCGACGGGAGCGACGTCCGCGCCGTCACGCTCGAGTCGCTCGGCGAGATCATCGGGGTGGTCACGCAGGAGACGTACCTGTTCCACACGACGGTGCGCCGCAACCTGCTGTACGGCAACCCGAACGCCACCCAGGAGGATCTGGAGAGCGCTTCGCGCGCGGCGTTCATCCACGACCGGATCATGGAACTACCCGAGGGCTACGACACGGTGGTCGGCGAGCGTGGCTACAAGCTGTCCGGGGGCGAGAAGCAGCGGCTCGCCATCGCTCGCGTGATCCTCAAGGACCCCCGGATCTTGATCCTGGACGAGGCCACGTCGTCACTGGACACGATGTCCGAGCGGCTCGTGCAACGGGCGCTCGAGCCGCTCATGCGCGGTCGAACGACGATCGCCATCGCGCATCGACTCTCGACGATCTTGTCGGCGGACGTGATCTTCGTGGTCGAACACGGGCGCATCGCCGAACGCGGTTCCCACGACGCGTTGCTCGCCGCGGGAGGCCTGTACGCGCAGCTGTACCAGCAACAGTTCCGCGGCGGCCTGGTGGAGGCGGTCACCGAGGACGGGGTGATCCTGTCCACGGGTGAGGTCGTTCCGACTCCGGCCGCCGACTAGGCGGGGGAGCGGCTTCCGGCGCCGACCACCCCGGGACCCTCGCCGAGCGCCCGCTCATACGTGAGGAGAACGAAGCCGTCGGGGAACACCCGGTCCGGCAGGCGCTCGAAGCCGAGCCGTTCGTACATCGCTTGTGCGGTTGACATGCGCTGGGTCGTGTGGAGCGACATCCGGCGTTTGCCGTGCGACCTCGCCTCGTCGAAGCATGCGTCTATCAGCGCCCGAGCGACCCCGCGGCCACGCTCGTCGGGATCCACGCCGAGCATGCGGATGTGGGCTTCCTCGGGCGAGAGCGGCGGGTCCTCGTCAGGGTCGATCCGGGCACCGATCTCCAGCGTGGCGCTGCCGAGGATCCGGCCGTCCTCGATGGCGACGAGCACGACCGCCCGGTCGGCGCGGCTATCGACGTCTGCGATGTGGTCGAGGTACTCCTCCCACGCTTGCTCGCCCGGCCGCACGAATTCGCGGTAGGCGAGCGCGGTCACGCGCCCGGCCTCGGCCCGCTCCTCGTGCCGCACGGGTCGCACCTCGATCGTCATGGACGAAGGCTACACCGCGCCACCGTCAACCAGATTGACCGGCTCTTCACGGAAGCGCACGATGGAGGCATGGCCGAGCCGGATCTGCCGAGGCTGCTCCTCGAGGCGTCCCGCGCGCTCGGCACCGAGGTCGTGGCGAGCTTGGACGAGCGCGGGTTCCCCGACGCTCGGCCCGGACACGCGGTGCTGTTCATGCACATCGACCGCAGGTGGGGAACGCGGCTCACGGATCTCGCGCGACGAGCCCGGATGACGAAGCAGGGCATGATGCTCGTGGTCGACGAGCTCGAGACACGAGGGTACGTGCGACGGGTGCCCGACCCCGAGGACGCTCGAGCCAAGGTCGTGCGCCTCACCGCCCGGGGCCGGCGGTACGTTGCTGAGGCGCGCCGCGCGGTGGCTGCTGTGGAGGCGCGCGCGCGGCGCGAGCTCGGCGAGCGGCGGTACGAGGTGTTGTGGAGCGCGCTCGAGGAGCTCGCGGGCGCCGCAGGAGACTCGCCCGAGACGTAGTGCTCCCGGGGGTGCGGGCGATGGTCGAACGCGAGTTGGAGGTGCTCGTCGATGCCGACGCGGTGGCTCGTCGTGCGGCGTCCGTCGTCGCCGCGTCGATCCGAGCGGCACCGGATCTGCCAGACGGCTTCTCGTTCGCCGTGAGCGGCGGGCGTACGCCCTGGCAAATGTTCGGGTACCTCGCCGCCCTGGACGTCCCGTGGGACCGCGTCGCGATCTGGCAAGTCGACGAGCGCATCGCGCCGCAGAGCGATCCGGATCGCAACCTCACGAGTCTGGTCGCGAGCTTGCCGGAAGCGGCGCTCGGCTCGGTCCGTCCCATGCCGGTCGAGGCCGAGGACCTCGAGGCGGCGGCGGCCGAGTACGCGGGCGCGCTGCCCGCGGTCTTCGATCTGGTGCATCTGGGGCTCGGGGACGACGGACACACGGCCTCACTCGTGCCAGATGACCCGGCGCTCGAGGTCCGTGATCGTCTCGTTGCGATCACCGGGGAATACCGGGGCCGTCGTCGGATGACGCTCACGTACCCGGTCTTGGACCACGCGGCACAGATCGTGTGGTTGGTGACGGGTGCGGACAAGGCGGAGCCGCTCCGCAAGTTGCTGGACGGCGACCGCTCGATCCCCGCCGGGCGGGTGGCGGCGGCATATCAGCGGGTGCTGGCCGACCGGGCCGCGGCGGGCGACGTCGCCGAGGGCTAGATGCCGGTGCTGACGTTCAAGATCGTCCCCACGGCGAACGTGATCGCGGCCGCCGCTGCGCCGATCAGCATCATGCGCAGCCCCGAGGTGTAGAACGAGCGACCGGTAAGGATGGACATCCCCGCGCCGATCGAGAACAGCGCGACGAGTGACAGGGCAGCCGACACGACGACGGCGGGCGTGCCGCTCGAGAAGACGAACGGGATGAGTGGGAGGAACGCGCCGAGTGAGAAGGTCGCGAACGACGACCCGGCCGCCGCCCACGGCGATCCAAGGCCCTCTTCCGGATCGAGCCCGAGCTCCTCGCGCGCGTGTGTGTCGAGGGCGACGTCCGGGTCGCGCATCAGCTCTTCGGCCAGGCGCTCGGCCAGGTCGCGCGAGATGCCCTTGCGCACGTAGATCTCGACGAGTTCGCGTCGCTCGGCTTCGGGCTCGCTGCCGAGCTCGTGGGCTTCGAGATGGATCAAACGTTCGAACACTTCGCGCTGCACGCGCATCGAGATGTACTCGCCCGCTGCCATCGAGAACGCTCCCGCCAACAGTCCCGCGACGCCCGCCAAGATGACGACCTGATTGCTCACACCGGCGCCCGACACACCGAAGATGAGCGAAACGTTCGACACGAGGCCGTCGTTCGCGCCGAAGATCGCCGCCCGCAACGCGCCCGATCTCGACCCGGCACGTTGCTCCTCGATCGGGCCCGGATGCGGGACGACGCGCCATTGACGGCCCCGCACGCGCTTCACAGCCAGGGCGAGCTGCTCCACGCGCGACTTCGTGCGGAGGTCCTCGGAAGATAGCGGCTCGGGCATGTGGCGGTCTCGGCGCTCTGGGCTCGGCCGGATGATAGTCGCTCGCCCGTCGCGCGGCGCGACGGGGACGACCGGGTACCCTCACCCTGACATCGAGGACGGAGGAGCCGATGACGGATCTGCTCGCGCTCGACCGGCTGGTGTTCCAGCAGGCTACGAAGATCATCGAGATGAACATCGACTTCGCGATCCGCGATGAACAGGGGAACGAGGTCGGGCGGATCCGCCAGGAAGGGCAGTCGCAGATCAAGAAGCTCGCGCGGTTGGTCTCGTCGCTCGATCAGTTCATGACCCACACGTTGAACGTCTACGACGCGTCCGGAACGAAGGTCATCGAGCTCACCCGCCCGCGCAAGGTCTTCAAGTCGACGGTGCTGGTCAAGGACGGGCAGGGGAGCGACGTCGGCAAGATCGTTCAGGAGAACATGGTGGGCAAGATCCACTTCGGTCTGGAGGACGCCGCGGGAGCGTCGGTCGGCGCGATGCGTGCCGAGAACTGGAGAGCCTGGAACTTCTCGATCCAAGACCCTGCCGGGACCGAGGTGGGCAGGATCACCAAGACGTGGGAAGGGCTCGCTCGCACCCTGTTCACGACCGCAGACAACTACGTGCTCGAGATCGCCGGACCGGTGTCGGCAACGTTGCGACGGCTGATGCTGGCCACGGCGGCGGGGATCGACCTCGCGCTCAAGCAGGACGCGCGAGGTCTGAACTAGTCGGGGAAGGAGCGTTCGTTCGGGCGCAGCGCGGGGCGGCTCGACCGGAAACGCTCGAGCGGCATCGGCGGCGATTGGCCCGTCACCAGGTCGGCCAGGAGGCGGCCGACGAACGGCGCGAACTTGAAGCCGTGACCGCTGCACGGCGAGCCGATCACCACCGAGCCCCGACGATCGAGCACGAAATCCTCGTCTGGCGTGTTCGTGTACAGGCACGTGTCGGTCCCGCGCTCGGGATGATGCGGGGCGAAGCGCGTAGCCGCGTACTCGATGACGCGCCGTACTCGGACGGGATCGGGCTCGAAGGAACGCTCGTTCGCGTCCACCGGCGGACCCGACATGTGCAGGGCCACCTTGAAGTGTCCCGGCTCCTCGGGGTTCGGCACGACGTACGGCGTGTTCGGCGGCGTCACCGACCAGTCGATGATGGTTGGGAGCGGCGAGGGGTCCTCGAGCGCGAAGTACGTGACCTGCTCGAAGCTCGGGACGAGGGGCAGGTCGATGCCCGCACCCCGCAGCAGCGGGCCCGCCCACGGTCCGGCGGTCACGACCGCGACGGGGGCGCGGTAGCTCTCGCCCGCCGTGTTCACCTCGACGCCGATGTCCGTGACCCTCATTCGTTCCACCTCCGTCTGTTCAAGGATCGTTGCGCCGTGCGCGAGCGCCGCCCGGGCTTGCGCACGGACGGTGCGCTCGGCCATGCAGACACCGCCCTCTTCCTGGACGAAGGCTTCCGTGTCCGCTTCGAGGTAGACACCCGGCCACCGCTCCGTGACCGCGTCCGGCGGCAGGTACTCGAGCCGCTCACCCGCGGCTTCCAGGGCCGCGGCGGTCGGGCGCCCGGCCGTGCCGAGGTCGAGTCCCGCCGTCGTGATGAGCAAGGGCTCGCCGGCTTCGGCTTCGAGCTCGCGCCAATCCTCTAGAGCCTGCCGCGCCATACGCACGTAGTCCGGATGGTCGTACGCGAGCCGGAAGATGCGTGTGGGTCCCCCCGAGCTGCCCCTCGCGTGTCCGATCTCGAAGCGCTCGAGCAACACGACGTTTCGCCCCCGCGCGGACAGGGTGCGAGCCGCGGCCGTTCCCATGGCGCCGCCTCCGATCACGATCACGTCGTACGGCTCCACCATGGCGAGTGAGCGTACCCGGCCCGTTCCGGCGAGGAGTGGGAGGATGAACATATGCGGGAGGAAGCACAGGGAAAGACCGGGAAGCCAACCACGTCGCGCAACAAACCGGAGCGACCGAGGGACCGGCTTGGCAGACCGCAGCCGTGGGGCTCAGCGAACGCGCTCGAGCTCGAGGACTTCGATCACCTGACCGTGGAGGAGAACCATCGGCTCGGGCGAGAGCATTTCGCGTCCGGCCGCTACTTCCCCGCCCACGAGGCCTGGGAGACGGCCTGGAAGAAAGCCCGAGATACCTCGGACGCGGAGTTCTTCAAGGGGTTGTCGCAGCTCGGCGCCGGGTTCGTGCACCTGCTCCGGGGCAACCGGCACGGTGCCGTCCGGCTCCTCGAGCGAGCCGCGTCGAGGGTCGGGCTCTACCCGCAGGGGCACCTCGGGGTCGACGCTCCGGCGGTCGCCGAGGCGGCCTCCCAGCTGGCGGATGCGGTCGAGCGAGGCGAGGTTGTGCCCGGAGAGAACGCCCGGTTCACCGCGCCGGTCGTGTGACCCCTGCGTCCCCGTGTGACCTCGGCGCGCGTCCGGCCCTGGTTGACTGCGCGCCTCTCACCTGCGCACCATGGTCGGGATGACCGAAACGACCGACCCGAACATCCTGGAATGGAAGGGCCGCACGGGCCCCTTCACGGTGTCTCTGGGCGAGGGGGTCTTCCATCCCACGCACACGAGCCGCACGATCGCCGAGGCCCTCGAGATCGAGCCGGGAGAGACCGTGATCGACGTGGGTTGCGGCAGTGGAGTCTTGTCCTTCGTGGCCGCAAGACTCGGGGCGGGGCATGTGATCGGCACCGACCTCTCCGCCGAGGCGGTGGGAGTGGCTCGCGAGAACGCGATCGCGCTCGGCCTGCAGGACTCCGTCGAGTTCCGGGTCGGCAACCTGCTGGACCCCGTCCGCGGTGAGCAGGCGAACGTCATCATCGGGGACGTCTCCGGCATCCCCGACGAGATCGGCCGGTTGGCGGGATGGTTCCCCGACGGGCACGCGGGAGGCCCCACCGGGGCGGAGCTCCCGGCCGCGATGCTCGAGAGCATCCGAGAGAACGATTGCCTCGCGCCGGGCGGGCGCCTGTACCTGCCGACCGGCACGATCCAGGCGGAGAACAAGATCCTCGAGGTGGCCCGGCGTATCTTCGGACAAGCCAACCTGCAATCGCTGCTGTCGCGGGAGTTCCCGCTCCCCGAGGTCGTGGCCAAGTCGAAGGAGGTCGCCCGCATGATGCGCGAGGGCGTCCTGGACCTGCAATCCCGCGGGAGCCGACTGCTGTGGCGGCTCCAGATCTGGCGCTGCGAGCTGCCCCCCGCCTAGTCCTGCGGCCGGACCTCGACGACGGCCTTCACCCAGTACCCCGCCTCGCGCAGATGTTCCGCGCCACCGCGGTCGATCGCCAAGATGATGATGCCCACCTGGCATCCCTCCGCCTCGAGCGTCTTCGCCGCTCGCAGGACCTGGTGGCCCGTCGTGCTCACGTCCTCGATCAGTGCCACCTGCGCGCCCGCCGGCGCGTGCCCTTCGACCTGGGACATGGTGCCGTACGCCTTCGCCTCCTTGCGCACGACCGCGATCGGCAGGTGGGTCTGCATCGCGACCGCGGCCACCAGCAACGTGGCGGCGCCTTCGGGCGCGGCGAGCAGCGTGATGCCTCCCGGCAGGAGGCTGGCGACGGCCGCTGCCGCTTCCTTCAACAACCCTGGTTCCGTCAGGAACTTGAACTTGTCGAAGTACGTCGACGAGCGTTTCCCGGATGAGAGCACGAAGTCGCCGTGCAGCTCCGAGGCCGCGATGAGCCGCTCCGCGAGATCGTCGGACATCGCCCGGTAGCATAGCCACCCGATGGGTCCGTACCGCTCGGTCGCGAAACCGCTCTTGTTCTCCCTCCCGCCCGAGGCCGCTCATCGCGTGGCGCAACGGATGCTCGGGCTGCCACTCCCATGGCGCAGGATCGGCGGCGCGGTTCGCGACGACGCGCTCGCCGTGACGCTGGCCGGTATCGAGCTGCAGAACCCGGTCGGACTGGCCGCGGGCTTCGACAAGACCGGCCGGCACCTCGACGCGCTCGGCCGGCTCGGCTTCGGCTACGTGGTCGGCGGGACGTTCACCGAACGGCCGCGCAGCGGCAACCCGAAGCCGCGGATCGTGCGGATCCCCGAGCGCAGCTCGATGGTGAACGCGATGGGGCTGCCGAACCCGGGCGCCGAGGCGGCCGAGGACACGCTGGCGCGCGTCCGGCGTACGTCGCCCAGGTTCGCGAGCCTCGCCGACCAGAGCCTGGAAGAGGTCCTGCGGACGCACGGCTTGCTGGAACCACACGTGGACGCCCTCGAACTGAACGTGAGCTGCCCGAACGTCTCGTGGGGGCGAGATCGAGACAACGAAGCCCATCTGGGCGATCTGCTCCGTGAGCTCGGCGCGCGGCGTTCCAAACCGCTGTTCGTGAAGCTCCCCCCCTTCCGATCCGCGGTCGAACGCGACGTGGTGCTCGCGCTCGCCGCGATCGCGCACGACGGCGGGGCAGAGGCCCTCACCTGCTCGAACACGCGGCTCATCCCGGAACCTCGGCTGTCGACCGGCGCGGGCGGCCTTTCTGGTGCCGACCTGTTCGAAGGGACCCTCGAGAACGTCGCGGCGGTCCGCCGAGCGACCGGCGGGGAGCTGCCGGTGAACGCGTCGGGTGGGATCTTCTCATCGGCCGACGCGCTCGCGTGCATCGAGGCCGGTGCGACCACGGTCCAGGTCTACTCGGGTCTCATCTATCGCGGACCGCGGATCGTGGGCGAGCTCACCCGCGGACTCGCCGAGGCCCTGCGACCGCGCGGGCTGTCGGTCCCCGCCGTGGTCGGGACGGCGCAACCGACCTCGTAGCCCGAGCACCGGACCGCGGGTTGCTCAGGCCCCCGTTCCCGGCGAAGATGACCGTTCGCACGGATCGGAGGGGGTTTGGCGCAGGCGGCAGCCAGGATCGACGACGCCCGGGTCACCGGCGGGTCGGGGGTCGCGGTCCATCTCGAAGGCGTGGTCAAGCGCTTCGGTGATGTCGTCGCTGTCGACGGCGTGGACCTGGAGGTTCCCGAGGGCGAGTTCTTCTCGATGCTCGGGCCCTCCGGTTCGGGCAAGACGACATGCCTGCGGATGATCGCGGGATTCGAGGCGCCCACGCAGGGCCGGGTCTTCCTCGGCGGTCGCGACGTGACGGCGCTCGCGCCCTACGAACGTGACGTCAACACCGTGTTCCAGGACTACGCGCTGTTCCCCCACATGACGGTGAGCGAGAACGTGGAGTACGGCCTGAAGGTGAAGCGTGTGGCCAAGGAGGAACGACGATCGCGCGTCGCCGACGCGTTGGAGATGGTGCAGCTCGGGTCCTTCGGCGAGCGCAAGCCCGGCCAGCTTTCCGGCGGTCAGCGCCAGCGAGTGGCGCTCGCGCGGGCCCTCGTGAACCGTCCCAAGGTGCTGCTGCTCGATGAGCCGCTCGGCGCCCTCGACCTCAAGCTGCGGCAGGCGATGGAGACCGAGCTGAAGGAGATCCAGCAGCGGGTCGGTCTCACCTTCCTCTACGTCACGCACGATCAGGAGGAGGCGCTCACGATGAGCGATCGGCTCGCGGTGTTCAACCGCGGTCGGATCGAGCAGATCGGCACGCCCGCCGAGGTGTACGAGCGGCCTTCGACCGGGTTCGTCGCGGGATTCGTCGGGACGTCGAACGTTCTGGACGGCGAGGCGGCGAAAGCCGTGACCGGCTCCCCGGACGCGTTCACGATCCGCCCAGAGAAGATCCGCATGACCGATCTCGACCAGCCCACAGGCCCGGACGAGTACTCGGCAACCGGGCACGTGCTCGACGTCGTATACCTTGGTGCGCTCACGAAGTACACCGTCTCCCTCGACGGGGGAGGTTCGCTCGTGGTGTTCCAGCAGAACCTCGCCACGTCCTCGATGGAGGCGCTGCAGGTCAAAGGCCGCACGGTGCGGTTGATCTGGAGCCGAGGCAACAACCGCCCGGTCGAGACGACCGAGCATCCGCAGGGGCCCGAGGGGCCAGAAGAGGGGGAAGCATGAAGAAGGTGCGAAGGGGGCTCGTCGTGTTCGGCGTCCTCGCCGTCGTCGCCGCGGCGTGCAACAACAGCAACGGGGGCGGGGGCGGCGGAAGCGGTACGAGTGGCGGAGGCGGCATCGAGCCGGTGAAGACGTTCGACTCGATCGGAGCGACGGAGGGCGAGCTCAACCTCATCGCCTGGCAGGGGTACACGGAGGATGGGTCGAACAGTGAGGCGTACGACTGGGTCACACCGTTCGAGGACAAGACCGGCTGTCAGGTGACCGTGAAGTACGCCGACACGTCCGACGAGATGGTGACGCTCATGCGTCAGGGCGGCGGGACCGTGTATGACGGTGTCTCGGCTTCCGGTGACGCCACGAACCGGCTCATCGCCGGACACGACGTCGCGGCGGTCGACCCGAGCCTGTTCCCCGACTTCCCCAACGTGATCGCCCCGCTGCAGCCCGAGACGGGGACGAACAACTCGCACTACGTCGTGAACGGCAGCGTGTACGGCGTGCCGTACATGTACGGCCCGAACTTCCTCATGTACAACACGGACGTCGTGGCCCCGGCTCCGACGAGCTGGGATGTGACCTTCGAGGCCGATTCCCCGTACAAGGGCAAGGTGACGGCATACGGCTCGGCGATCTTCATCGCGGACGCGGCGATGTACCTGAAGACGCACAACCCGGATCTCGGCATCACCGATCCCTACGAGCTCACCCAGAAGCAGCTCGATGCCGCCACGGAGCTGTTGAAGACGCAGAACACCCTCATCGGGAAGTACTGGACGCTCTACACGGATGAGATCGATGGGTTCGTGAACGGCAGCATGGTCGTGGGCACCGCATGGCCGATCAACCTGTCCTACGCGGAGGCCGATGCACCCGTGGACGCGGTCATCCCCTCCGAAGGCGCCACCGGTTGGGCCGACACGTGGATGATCTCGGCGAACGCGCCGCACCCCAACTGCATGCTCGAGTGGATGAAATGGACCATGACGCCCGAGGTGCAAGGACTCGTCGCCGTCTGGTACGGGGCGGCCGGGAGCAACGTGAACTCCTGTGATCTCGTGCGCGCGGCGCTCCCTAAGGCAGACGCCGGTCTCGTCGACACTGTCCGGTACGGGAACTGCGGGAACGCAGACTTCCTGAACTCCCTGTACCTGTGGAAGACGCCGTCGGCGGACTGCGGAGACAGCCGAGGGAGCGTCTGCATGGACTACTCCGTGTGGCAACAGAAGTGGACGGAGATCACCGGGTCGTAACCGACGCGATCGCGCGAACGGGGGGTCCGGGTTCCGGGCCCCCCGCTCCGCATCCGACCGGACCGAAAGGACGTCATGGCGTCGGTCAGCACGAGGGCCGGTGATGCCGGCGGGATGATCCGCCGGATCTCGGCATTCCTGTTCCGTCACCCGCGGCTGAAGCTTGGGGTCGTGCTCGGGGCGCCGCTGCTGTGGTTCACGGTGGTCTACCTCGGCGCGCTCGCGGTGCTGTTGATCTCGGCGTTCTGGCGCCTCGATGTCTTCACCGCCGAGGTCGTGCACCAGTGGGGCTTCTCGAACTTCGAGACGCTCCTGCGTGAGCCCGTCTATCGGATCATCGCGCTCCGCACGATCGGGATCGCCGGCGCCGTCACGCTCGCCGACATCGTCCTGTCGTTCCCGCTGGCCTACTTCGCCGCCCGGATCGCGACGCCTCGCGTCCGAAAGGCGTTGCTCCTCATGGTCGTGATCCCGCTCTGGGCGAACTACCTCGTCCGGATCTTCGCGTGGAAGCTCATCTTGTCCCCCGGGGGGTTCCTGGATTCGGCGGTGCACTTCCTCGGTTTCTCCCTCCAGATCGCGAACTCGAACTGGGCGATCTGGATCACGTTCGTCTATCTGTGGCTGCCGTTCACCTTGCTGCCCATCTACGGAGCTTTGGAGCGTGTCCCGAGCTCCTATCTCGAGGCCTCGAGCGACCTTGGCGGGAGAGGATGGATGACGTTCCGTCGTGTCGTGTTCCCTCTCATCCTCCCTGGCATCGTGGCAGGATCGATCTTCTCGTTCTCCCTCACGCTCGGGGATTACATCGCGCCGGCCCTGGTCGGGAACACCCAGTTCATCGGGACGGTGATCTACCAGAGCACGGGCGTGGCGAACAACGTTCCGTTCGGAGCCGCGTACGCCTTCGTGCCGTTGATCGTGATGGTCGTGTATCTCGTGATCGCGAAGCGGATGGGCGCGTTCGACGCCCTGTAGGGGAGAGCGATGGAATCCAGGCTCGCGCGTTGGCTCGTCAGGATCGGATCGGGCATCACGCTGCTCTTCCTGTACGTCCCCTTGTTCATCGTCGTGATTTATGCGTTCAACGGCAGCATCGGCCAGAAGTGGCCGATCGAGGATTTCACGACAAGATGGTTCGGTGTGACCTGGCACAACGGCCTGGTCCGATCCGCGCTCACTAACTCCTTGATCGTTGGCGCGCTGGCGACGCTCATCGCGCTCGTTCTGGGGAGCGCGGCGGCCTTCGCCGTGCACCGATTCTCGTTCTTCGGGCGAGGCGCGATCTCGTTCGCGCTCGTGCTCCCGATTGCGCTCCCGGGCATCGTGACGGCCATCGCGCTCAATTCCGCGATCAACACGTTCCGGATCCCCTTCAGTCTGTACACGATCGTGATCGGCCACGCCACCTTCTGCATCGTCGTCGTCTACAACAACGTGGTCGCCAGGCTCCGACGCACGCCAACCTCGCTCGTGGAGGCATCGATGGATCTGGGCGCCGACGGGTGGCAGACGTTCCGACACGTGACGTGGCCGGCGATCCGGACGGCTATCGTCGCGGGCGCGCTCCTCGCGTTCGCACTCTCCTTCGACGAGATCGTCGTTACGAACTTCACTTCGGGCACCGAGCTCACGATCCCGAAGTTCATCTTCGACAACGTGCGTCAGCCGAGGAACCGGCCGAT
>JBDTYT010000015.1:0-26070 GCA_040005555.1 Actinomycetota bacterium | reverse complement strand
GGCGAGCATCCGGCCCTTCGCCGATATCTCGAATCCTTGAAGGTAGCCGAGGTCCTCGAGCACTCCGAGCACGCGCTCGAACTGCCGGGCGAGCGTCTCGGTCTTCGTGCGGATACGGCGGTCGACGCCGCGGATCTGGCGCTCGAGCTGGCTCGCCCGCGCCGCCCAGCGTTCGTGGCTCGGACGGTCGGGGCAGGCGTGGCACGGGTGCTCGTCGGCGAGCCGCTCGAGCGTGAGCGCCTGGCGCTCGGCCTTAGAGTCGACCCCGCGTCGTGACGGCCGTGCCGGCCGGACGTCGAGGGCCACCAGCCGCGCAGCCACGTCGCGACGGTACCGAGCGCTTCGCGCGCTCCCGCCGCGTGGCAAGGGGACCCGGGTGAGCGACACCGGGGGATCCTCGAAGTCGCGAGCGGACACCCGAAAGAACCTCCGATCCTGCGCCAGGACGGTCGGACGGCCCTCGCGCACCGAGAGCACGACCGCCAGGCCGCGGCGTTTCGCGCGGGGGACGAAGATCACGTCGCCCGGCTTCAGCCCGGCGAGGCTTTCCCGCACCGCATCGGTCTTCGCGCGTTCATGTCCCTTGCGCGACTCCTCGCGGATCTCGTCGGCGCGCTCGCGGAGCCGCCAGTACTCGACGAAATCCCCGAGGTGACACGTCATCTGCTCGCGGTAGCCGGCGAGGTACGCCTTGTCGCGCTCCAGCTGGCGCTCCAGGCTCACCACCCCGCGATCGGCCAGGAACTGCGCGAACGAGGAGTTGAGCAGATGGTGGGCTTCCTCACGCGAGTAGTTGCGGACCAGGTTGACGGCCATGTTGTACGACGGCCGGAAGGACGAGCTCAACTCGTAGGTGCGCGTGCTCGCGAGGGACGCCACCCGCTCGAACGGCACCTGCCGCTGGAAGACCACGACGGCGTGACCCAGCTCGTCGATCCCCCGGCGCCCCGCCCGCCCGGTGAGCTGTGTGTACTCACCCGGCGTGAGCAGCTCGTGGCGCTCTCCTTGGAACTTCCACAGGTCTTCGATGACCACCGTCTTCGCCGGCATGTTGATGCCGAGCGACAGCGTCTCGGTCGCGAAGACGATCTTCGCGAGGCCTGCCTCGAACATCTCCTCCACGGTCTCCTTGAACACGGGCAGCATCCCCGCGTGATGAGACGAGATGCCGGCAGCGAGGGCCTCGACGAAGTCGTAGAAGCCGAGGGTCTTCAGGTCGTCCTCGTCCATCCATGCGGCGCGCATCTCGGCGAACTCCCGGATCCGCTGGGCTTCCTCGCGGGTCGTGAGGCGGATGCCCGAGGCCATCAGCCACTCGACGCTTCGTGCACACCCCGCGCGAGAGAAGACGAAGTAGATCGCCGGCAGCATGCCCTCCTCTTCCAGGACCGTCACGACCTCTTCGCGGCGCGGCACGTAGACGCGGCGGTGCCCCTCGCGCGGGCGCGCGATGCGCTGGTGTTGGGGCGTCCCCGAGCCTCGGCGGTAGTAGGTCTTGTAGCGCACCTCCTCGCGATCGAGCGAGACGATGTACGGGTTCGGCATCAGCTGGCCCTGCTGCTCGCTGTGCATCGGATGCAGATCGTGTCCGACGAGGTAGTGGTGCTCGAGTGGGACCGGCCGGCGCTCCTCGATCACCACGCGGGTGGGTCCGCGAAGCGTGCCGATCCACTCGCCGAACTCCTCGGCGTTGGAGATCGTGGCCGACAGACACACGACGGCGACGGACAGCGGGAGATGGATCAGCACCTCCTCCCAGACGGCCCCCCGGTACGGGTCCTGGAGGTAGTGGACCTCGTCCATCACGACGAAGGCGAGGCCGCGCAGCGTGCCGCTCTTCTCGTACAGCATGTTGCGCAGAACCTCGGTGGTCATCACGACGATCGGAGCATCGGCGTTGATGGTGTTGTCGCCGGTGAGCAAGCCCACCCTCGCAGCGCCGTACCGAGCCACGAAGTCACCGAACTTCTGGTTCGACAGGGCCTTCAGCGGCGTCGTGTAGAAGCATTTGTCTCCCGCCTCGAGAGCCTGCTCGACGGCGAACTCCGCGACCACGGTCTTGCCGGAGCCGGTCGGGGCCGCGACGAGCACCGAACCGCCCTCGTGCAGAGCCTCGATGGCGTGGAGTTGGAAGCCATCGAGCGCGAACGGATAGCGCCCAGCGAAACGTCGGGGGTCGGTCACCGCGCCAGTCTACGGGTGGGGGTTGGTTGACCCCGGGAGCTCATACGATCCCAGAGCGCCGCAGGTGCCCCTCGAGCAGGTCGTTGAACTCGCCCGGAGCCTCGAGGTTCGAGAGGTGCCCCGCACCCTGGATGATCATCAGCTCGGCGCCGGGGATCTGTTCCGCCATCGGGGAGGTCACCTGGGGCGGGATGAGGGCGTCGGCGCTCGAGGTCACGACGAGCGCCGGCACGTCGATGCCCGGGAGATCAGGTGTGGAGTCCGACCGCTCCGCCATCCCGAGCGCCGCGGCCGCGATCGATCCGGCGGGTTGATCCTCGATGAGCGATCGCACGTGGGCGCGCAGCTCCTCCGGCGCCGCCTCGGAGAGCAGGGGCGGGGGGTTCTCGGCGAGGAAGGCGTTGCCCTCCTCGCGAAGCCGCTCCGCGAGCCGCCGGCGACCGGCCGCCGACTCCTCGGAGTCCGGCCCCGACTTGGTGTTGGCGAGGATCAGCCCGGCGAAGCGCTCGGGGGCGCGCCGCCACAGCTCGAAGGTCACGTAGCCCCCCATGGACAGCCCGCAGACCACCGCTCGGTCCACCCCCGCGCGATCGAGCTCGTCGAGGCAACGCTGCGCGGCCGACGCCATGGTCATCGTGTCGCCGGTTGATCCCGTGCCGCCGAACCCGGGCAGATGCGGGGCGACGACCGGCACCCCGACGGTGTCGAACGCCGCGAGCTGCGCGTCCCACATACGGGCGTCCAGCGGGAAGGCGTGCACGAGGAGCAGGCCCCCCGCCATCAGGATCCCGTTCCCCCGGCCCCGCTCGGTACCACCGCTCCGGTCGTCCCCGGCAGGACCGAGCTCGGTTGGAACGTGCCGGCCTCCGACTGCGCTTGGATGTAGTCGGAGTAGCCGTCGTTGAAAGTCGAGTTCGCGAGCGCGAGGACTCCGGACGTGGAGTCGAGCAGCTGGGCCTGTGCATCCCCGTGGAGCCCGGAGGCCTGCGTGAGCAGGTTCGCGGACTGCTCGAACAGCTTCAGCCCCGCGACCATCTGCTTCTGCGAGTCGATCATGTAGAGTACGAACCCCTGATCGAACCCTTGGTTGACGATGATCTTCGTCACGTCGATCGCGCCGAGCGCCGCGTACGCGCTCTTCGCCTGCTTGGCCGCGGCCGCGGCGGCGGTTGCGGCGTCGGTGGGTTTGCTCGTCCCCTTCTGCAGATCGCCGAGTGCGGTGGTGAGGCTCGACATGGCGGTGAAGCTCGATGGCGGGCTCGGCGACCCGATCCCGGCCAGGATCGGATCGACCTCCGACTGGTAGCGGGTCGCGGCGGTGACGAGCCGTTTCGCCAGCTCCTCGTCTCGGGAGCGAGTTTGCTCCTTCGCGAAGCCGTACGCGATGCCGGCGACCGAAGCGACCGCCACGACAGCGGCGAGCCCGATCCAGAATCCTCGCCTGCGGATGAGCGGCGTCTTGACCGCCACGTATGCGGGTTTAGGGCCGGTGGCGACCGTCTTCTTGCTGCGAGACTTCGCCTTTCCCTTGATCGCCATGCGACCTCTACTTCTTCAGGAGACGGGCCACGATGATAGCGGCCTCGTAGAACAAGATCATCGGAACCATCATCGCCGTCATCGTGTACGGGTCGGCACTGGGGGTGATCACCGCGGCGAACACCGCGATGAACAAGATCGCCCCCCGGCGCCAGTCGCGGAGCTTGCGGCTCGAGATGACGCCCGCTTCGGCCAGGAAGACGAGCACGATGGGGAACTCGAACGAGAGCCCGAACGCCAGGGCGACGAGCATCACGAACGATAAGAACCGATCCCCCGTGAGCAGCGGGACGAACTGAGACCCGGCGAACCCGAGGAGGAAACTGAGGCCCTTGGGCAGCGTGAGGTACGCGAGGAGCGCGCCCAGCGCGAACAGGAAGACGGACGTCCCGACGAAGGGAACGGCCATGCGCCGCTCGCGCTTCGTGAGACCGGGGACGATGAAGCCCCAGATCTGATACAGCACGACCGGCAGGGCGATGAACAACCCGAGGAAGACGACCACCTTGAGCTTCAGCAGCACCGGGTCCACGGCGCCCATGAAGAACAACGTGCACTCCTTCGTAGGCCGTACGTCGGGCGGCACGGTTCGCCAATAGTCGCAGTAGGGGTGCAACAGGAGCCGCACGACCGCGTCGTAGAGGAACCATCCGACGATCGAGCCCACGGCGATCGCACCGAGCGAGATGAACAGCCGTGTCCGCAGCTCCTCGAGGTGCTCGACGAGCGTCATCGCCCCTTCGGGATCGCGTTCTCGACGGCGTAGGAGCTGCGGGATGGAGGTCATCTGAGTGCGGCGCGTCCCCTACTCGCCCGAGGTCTCGCCCGGCGGGCTCGTCGGCGTATCCCGGGTGGCCTCGGGCGTCGCCGGAGCCTCCAGGGGTGGCGTCGGCGGCGCAGCACGAGGCCCGCGGGCGGGACCGCCCGACATCGAGCGCCCGTCCACGTCCACACGGAACGTCCGCTGGATCTCCTCGCGGGCGCGCCGAAGCTCGGCGAGGCTCCGGCCCAGGGTCCGGGCCACCTCGGTGGCGGCCGGGGTGTCATCCCCGCCTTCGTCGGGAGGCCCGGCCTCCTGCGCCGCCGCGACCGCTTCGCTCACTGCGGCGGCGGTGGTCGAGGAAGGAGCGGCGTCCGGGTTCGAGCCGTTCGGGGACGGGCGGTCGTCCGCTGCGGCGCCGGTTGCGGCCGGACGCTCCGGACGTCGCCGAGGGGTCGTGGGCGGCTCGTCGAGTGAGACCTGGATGCTTCGGCGGACCTCGTCCTGCGCCTTGCGGAGCTCGCGAAGGCCCTTGCCGATCGAGCGGCCCAGCTCAGGCAGGCGCGCGGGTCCCACGACCAGCAAGGCCACGACGAGGACGAGCAACAGCTCCTGGGGACCGATGTTCAGCATCTCGCCTCAGCCGGGTTGGTGCGACCGATTCTACCGCCGGACCCCTTCACGGGCGGCCGCGCGGGCGGCCACGGGAGCCGGCGGAGCTGCTTCGGGAGCGAGCGCCGGCGCGGGCGCCCTCGTTCGCGATCGAGGACGCGATCGGCGTCACCTCGTCCTGGAACCTCGCGAGCGCCCGCCCGAGCACGAAGACGTGCCGGATGAGTGCGATGAGGACGGCGGCCATCGCGATACCCGAGACGAGGCCGACGACGAGCCAGACGAGGGCGGGACCGGACACGCGGCTAGGGTAGCCGAGTGGCGTGCTCAGCGCTTGGCCAGGAACTCCTGGATATACGCATCGTCTTGCAGACGGAAGTGGAAGTCGATGAGGTCGTCGGCGGTGAGCCTCGGGCCCTCCGGCAGGCGGTCGAGTGGGTGGAGGAACTGCTCCGGCTCCTCGAAAAGCCGCTCGGCGGGATCGCGCTCGGCCTCTTCGGTGATCGTCCCGCGGCTCGCGACGTCCACGCCGGCCGAGACCAGGAGGGCCACGATCTTGCGGTCCGCGCGCTTCTCGACCGCGTCCATGCAGGTGGGGCACGTGAAGCGGTAGGTGCCCTCGCGTCCTCCGCGGACGACCTGCAGGAGGATCGCCTCAGGTCCCATGTCGACCTCGCCGCAGCGGGGGCACGTCGTCCGGATGGTTGTCATGACACCCCGAATATCGGCCGGCCTTCGGGGGGGCTTGAGGCATCCGGGCCGCGTCGGGGCTACCCCAAGCGGTACCGCTCCGCCGTCCTCCGGGCGAGCTCCCGGACCCGGTCGTTCAGCGCCGGGGGGTCTACGGCCTCGGCCTCGCCGCCAAGGCGGAGCAGCAACCGTTCCACCCACTCGAGGCGGCCGGCCGGCAACACGATCTCCAGGTCGCCGTCTTCTCGTTCGATCGCCGAATCGACCTCGTAGTACTCACCCACCCAGCGGGCGCCGGGATGGAGCAGCAGCCGAACCGGCACGTCGCGCTCACCGGGCGTGTAGAGCGGCCGTCCCGCGCCGGCCAGGCCGCGCGGCTCGAACCGCCCCCCCGTCGCCGCCACGGTTCGGATGCGGTCGGCCCGGAACATCCGCTCCTCGTCCGAGCGCTGATCCCAGGCGACCACGTACCAGTTGCCGACCGCGAAGAAGACCTCCTCGGGGTCGATCTCGCGGGAGGTGGTCTCTGCACTCGAGGCGGCGTGGTACTCGATCCGCACGCGCTCATGCCGAATCATGGCCTCGCGGAGCGCGTCGAGCGTCTGTGCGGGACGAGCGCCCTCGGCGGCCTCGACGAGCTCGGGGAGGCGCCCGAGAGTGGTGGGGCCCAGACCCTCGCCGAGCTTGCGGAGCGCGGAGGTCAGCGCGGTCGCCTCGCTGAGGCCCGGGGTGGCCGCCGCGGCCGTGCCGCGCAGGTACAGGGCGAGCGCTTCGGTCCTCGTGAGCCGAAGGGGCCGGCTGAAGTAATCGGCCATCCGCACCCATACGCGGCCGTCTTGGATGTCGACGTCGATGAGATCGCCGGGTCCGTACGGCGGCAGCCCCGACACGAAGAGCAGGTTCAGGTCGTCCAGGAGGGCATCCTCGCTCACCCCGAACAGACGGGTCACCTCGGCGAGCTCGGTCCCGGGATGTTGCACGAGGTAGGGCACCATGACGAGCAACCGGCGCAGCCGCTCGGAAGCCTTGGGGGTCTTGCGGGTCGCCTCAGCCACCGGTGATCATCGTTTCCAACCGGCGAAGAACCTCGTCGCGAAGCGCCGGCGGCTCGAGCACGACGGCGTCGGGACCGTAGGACAGGACCCAGGACGCGATCCACGCGGGCTCGCCGGCCGGCAAGGCCACCTCGACCCAGCCGTCCTCGCGCGTGGCCAGGGTCTCCATGCCGATGAGACTCTGCGCGGCGAGCCAGGCGATCTCGGGCGAGAGGGCGACTCGCGCTCGGTCGTGCGGTTCGCCGCTCGGCCACGGCCCCGGCTGGACGTGATCGGCCGCCCGGAATCCCTGCGGGGGTGAGCCGCCCTCCCCTTCGTCCGCGAGGTCGGATGCGACCCGAGAGACGCGGAAGGCCCGCACCTCGCTGCGGTCCTGATCCATCCCGACGAGATACCAGTGCCCGCCGCGGTACACGAGGCCGTACGGATCGACGTGCCGCTCGGATCCCTCCCCTCGGGCGGTCCGGTAGCCGAAGCGAACGCGCCGACGTTCGGCGATCGCCTCGGCAACGGCCGTGAGACGGCCGTCCAAGGGGCCGCCTTCCAGTGAAGGGGGCACCCCGGTCGGACCGGCCAGGATGCCGCCCTCGGCCCCGTACAGCAGCTTGCGGACCGCTTCCTCCGCCGAGGTGTCCTGACCTGCGGTCCGAGCGGCGACGAACAGCGCCGAGATCTCTTCGGCCGTGAAGGTGATCTCGGGCACGTAGTACTCGTCTTTGTGGATCGTGTATCCCTGCTCCGCGTCCCAGACATCGGTGGGAACGACATCGATCGGGATGCCGATGTCACGGAGGATGTCCTTGTCCCGTTCGAACATCCGCTTCGCCGTATCGAGGTCGGATTGCTCGTACGCGCCGGGCATCCGTTCGCGGATCTCGTCGAAGGTCATGGGCCTGCGCGACTCCAGGAGGAGCGCGACGAGGTTGACCAGGCGCTCGAGCGGCTGCATGCGTGGGGCATCATACTCGCGGCATGTCCACGCACCGGCGAGGCGTTCGGTTGCGCCGCGGACGTGTGACCGCGCTCGGGACGTCGCGCCCGGGAGCCCTCGAGATCGAGGTGGACGTGGAGGGCGATCGCTCGCCGGCGCTCGCCTACCCCGAGCTCACCGGACCCATCGCTCTGGGCGACAGCGTGGTGGTGAACACCACCGCGGTCTCGCTCGGTCTCGGCACCGGCGGCGTCCACCTCGTCGTGGCGGTCGAGGGCGCGAACCCGTCCGACGACCTACCTCCCGGACGTGTGATGAAGGCGCGCTACACGCCGCTGCAGATCGCGGTGCAGACCCTCGAGGAGACGCACAGAGATCGGATCGATGGCTCGAGGGGCTTGGGGGGCATGCCCGTGGTCTGCGCCCCGCTGCACTCGATGATCGCACCGATCGCCGCAGGCGCGATGGCTGCGGGGGCCGAGCGGGTGGTGTACGTCATGACCGACGGGGCCGCGCTGCCGGGATGGTTCTCGCGCCTCGTTCCGAGGTTGCAGACGGCGGGTCTCCTCCACGGATTCATCACCAGCGGGCAGTCGTTCGGTGGAACGCACGAGGCCGTCACGCTGTGGACGGCGCTGCTCGGCGCCAAGGAGGTCCTGGATGCCGACGTCGTGGTCGTGGCCGACGGGCCCGGCAACCTCGGGACCGACACGCGGTGGGGCGTGAGCGCGCTCGGGAGCGGGGTCTCGCTGAACGCGGCCTCACTGCTCGGAGGGCGGCCCGTCGCCGCCCTCCGGATGTCGTTCGCCGACCATCGCCCGAGACATCGCGGGGTCTCGCACCATTCCCTCACGATCCTCGGGCAGGTGTGCACCGTGCAGGTGAACGTCGCTGTCCCCACTCTGGAGGGCGCCGAGCGGAACGCGGTGTGGGATGCCCTGCGGACGGCCGCCCTCGAGGAGCGTCACCAATTGGTCGAGGCCGACGGCCGTCCCGCACTCGCCGAGCTCGAGCGGGCCGGCGTCCGATCGGAGTCGATGGGCCGAACACCGGTCGACGATCCGCCCTTCTTCTTGGCGGCGGGTGCCGCCGGCGTCCTCGCCGGACGGATGGTTGCTGGAGCGCGCACCTGGCACCGCGGCTAGGCGGTGCGCCCCTGCGCATCCTCACATGTGGGCGATCAGCTGCTCGACCCGCTCGTCGACGCTGCGGAACGGGTCCTTGCAGAGCACGGTGCGTTGCGCCTGGTCGTTGAGCTTCAGGTGCACCCAGTCGACGGTGTAATCGCGGCGCTTCTGCTTCGCGTGCTTGATGAAATCTCCGCGTAGCTTCGCCCGCGTCGTCTGCGGGGGCTCGCGCATCGCCCTCGCGATGTCCTTTTCCGAGACCGCGCGATCCACTCGGTCGGCACGCTCCAAGAGGTAGTACAGGCCCCGGTCGCGGTTGACGTCGTGGTAGGCCAGATCGAGCAATGCCACACGCGGGTGCGAGAGTGCGAGCCCATGCTTCTCGCGGTAGCGGTCGATCAATCGCTGCTTCGCTACCCAGTCGACCTTGCGCACCAAACGATCCGGTTCCTGGGCGGTGAGCGCGTCCAGCGCATCGCGCCACTCGGCAAGCAAGAGGCTAGAGGTGGCGTCACCTCCGCGACGTTCCACGAACTTCGCCGTGCGCTCGTAATACTCCTCCTGCATCTGGATCGCCGTCAGCTCACGCCCGTTCGCTAGACGTACCTTCTTGCGGCACGTGACGTCGTGCGAGATCTCGCGGATCGCACGGATGGGGTTCTCCAAGGTGAGGTCGCGCATCACGGTGTTCGCCTCGACCATACGAAGGACCAGGTCGGTGACTCCGACCTTCATGAACGTCGTCCACTCGTTCATGTTCGAGTCGCCAACGATCACGTGGAGGCGGCGGAAGCGCTCGGCGTCGGCATGCGGCTCGTCGCGAGTGTTGATGATCGGGCGCGAGCGCGTGGTGGCGCTCGAGACACCCTCCCAGATGTGCTCGGCGCGCTGGGCGATGCAGAACTGCGCGCCGCGCGGGCCGTGGAGCACCTTGCCGGCGCCGCAGTAGATCTGCCTCGTCACGAAGAACGGGATGAGGATGTCCGCCATCCGCGCGAACTCGCCCTGCCGGGCGACCAGGTAATTCTCGTGGCAGCCGTATGAGTTGCCCGCCGAGTCCGTGTTGTTCTTGAACAGGTACACCTGCCCGCTGATGCCCTCCTCGTGCAGACGCACCTCGGCGGCCGCCAGGAGCGCTTCCAAGATCCGCTCGCCCGCCTTGTCGTGCGCGACGAGGTCGTTCACCGAGTCGCACTCGGGCGTGGCGTACTCAGGATGGGAGCCCACGTCGAGGTAGAGGCGGGCCCCGTTCTCGAGGAACACGTTCGAGGAGCGTCCCCAGTGGACGACGCGCCGGAACAGGTATCGGGCGACCTCGTCGGGTGAGAGCCGGCGCTGGCCCCGAAACGTGCAGGTCACGCCGTACTCGTTCTCGAGGCCGAAGATGCGACGGTCCACGCCCCGAGTCTAGGCCTGGCCACGACGAACGCCGGGATGTCCGATCAGCCGGCGAGGGAGGCGGAGACCTCGTCGTCGTCGAGGCGCCGGAACTTCCGGCGATGCGTGCGCGTGCGATCGAGCACGCCCGCCTCGAGCGAGGCCGCTTCGATGTCGTGTCCCTCGGCCGCGGAGAAGGTCTTCACGGCCTCGCGGATCGCGGTCGGCAGGTCCCACCCCGGGGCGAAGGCCGACCGGAGCGCCGTGGTGAGGTCCTCGGCGTGCCCACCGAGCGCCACGAGCTCCTGCTCGTCGTTCACCGAGCCGTCGAACAGGACGTGGTAGAGGGCGTTGCGGCCGCCGTCGGCCTCCACCTCCCCGACGAGGATCTCGACCTCGTACGGCTTCATCTGCTGGGTGAAGATCGTCGAGAGGGCTTGTGAGTAGGCGTTCGCGATGTCCTTCGCCTTCACGTCCTCGCGCCCGTAGGAATAGCCGCGCAGGTCCGCCAATCGCACACCGGCGATCCGGAGCTCCTCGAACTCGCTGTACTTGCCGACGCCCGCGAACGCGATGTGGTCGTAGATCTCACTGATCTTGTGCAACGTGGCGGAGGGGTTCTCGGCGATGAACAAGATCCCCTCGGCATACTCGAGCCCGATGACCGACCGGCCCCGGGCGATGCCCTTGTGGGCGTACTCAGAACGGTCCTTCATGAGCTGCTCGGGCGGTACGTAGGGCATGAACGACATCAGGACCGCTCCCCGACGACCGTCTCGTACGCCGATCGGACCTCGTCCCGCGACGCTTCGCCGACGCCGTCGTCGGTGACGACGAACACCGTCGGCCAGATCCCGCGGCCCGGGTCGGGGCCTCCCGTGGCGACGTCCTCCTGCGACGCGTCGAGCAGCGCCTCGACGCCCACCTGCAGTGCCTCTTCGCGAGACAGCCCCGGACGCCAGCGCTTCTTCAGGGAGCTCTTCGCCGGGCGCCCTCCCGAGCCGGTGGCGTGGAAGTCCTCCTCTTCCCACCGGCCGCCGGTGGCGTCGTAGTAGAAGATGCGACCCTCGCCGCGGCCGTGGTCGAATCCACCGAAGAGCGGCACCACGACGAGTCCTTGGACGGCGAGTGGGAAGTTTCCCCGGATCATCTGGCCGAGGCGGTTGGCTTTGCCCTCGAGCGACAGCCGGTCGCCGGTGATCTTCTCGTAATGCTCGAGCTCCAGCTGGAACAGCTTCACGATCTCGACGGCCTGTCCCGCGGCGCCGGCGATGGCGATCGCCGAGTAGTCGTCGGCCGCGAAGACCTTGTCCATCTTGTCGTCGGCGATCGAGTAGCCCTCGGTCGCACGGCGATCCCCCGCCATCACCACGCCGCCGGAGAACTTCAGTCCGAGCACCGTGGTGCCGTGGGGAACCCCATCCGACGGGCTCGTCCCGGCCCCGCGCAGGTGGCGGATCACGTCCGGGGAGGTACGCGAGATCAGATCGAAGAAGCTCGGGTTCGCGCCGAACGGGGCGCCGGCGCCGATCGCGAGGTCGGGAGGGCCCTCGCTCACTCCCCGCCCTTCTGGACGTAGGACTTCACGAACTCCTCGGCGTTCTCCTCCAGGACCGAGTCGATCTCATCGAGGATCTCGTCCATCTCCTCCTTGAGCTTCTCGCCCTTCGCGGTGGCCTTGACCTGGCCGGCGTCCTGCTCCTCGGCGCCGCCGCCGCCGGACTTCTTCTGGATCTTCTTCTGTTCCTGTTCCTGGGGCACGGCGGGCTCCTCTCGCTGCTCGAGCGGTGAAGACGATTCTACCTGCGGACCCCGTCAGGACCGGAGTAGTTCGACCAAGTCCGCGGGATCAGGGGAGCGGGCGAGGAGGTCCTCGACGTGGGCGCGAGTGCCCTTCAACGGTTCCCGCATCGGGACCCGTTGGAGCGTGTCGCCTCCGGTGTCGAAGATGATCGAATCCCACGAGGCCGCGGCGATCGCGTCCGGATACTTCGAGATGCAGCGCCCGCGGAAGTACGCGCGGGTGTCCTGCGGAGGCTCCATGACGGCCCGTTCGATCTCGTCGTCGGTCGTGAGCCGCTCGACGTTGCCGGTTGCCGCGAGGCGGTGGTAGAGGCCCTTGTCCCGCCGCACGTCGTGGTACTGGAGGTCGACCAGCCTGAGCTTGGGGTCGGACCACGCGAGACCATCACGCTCACGGTAGCCCTCGAGCAGGCGATACTTCGCGACCCAATCGAGCTCCCGTGCGAGCGACAAAGGCTCGCTCTCGAGGGTCGACAAGACGGTCTCCCAGCGCGAGAGCACCTCGCGGTTGTCCGGCGTGTCGTCCTCTTGCTCGACGTACTTGTGGGCCCGCTCGAGGTACTCCCATTGGAGCTGGACGGCGGTGAGCCGTCTGCCGTCGGACAGGCGCACCTGAGCCGTGCACGTGATGTCGCGCGAGATCTCGTGCAGCGACGCCACGGCGTTCGCGAGCGAGAGGTCGGGAGCGTATTCGTCCTCGATCATCTTCAGCACGATCGCGGTGGTTCCGAGCTTCAAGAACGTCGCGACCTCGCACATGTTCGCGTCACCCACGATCACGTGCAGACGGCGGTACTTGTCGGGATCCGCGTGCGGCTCGTCGCGCGTGTTGATGATCGGGCGTTTCAGCGTGGTCTCCAGCCCGACCTCGGCTTCGAAGAAGTCTGCTCGCTGGGTGAGCTGGTACCGGTGGCGGCCTCGCTCCTCCCACTGCGCTTCGGCGCCGAGCTTGCCGGCCCCGGTAAAGACCTGGCGCGAGACGAAGAACGGGGTGAGGTCGCGGACGATGTTCGTGAACGGGGTCGCCCGGTCGACGAGGTAGTTCTCATGCGTGCCGTAGGAGTTCCCTTTTCCGTCGCTGTTGTTCTTGTAGATCGCGACCCGCTGGCCCGGCGACAGCACCCGGTGGAGCTCGTCCAGCGAACGCTCCAAGATCCGCTCCCCCGCCTTGTCGTGGATCACCAGCTCACGGGGCGAGGCGCACTCCGGCGTCGAGTACTCAGGGTGCGCGTGATCGACGTAGTACCGCGCTCCGTTCGGCAAGATGACGTTCGCCAGACCGAGGTCCTCCTCAGACGGCTCGCGCATCTGCACCGGCTCGAACCCACGCGCGTCGCGCAGCGGCGATTCCTGCTCGTAATCCCACCGGATCCGGCGCAGCGATCCCGCGTACGTGCTGATCAGCATCGACGAGGACAAGACCGGGTTGAAATCGGACTGGCCGACGGCGGCGATGCCGTACTCGGTCTCGGTGCCGATGACCTTGGGGATGGCCATCCGGGCAGCCTACAGGTACTGGCCGGCGCTGATCCGCTCGACCTGCTTGCCTTCGCCGCGGTCGTCCGACAGCAGCGTCCGCACGTACACGATGCGCTCGCCCTTCTTGCCCGAGATCCGGGCCCAGTCATCGGGGTTCGTCGTGTTCGGCAGGTCCTCGTTCTCCTTGAATTCGTCGCGGATCGCTTGCTGGAGGTCGTCGGACTTGATGCCCTTCTCCCCCGTCTGCAGGAAGCGCTTGATCGCCTCCTTCTTCGCCCGGCGAACGATGTTCTCGATCATCGCGCCCGAGTTGAAGTCCTTGAAGAACAGGATCTCCTTGTCCCCTGACGCGTAGGTCACCTCGAGGAAGCGATTCTCGTCCGTCTCCGCGTACATGCGATCGACCGTCGACTGGGTCATCCGCGAGGTCGCAGCGCGGGCGTCGCCCTTCGAGCGCTCGATCTCGTCGGGGTGGATCGGCACCCGTGGGTTCATGTACTTGCTCATGATGTCCGACGCCTGAGGTGCCGTCGGCCGTTCGATCTTGATCTTCACGTCCAGGCGCCCGGGGCGCAAGATCGCGGGGTCGATGAGGTCCTCGCGGTTCGAAGCGCCGATCACGATGACGTTCTTCAAGGTCTCGACGCCGTCGAGCTCAGAAAGCAGTTGCGGCACGATCGTCGACTCGACGTCGGAGGAGATGCCGGTCCCCCGCGTACGGAAGATCGAGTCCATCTCATCGAAGAACACGATGACCGGCAAGCCCTCCTCGCTCCGCTCCTTGGCGCGCTGGAAGATCTGCCGGATCTGCCGCTCGGTCTCGCCGACGTACTTGTTGAGCAGCTCCGGGCCCTTGATGTTCAGGAAGTAGGAGTGCGCGTCCTGGCGGCCGGTGCGCTCGCGCACCTTGTCCGCGAGGGACTTGGCCACCGCCTTCGCGATGAGCGTCTTGCCGCAACCCGGAGGCCCGTACAGGAGCACGCCCTTCGGGGCTTCGAGCTGATGCTCGGCGAACAGCTCCGCGTACAGGAAGGGCAGCTCGACGGCGTCGCGGATCGCCTCGATCTGGCCCTCGAGGCCGCCGATGTCTTCGTACGACACGTCGGGGATCTCCTCCAAGACCAGCTCCTCGACCTCCTCCTTCGGGAGCTTCTCGAGAGCCACGTTGGAGCGGGGGTCGATCAGCAACGGGTCGCCGGCCCGGATGGTCTCCTCGCCTCGTAGAACGGCGGATAGGGTGGCGACGATCTCCTCGTCGCCGCGGCCGATCACCACGACCCGGTCCTCGCCGAGGCGGTCCTTGACCCTCATGACCTCGCCGCTGCGATCGGGCTCGAGCACCTCGACCACGTTCATGGCCTCGTTGAGGATGACCTCGATGCCCTTGCGGAGCATCGAGGCGTCGAGCTCGGGATTCACGTTCACGCGCATCTTGCGGCCCGAGGTGAACACGTCGACCGAGCCGTCGTCGTTCGCGCCGAGGAACACGCCGAAAGACGCCGGGGGCTGGCTGAGCTTCTCGACCTCCTCGCGCAGAGCTTCGATCTTCTCTCGCTCGCCCGTGAGCGCGCCGGCGAGCTTCTCGTTCTGGGCGAGTGCGCGGGCGAGGTCGCTCTTCGTCTCGAGGACCTTCTCCTCGAGGATCTTCACCTGGCGGGGCGCGTTCGTGAGCCGCCGCCGGAGCAGCGCGATCTCGTCTTCCAGGAAGCGCACCTGCGTCTGGAGCTCGTGCACCTGTTTCTCGTGGAGCTCCTGCTCCTCGCGTGGATCGGTCCCGGGCATCGCACCTCACCTCTCGCGTGGCGGAAGTATAGAGCCGGTCCCCCGGACGACCGAGGAGGCCGGGGGAAGTCCTCCGACCGCTGATACGTTGTCGGACGGTTTGCCGGTTGACCTAAGTCGATCCCTCAACCTTGCGCGCGACCGTGATGAAGCCGGTGTGCGCCACCATCCGGTGGTCAGGACGCACACTGCGCTCCGTGATGTGCCACGAGCGGTGCAGCACCTCGAAGGTCTCCAGGTGCTCGAACGCACCCGGGTGCAGCGAGAGCACGAAGTGCTGGACCTGCACGATCGTCGGGAGATAGGCACACGCGATCCCCCCGGGCTCGAGGACGCGCCGGAGCGTCTCGAGCACGCCCCACGGCTCGGGCAGGTCGAGCACCGCGCGATCGAAGGTCTCCCCCGCCACGTCGCGCACGTCGCCCTCGCGGAGCTCGAGCCACGCCGGCAACTTGCCGAAGAACGCGTCGATGTTCTGAGCCGCGTAGGCCTGGAACTCCGCGCGGAGCTCGTACGACACCACCCGACCCTGCGAACCCGTCGCGCGGCACAGCGCCAGGGTCAACGACCCCGAGCCCGTGCCGGCCTCGAGCACCCGAGCGCCCGGGAAGATGTCGGCCTCGACGAGGATGGCCCCCACGTCCTTGGGGTAGACGACCTGGGCCCCTCGCGGCATCTTGAGGACGAAGTCGGCGAGCCTGGGCCGGAAGGCCGTGAACGACATGCCGGAGACCGAGCGGATCGACGTCCCCTCGACCGCGCCGATGAGGAGGTCGTGCGACAGAGCCCCCCCGTGCGAGTGCCACGTGTCTCCGGCCTTGAGCTTGACCAGGTAACGCCGGTCGCGTTGATCGACCAGCAAGATCCGGTCCCCGGTCTCGAAGGGCCCGCTCACCTCGCGGCGCCGCCGTACCACTCGGCCGGCGAGAGCTCGTTGGCGAGTTCATCGTCACGATCCGGATCGCGCAGCCTCTCCCTCACGATCCGTCAAGGCTAGCGCACCGACCGAGACCGGCACCGCGCGCCCCGAGGCCCGGGCGAGGAACCACAGGAACGCGCCCATCGGGACGTACCACAGGCCGAAGAGATCACCGGTGAGCCCGATGACCACACCGAACCCAGCAAGCGCCACGGCGACCACCAGCCCGCCGATGGAGGCGACCCGGGTCGCTCGCCGGCGGTCGCCCCAGACGCGCCATAGCCATGCGCGGAGCAACCGTCCACCGTCCAGCGGCAGTCCGGGGACCAGGTTGAACAGCGCTACACCGAGGTTCACGAGCGCGAGCGTTCCCGTGATCCCTTCGACGACGGACCAGCTGCGGTCGCTCGCGAACAGCGCGGCGAGCCCGAACGCCGCGCCCAGGCTCAGCGAGATCGCCGGCCCGATCAGCGCTACGGCGAACTCGGTGGCGGGCGCGTCGATCTCGCCCTCGATCTCGGCGACGCCACCGAACATGAACAGCGTGATCCCGCGCACGACGATGCCGAACCGGCGCGACACGAGGGCGTGCGCGAGCTCGTGCAGGGTGAGGCATCCGAAGAACGCGGCTCCGGTGGTGAGGCCCATGGCGACGTGTACGGGCGATGCGAGGCGCGGGTACAGGTCGCCGAACTCGGTGGCCGTGAGCCACGTGACGAGCCCGAAGACGACGAACCAAGATCCGTGCAGCCACAGCTGGATGCCGAACACGCGGCCGACACGCACACGGAATCGACGCACGTTCGCAGCTTACGTGTTCGCGGCGTTCGACTCAGGACTGCGGGAGTGGGTTGACCCCGAGCTTGACGTCGTAGGTCTTGTGGTCGCCGCGCGCGTTCACCACGACCACCTGGACCGAGTCGCCCGGCCGGTGCTGCCGGATCAGGGTGCCGAGGCTCTCCGAGTCCGCCACCGCGTGCCCATCGAACTGCACGATCACGTCACCGACCGCCATGCCGGCGGTCTGCGCCGGTCCGTCCGGCGAGAGGCCGACCACGTACGCACCGCTCGTCGTCGGCAGGTTGAACTGGAACGCCAGGCTCTGGCTCACGTCCTGGGTCGAGACCCCGAGGTACGGGACGGGCGCGGTGGGGTCGGATTCGGCCGATGAGACCGTCGGGAGCGCGGCGTTGATGGCGATCGCGAAGCCGATGTTCTCCGCCGAAGCGTTGCCGGCGGTGTTGATGCCGATGACCTGGCCATCGAGGTTCACGAGCGGCCCCCCGGAGTTGCCGGGGTTGATGGCCGCGTCGGTCTGGATCACGTTCGAGTAGGTCCGGGCGCCGTTCTGACAGGCGTCGCAGTTGGGGTCGCTCGCCTGGATGCTCCGCCCGAGCGCCGACACGATGCCGGTCGTCACGGTCGGACCTCCCTTCAGGGCGAGGGCGTAGCCGATCGCCACGACCGGCTGCCCCAGCTCGAGGGCGCTCGAATCGCCGAGCGGCACCGTTGGAAGGCCTTGCGCCTGGATCTTCAGCACCGCGAGATCAGCGGTCGCGTCGCCCCCGATCACCCGAGCGTCGTAGCGCTGCACATCCGGGGACGGCGTGATGACGGTGATGCGCTGCGCGTGCTCGACGACATGGTAGTTCGTGACGATGATGCCGTCAGCCCGCACGATGAACCCGGTGCCCACGCCCGTCCCCTGGTTGCCGAACGGGCTCGATGCGCCGATGTCCGTCGTGACGTTCACGACCGCGGGACGCACGGCCTTCACGACGTTCACGATGGGATCGCCCGACGTGGCGTGCGCGGAGCCCTGCGATGACAGAACGGCGGGGCTCGTATCGGTGCCGTGGCGGACCACCGTTCGAGTGCACGCCGCCAGGAGGAAGACCGCGGCCAGCGCGACGGCGAAGATGCGTTTCATCGTAGGACCTCGCTCTCGGATGACATCGTGAGGAGCATCGGTCGCTATTCGGCGTGACCGTCGCCACCGTTCACGGCCGAACCTGGGAAGAAGCTGAGACCCTGGTCCCCTCAGCCTACCGGCTCTGAGGACGAGCTCGGTCGCGGGAACAGCCCGGCGCCCTCCACGACCCGCAGGATGGCCTCCTCGTTTCGGATCGTCATCAGGTGGACGCCCGAGATGCCCTCGATCTCACGGAGCTGCTGGATGAGCTCGAGGGCGATCGCGACGCCTTCGTCCCCTTGACGCGTCGCCGGGACGGAGTCCATGCGCTCGATGACGGGGTCCGGCACGTCGATCCCGGGGACCATGTCCCGCAGGTACCGGGTCGCTCGGGCGGTCCGCGGGATGAACACGCCGGCGAGGATCCACACGCGCTCGAGCAGCCCGAGCTCTCGCGTCCGCGCCATGAACAGCCGCATCCTGTCGATGTTGAAGCAGATCTGGGTCTGGATGAACTCCGCTCCGGCCTCGATCTTCTTCCCCAGGCGCATCGGACGGAACTCGAGCGGTGGGGCGAAGGGGTTCTCGACGGCGCCGATCAAGAAGGTCGGCGGGTGCTCGAGCGGGCGGCCCGATAGGTAGGTCCCCCGGTCCCGCATGATCCGCGCGATCCGCAGCAGATGGATCGAGTCGATATCGTAGATGGGCTTCGCCTCCGGGTGGTCCCCTGCGCTCACGTCATCGCCGGTCATGCAGACGATGTTGCGGACCCCGAGCGCCGCGGCCCCCAGCATGTCGGCCTGGAGCGCGAGCCGGTTCCGGTCGCGGCACGCCAGCTGCAAGATCGGTTCGACCCCCCGATCGAGCAGGAGGTGCGCCGCCGCCAAGGGACCGAGGTGCGCGTGCGCTGCGCTGTTGTCCGTGCAGTTCACGGCGTCCACGCGGCCTCGCAGCGCATCGCCGAGGTGATGCACCGACGTCGGCTCGGCGGAATCGGTCGCTTGCAGCTCGGCGGTGACCACGAACTCGCCTGCCTGCAGCAAGGCGTGCAATCCGCTCCGTGCCGCAGGTGGGTGCGGTGGATCCGGCGCCGCCGGTTCGCTCACCGGTCCCCGGCGTCTTCGAGGTCGCGCCACCCTTCGGGGACGTGCGCGTCGCGACGCGTGAGCAGGTTCTCCCACGATGACGTCTCCTGCAGGCGCCAGTCCACGGGCCGCTCGACGTGGAACATGTGCTCTCGCCAGAAGGGAAGCTTGCGCGATCCCTCCCACGCCTGCACCCACACGCATCTCATCTCGGGGACGACCTCGCAATGACCGTCCTGCAACACGCCTCCGCAGGGGCCGTTGCGCAGGTTCTTCGGACATCGCATGGGGCACGACATCCCTGTGGAGTGCAGGATGCACTGCCCGCACATGCGACAGTCCCAGGTGGCCTCCTTCGTCGCCTTCTCGAGCAGGAGTATCGCCTTGCGGATGCCCCGAGCTGCCGGAGCGGTGGCCGGTGGCCTGCGATCGAGCGTTCGTGTCATCCTCCGCGCCTCCGATGTCCGCTCGCCTAGGCGAGCGGCTTAGCCGGTTCCTCTTTCTTCGGGTCGATGAAGGGGATCGTGGCGATCGTACCGACCAGATGGCCGCTCTCGGACTCGACGTCGACCGTCGTCCCGGGCTCCGTGAGCGCGATGGGCACCCAGACGTAGCCGATGTTCTTCTCCAGCTTCGGCGACCAGATGGCGTCGGTGACCTTGCCGATCTCCTTGCCGTCCTTGTGGACGGGCCAGAACCAGGTGAGCTCGGTACGCAGCTCGTCGCCCTCGAACGCGATCCCGACGAGCTTTCGGTCCACGCCCTTCGCCTTCAATGCCCGCAAGGCGTCCTTGCCGATGTAGTCCTGCGGCTGGTCCTCGACGAGGTGTTCCAAGCTCTGGACGTGCAAGGGGGTGTCGTCCAACGTCATGTCGGAGCCGTAGTTCATGATGCCCGCCTCGATCCGTCGAGCTTCCACGGGTGCGACCGGACGGATGTCGAACTCCTCTCCCGCCTCGAACACCGCCTTCCACAGGTCGTCACCGCGCGCCCCGTCGAGCAGGTTGATCTCGAAGCCCTGGACCGCGGTCCAGCCGGTGCGGCTGATGAGGACCGGGATGCCGGCGATCTCGAACCGGTCGCACCAGTAGTACTTGAGATCGTAGATGCCGTCGCCGACGAGCTTCGCCACGGTCTTCGCGGCCTTCGCCCCCTGCACCTGCATCGGAGATACGTCCGGGTAGCTCACCTCGACGTCGAGCCCGGCCTGCGTCGCGACCCCCAGCGCGTACAGGCCGGCATCGGAGTCCGCGAGCTGCATCCACCACACGTTGTCGTCCACGTGCAACAGGACCGGGTCGTTCACGATCCCACCGTCCGGAGCGGTCACGAGCATGTACTTGCCCTGCTTCACCTGGCACTTCGTGAGATCGCGGCACGTGATCATGTCGATCAGCCGGTCCGCGTCGGGGCCGCTGACCGCGACGGTGCGCTCGACCGCCACGTCCCAGACCGTGACGTCGTTCAGCAGCGCCCAGTACTCGACGACCGGGTCGTCGAAGTACGCCGGCAGGAGCATGTGGTTGTAGACGTCGTACGCGGTGCAGCCCGCCCTGCGCGTGGCCTCGAAGAACGGCGAACGCCGGTACCAGGGGCCGAAGTAGATGGTGGCGCTCTGTTCGAGCATCTCCGGGCGTTCGTTCGTCATGGGGCGGCCCCCTTCCGATCCACCGGCGTGTGCCGTGTTCGCGGCCGGGATAGTTGAATCATCGTTCAACAGGCAGGTGCTGCGCAAGTCTCGTGCGGCCTCGCTCGTGGGCGATCAGCTTGAATCCCGTGTCAGGGTCGTCTGTTCGAGCGGCTCCCTCGTGCCTGTTCAGGAGACCGGGATCTCCTTGTGCGGGTCCACGAACGGCATCTCGACGAGCGTGCCGGCGCGAGGCCCCCATTCGCTCTCGACCGTGATGGTCGTCCCCAGCTCGGAGCGCTCGGCCGAGAGCCACGCGTACCCGAGGTTCTTGCCGAGCCGGGGTGAGTAGATCGCCGAGGTAACCTTGCCGATCTTCTCGTCCCCATCGACGACGGGCCACTTCACGTTGTTGAGCGCCGGGAATGGATCGCCGTCGAGCTCGACCCCGTTGATCCTGCGGATCACGCCGGCCTCCTTGATGGTTCGGTAGGCCGCGACCGAGATGCACGCCTCATCGGACAGCGTGTCGAGGTCGACGAGGCGCTCGAGGCCCATCTCGAACGCGTTGTTCTCGTAGGTCATGTCGGCGCCCCAGTTGAAGATGGCGCCCTCGATCCGGCGGATATCGCTCGGACCGGTCGGCTTCACGTTGAGACCCGAGCCCGCCTCCATGATCGCCTCGTAGACCTCGGTCCCCCTTGATGTGTCCGTGAGGTACACCTCGTACCCAACCTCGGAGGTCCAACCCGTGCGCGTCACGATGACGGGCGCCCCGGCGATCTTCGCCTCTGTCCAGTAGTAATACTTGAGGTCCAAGATCGAGTCCCCGAGCAGGGTCTGCATCAGCTGCTTGGACTTCGGGCCCTGGATCTGCAGGGGCGCGACGTCCGCCTCCTTGATCGTCACGTCGAGGTTCGGATACGCGTTCTTCAAGCCGCGAGCGAACAGCAAGGCATCGGAGGACGCGAGCGCGAACCAGAACGTGTTCTCACCCATCCTCGTGAGGACGGGGTCGTTCACGATCCCGCCGTCGCGATCGCAGATGAGCACGTACTTGGCTTGCCCCACCGCACACTTAGAGAGGTCGCGGGGGGTCAGCAGCTGCGCGAACGTGAACCCGTCCGGCCCGCCGATCTCCAGGCACCGTTCGACCGAGACATCCCAGATCGTCACGTCGTTGAGGAGCGAGGTGAACTCGTTCTCGAATGTGTCGAATCGGATCGGGAAGTACATGTGGTTATAGACGGTGAACCCCTTCGGGTCGTACTTCTGCGTCGCTTCGTAATAGGGGGTGCGCCTGTTGCGCGCCCCGCGCTGTACCAAGCTCATGTCGAACGCCATCGTGCGGCCTCCTCGTTGTCGGCGCGGGCTCGGTTCACCGGACGGCCCTGACCGCCGCGAGCGCTGCTCATCGGGTGCCTCCCATCGTCCGGCCGTGCGATCCCGCGTGCAAGCGACGCCCCTGACTTTGGGTCAGCGGCGGCCGCTCAGATGAAATCGGGAGCCGTGAACACGCGCTCGCCCTCGACGAGGGTGAGGACGGTCCGAGCCTCGTGGATCTCGCTCGGCGGGTGGGCGAAGAGGTTGCGATCCACGACGACCAGGTCCGCATATTTGCCCACCTCGATCGAGCCGGTCACCTGATCGAGGTGGTTCACGAACGCAGAGCCCATCGTGAACGCGTGGATCGCTGTCGGGAGGTCGACCCGCTCCTGCGGCAGGAAGGGCTCGAGTGGTCCCTCGTCGGCGGCCCCGTACGCGTAGCTCGGGAACGACGCCCGGTTCACCGCGACGTGCATCTCCAACAGGGGATCCGCACTCGAGACCGACCAGTCGCTGCCGAAGGCCAGGTTCGCGCCGGCTCGTACCAGGCTCGCGAACGGGTACTGCCACGCCGCTCGTTCGGGGCCGAGGAACGGGATCGTGAGGTTCACCATCTGTCCCTCGTTCATCGCCCAGAGCGGCTGAGCGTTCGCGACCACGTTGAGCTCACGGAAGCGCGGGATGTCATCCGGGTGCACGACCTGCAGATGTGCGAGATGGTGCCGGAGATCGTTCGGCCCGTTGGCCTGCCGAGCCACCTCGATCGCATCGAGCGCTTCCCGCACGGCTCGCTCCGCGAGGGCGTGGAAATGGACCTGGAACCCCTCGCGGTCCAACTGCGTCACGTACCCCCTCAACAGCTTGGGATCGACGAACGAGATCCCCCGGTTCGTGGTTGGGACGCCGGCCGCATCCAGGTACGGTTCGAGCACAGCGGCGGTGTGGTTCTCGATGATGCCGTCCTGCATGATCTTCACCGTCGTCGCCCGGAATCGCCCGACCGAACTCTTCGCTCGCTGCTCGATGAGCTCCTCGATCTGCTCCGCCCCACGGTGGCGATCCCACCACAGCGCGCCGATCACCTTCGCCGTGAGGTCTCCGCGCTCGGCGCAGGCCACGTACGCCTCGAGCGTCGGATACGGCCCACCTACGATCGCGTCCTGCCACGCGGTGAGACCGAGCGCGTGCAGGTGCGCCTGTGCGACGAGGAGCCCTTGCTCGAGATCCTCGGACGAGGCGACAGGCATCACGTCGTCGAGCAGATGCATGGCGCCCTCGTGCAACGTCCCGGACGGCTCGCCTGCCGCATCGCGTTCGATCCGGCCGTCGACGGGATCGGGCGTGTCACGCGTGATGCCGGCCATCTCGAGCGCGCGGGAGTTCACCCACGCGCCGTGTCCGTCGCGGTTGGGTAGGTAGACCGGCCGGTCGGGTACGAGCGCATCGAGATCCTGCTTCGGTGGAGTCCCGCCGGGGAAGACATCCAACGACCACCCGCCGCCGGTGACCCATTCCTCGTCGGGATGCGCCGCGGCGTAGTCGGTGATGATCCGCGCGTAGTCCTCGCGAGAATATGCGTCGGAGAGGTTGCAGCGCAGCATCTCGAGGCCCGCTGCCGGCGGGTGGATGTGCGCATCCTGGAAGCCGGGCAGGAGCATGCGACCACGGAGATCGATCACCTCGGTATCGGGCCCCACGAGAGCTCGGATCTGCTCGTCGCCCCCGACGGCGGCAACGGACCCCTCACGCACGGCCACGGCGTGGGCCCAACGCCGCGCGGCGTCCACCGTGTACACGGCGCCGTTCACGAACGCGAGGTCGGCCGGTCGAGACGCGTCGTGGTCGGTCAGTTCGGGCCTCCGGTCGCTCGAGCAGGCGTGAGCATACCCGAGCCGCGCTTGGCGCTCCGGTCTCAGGCGAGGGCGACCAGGTCCAGGAGATCCTGACTCCAGAAGTCCACGGTACCGTCGGGCATCATGAGGACCCGGTGCGGTGCGAGCGCCTCGACGAACTCGACGTCGTGACTCACGAGGACCATCGTCCCCTTCCAGCTGGCGAGCGCTTGCGCGATCGCCGTCCGCGACGGGGGGTCGAGGTTGTTCGTGGGCTCGTCCAGCAAGATGAGGTTGCGCCGCCCGGCGACGAGCTGCGCGAGGGCGAGCTTCGTCTTCTCGCCGCCCGACAGCGTTCCCGCGTCCTGATGGGCCACCTCCCGCGTCAACCCGAACATCCCGATGAGCGCTCGCAGATCCTTGTCGGAGGCGTCGGTGGACTCTGCCCGCACGTGAGCGAGCACCGGCACCCCCTCGTGGACGCCCTCGTGCTCCTGCGCGTAGTACCCGAGCGACACCCCGGTGCCCAGACGGAACCCGCCGGCATCGGCCGAGGAGACCCCCGCGAGGATCTTCAGCAGCGAGGTCTTGCCGGCGCCGTTCAGACCCATGATGAGGAGCCGTTCGCCGCGGATCACGTCGAACTCGAGATCGTCGAACACCGGTGGTCCTCCGTATCCCTTGCGGAGGCCCGTCACGCCCAGGACCTGTCTGCCCGCGTGCGGAGGATCCGGGAACCGGTAGCGAACCGTGCGCTCCCTCGTAGGAGCCGAGACGGCGTGCGAACGAAGCCGCTCGACCCGCGTGTCGAGGCTCTTGGCTTTGCGGGCGCGTTTCACCGTCTGGCCGCGCATGGAGTCGGCGAGGGTCTTCAACCGCTTGATCTCGTCCTGCTGCCGCTCCGCGAGGGCGCGGATCCGGATCTCGTCCAGGCGCCGCGATTCACGGTAGTCCGCGTAGCTCCCGCGGTACTGGACCACCTCGTCGCGATCGAGATGCACGATGCGGGTGATGGCGGAGTCGAGCAGCTCGAGGTCGTGGCTGACGACCATCAGCGCCCCTCGGTACCCGGCGAGGAACTTCATGAGCCACTGCTTCGCGTCGACATCCAGGTGGTTGGTGGGCTCATCGAGCAGCAGGACGTCCGAGCCCGCGAACAAGATCCGAGCGAGTTCGAGCCGCCGCCGCTCGCCTCCCGATAGGGCGGGCACCGGCAGATCCAGACGATCGTCGGGCAGTCCGAGGCCCGCGGCGATCCGCCGTGCCTCGGCCTCGCCCGAGTACCCCCCCGCCGCTCGGTACCGCTCCTCGAGCTTGGAGAAGCGAAGCACGCTCGGATCCGAATGGCTCTCCTCCATCGCCAGCCGGTACTTCTCCAGTCGGAGGGCCATGTCGAGGAGGCCGCGAGCCTGGAGGACGTGCTCGAGACCCGAGTGCTCGTCCTCGGCGCGGTGGTGTCGAGGGTCCTGACGCAGATAGCCGAGCGCGCCTCGAACCTTCGCTCCCCCCGAGAGCGGCGTGGACTCCCCGGCGATCACCTTCAGCAGGGAGGTCTTCCCCGCGCCGTTGCGGCCGACCACGCCCACCTTGTCGCCCGCGCCGAGGGCGAATGTCAATCCCTCGAGGATCGACAGTCCGGCGACCTCGACGGAGAGATCTTGGACCTCGAGCACGCTCATGCGGAGCTCCCAGCGGAACGGGTAGCGGGGTGGATGGACATGGAACGACCTCCTAGCGGATGGGTGCAGATAGCGCGAACACCTGGCGCCCGCGAGGCGCCGGGAGGTGCCGAGGAGGTCGTCTCAGCTCACCGGCCGAGTGTAGCAAGCCACCGCTCAAGGGTCGGAGGCAGGGTTCCGAGGACATATGCGGAACTCCGATGCGACCGAAACTGATTCATGCCTGGTGGGGCCGCTTGGCGCTGCGCGTCAAGACGCTCCTCGTCGTGGGTATCCCGGTCGGGGTGCTCGTGCTTGCGGTCCCGCTCCTCTACATCACGCAACGCGAGTCGGTGCGGGTGGGCGAGGCGG
>JBDTYT010000014.1:0-26254 GCA_040005555.1 Actinomycetota bacterium | reverse complement strand
AACCGCCTTCGCGCGGCGGAGGAGGTCCACCTTCTCCTCCTGGGTGATCTCTCCCATGACGACGGCGTCGGAGGGGAGATTCGGCCTGATGTTGGTCTCCCATTCCTCCTGCTCACTCGCGTTGGCGATCTTCACCGCGGAGACGAGCCGCTCCCCCGCTGCCTTCGCGGCGTCGATCGCCCGCTTCCATCCCTTCTCGGGTGCCGCCCGGCCGAGGAACAAGACGAAGTCCTCTTTGTCCGTGTTCATCGAGTACACGGTCGTGTCGATCCCGTTGTAGACGACGCCGGCGTAGCGGAGCTGCGCATTCAACTGGCGCTGCGCCTGGCTGATCGCCACGAACCACGCTCGGTCGGCGGCGTAGGAGTACAGGCGCGCCATCTCCGGCACGAAGGAGCCGTGGAGGGTGTGGACCGCGGGCACGCCCGTCTCGACCGCGGCGGCGAGCGCCGAGAACGGTGAGTGCACGTGGAGCACGTCGAAACGCTCGCGCGCGCCCCTGAAGGCGTGCAGCGTCTGCGTGGTGTCGAGCACGATGTCGTTGATGTAGCGGGAGCCGGGAGCCTGTTCGAACACGTACTCGAGGCGCGCTCGGGTTTGCGAGTCGCCCGTGGCGAAGAGGGTCACCTCGTGCCCGGCATCGGCGAGACCGTCGGCGAGCAGAGCCACGACCCACTCGATGCCGCCGTAGCCTTTCGGGGGGACGGCGAGCCACGGGGGGCAGAGCTGCGCGATCCTCACGGAGGCCGATGCTACCCGCCGAGCGCCGAGCGGCGCCTCAGCCGCTACACTTCGGGCACGGGACGTGGCGCAGCTTGGTAGCGCGCAGCGTTCGGGACGCTGAGGTCGCGGGTTCAAATCCCGCCGTCCCGACCGGCTCACGGTCCGCCGAGGGGTTGCTTTCCGAGGAAACCGAGAGGTTTGACGGGCCCCCGGCGGGCCGATACCCTTGCCCCCGGGCTGCTCTTGCGTAGCAGCCTTTCGCATGTCCGGAGGATGATGACCAGACCGGGGCGGTTCCTAGCGGCGAGGGTGACCATCGCCGCGCTGATGACGCTCGGCACCTCCCTCGGTTTCACGAACATATCCTCCGCGGCACCATCCAAGCAGCAGGTCGAGGCCGCGAAGGCCCAGCTCGACACCCTCAACCGCCGCCTGTCGCTCCTGGTGGAGCAGTACGACCAAGCGCAGATCCGGCTCCAGGACATCGAGGGACGGCTGGCCGAGGCGAAGGCGGCCGCTGATCGCGCCCAGGCGACCGCCGCCCGCGCCCTCTCGGCGCTCAACGACAACGCCGCCCGCGCGTACCAAGGATTCGGATCGCAGATATCAGTGCTCTTCGACGCCACGTCACTCGCCGACTTCTCGGACCGGCTCGAGTTCATCGGCAGCATGGCGCAGGCGGACACCGATCTCGCGAACACCGCGGAGCGCGCCCAGCAAGAGGCGAAGTGGCTGGCCGACCAGCTCCACCAAGCGCTCGTGGAGCGTCATGCCGTCTTGGACGACCTCGCCACGAAGCGCTCCGACATCCAGACCGGCATCGGCCAGGCGAGGGGGCTCTACCAGGAGCTCAACAGGAAGTACCTCGACGCGGTGGCCGCGGCGAAGGCCGCGGCGGCGGCAGCGGCGGCGGCTGCCTCGACCGGCGCAGGGGTCGTTGTCGGCAACGTCCCCGGTCCGCCCCCTGCCACGAACCCGAACGCGCAGGCGGCGATCCAGGCCGCGTACTCGGTGATCGGGACGCCGTACGTGTGGGGCTCGGCCGATCCGAACGTGGGCTTCGATTGCTCCGGCCTGACGATGTGGTCCTGGGCGCATGCGGGAGTCGTGCTCCCGCACTCCTCGGCAGCACAGTACGCCGCTCTGCCGCACGTCGATCGGTCGAACCTGCAGCCCGGCGACCTCCTCTTCTTCTACTCGCCGATCAGTCACGTCGCGATGTACCTCACGCCGTCGACGATGATCGACGCGAACCACCCCGGCGACGTCGTGAACGTCCGATCGATCAACTGGGACAGCTTCGTGGGGGCGGCTCGGCCGTAGCCGTCGCCCACGCTCGGATCGCTCAGCGGTAGGCTCGCCCTCAGTGTCAGACCGACCACCGATCCGCGCCTCCGACGAGGACCTGCGCGTCGTCGAAGCCCTCCGCGCCGGCGACGAGCCATCCTTCGCGATGCTCGTCGACCGGTACCGCGCGCCGATGCTTCGAGTCGCGCAGATGTACGTCTCCACCAGGGCGGTGGCGGAGGAGGTGGTCCAAGACGCGTGGGTCGGCGTGCTCCGAGGGCTCGATGCCTTCGAGGGACGCTCGTCGCTGCGGACGTGGATCTTCCGGATCCTCGCGAACACGGCGAAGACCCGCGGGCAGCGCGAGGCCCGAAGCACCCCGTTCTCCTCGGTCTGGGCCGCGGGGGACGACGAGCCGGCTGTCGACCCGGATCGCTTCTTCCCCGACGACGACCCCTTGGCGCCGCGAGGGTGGAGGTCGCTCCCGGCGCGATGGGACGCGATCCCGGAGGAGCGCCTGCTGGGCAACGAGACCCTCGACCGCATCCGTGAGGCGATCGATGCGCTGCCTGCGAACCAGCGTGAGGTGATCCGCCTGCGCGACGTGCTCGGCTGGGGATCCGCCGAGGTGTGTAACGCGCTCGAGATCTCCGAGACCAACCAACGGGTGCTCCTGCACCGCGCCCGCGCGAAGGTTCGTCGGGCGCTGGAGGCCTACCTCGGAGAGGAGGGGCCGTCGTGAGCGCCCCCGTCGACATGAACTGCAAGGGGCTCGTCGAGCTCGTCACGGATTACCTCGAGGGCGCGCTGCCCGAGGCCGAGCGTGCGAGCCTCGAGCAGCACCTCGCGGGGTGCGAGGGATGCAGCGCGTACCTCGAGCAGATGCGCGTGACGATCGCGCTCACCGGAATGCTCACCGAAGACGCCATCCCGGCCGATGGGCGCGAGGAGCTCCTGGAAGTCTTCAGGGCGTGGAGGGAGCAGACGAGCCCCTCGTAGCCGCATCGCGCTGCAGCAGGGCGAGCCCCACTGCCGGGAACACCAGCACCGACATGAGACCCGCCGCGACGAGCGCCGCGCCCGTGGCCGCGTCGAGCTTCCCAAGCGTCGTCCCGATCTGCACCGCGGCGACGATGAAGGACAGCGAGGTCGCCTGGAACAGTGCCGCCGCGAACATCCGGCGGATGCCGAACTCCCGCCGGTACAGCAGCGCCGGCACGCCGCGCACCATGAGCAACACGGCGACGAACACCGGCACGCGCAACACGGTCGACGGTCCGGAGGACAGCGCGGCCAGATCGAACCGTAGCCCGCTGGCCACGAAGAACACGGGAACGAAGAACCCGAACCCGACCGCCTCGAGCTTCAGCCGGAAGTGCTCGTGTGTCATCATCAGGTCGCGGTCCACGACCGACAAGATCGCGCCGGCGACGAACGCACCGAGTATCGCCTCGAGGCCGAACCGCTCGGCGACGCCGACGAACGCGACGAGCAGCAACACGGCCCCGCGCACGCGGATCTGCGACGTGGTGTCTTGCAGCCGCTCGAGCACGCCGGAGATCCTCAGGCGCCTCCCGGCGCGAGCGATCGCCACCCCGACGACGGCGGCGAGCGCCGCGAACCCGATCAGCAGGACCAGCTTCGAACCGGCACCGCTCGCCTCCATCGAGAACAGCAACGTCAGCAGGATGACCGCGCTGAAGTCCGCGACGGAGGAGGACGCGATCACGAGCTGACCGAACGGCGTTCCGGTTTCGCCGGCGTCTTTCAGCACCGGCACGACGACGCCGAGCCCGGTCGCGGACACGATCACGGCAACGAGCAGCGGGGAGTCCGCCAGGCCGAGCTCAGACACAGCAGCTGCCGCGGCCAGCGCGAGGGCGAAGGAGATCGCGAAACCCCCGCCCGCGAGCGCGAGGGGCCGACCACGCAGGCGTTCGACGTCCACCTCGAGCCCGGCCTGGAACAACAGGAACGACAGCCCGAGGAGGGCGAGGAGCTGGACCGGCAGATCGGCGCTCACCCACCCGAGGCCCGACGGCCCGATCGCGATCCCCACCACGATCTCGAGCACGACGGCGGGCACCCGGACCTTCGGCGCGAACCCGAGCACGAGTGGTGCCGCGAACGCAACGGCGCACACGGCTACGAGGTTCCCGAACGAGACGTCGGGCACGACGGCCCTCTTAGCTCGTCAGGCGGACGTCGCCGTTCGTCCCGGTCGCCTCGACGTCCCAGTGGGTGTCGAACGCGTGCATCCCATGGATGAACACGCGCCCGATGCTCTCGGGGACGCGGGGGTCGATCGTGACCTGGCCACCTTGCGCATCGAGCCCAAGCATCGTCTTCACGAACACGAACGGGGCCCCCGTCGCCCAGGCTTGCGGGCTGCACGCGGTCGGATACGGCACGGGGAACCGGCCGAGGTCGCGGTCGAACCCGGCGAACGCCTCGGGAAGCCGGTGATCGCTGAACCCGGCCGCTTCGAGCTGCGCGATCGCGATCCGGTTCGCCTCGTCGCGGAAGCCCGCGCGCGCCAGACCCATCGCGACGATCGCGTTGTCGTGCGGCCAGATCGTGCCGACGTGGTAGCCGATCGGGTTATAGCCCGATTCCGTCTGGGACATCGTGCGCACACCCCAGCCCGAGAACATGTCCTCGGACATCAGGTGACGAGCCACGATCTGAGCCCGATCCTCCGGGACGATGCCCGACCAGAGCAGATGCCCCATGTTCGAGGTCATCGAGTCGATCTGCCGCTTGTCGCCGTCGAGGCCGATCACGTAGTAGCCACCGCGGGCCTCCGACCAGAAGTCCCTATTGAAGGCGTCGCGGAGCTGATCGGCTTCCTTGCGCAGCCGCTCGGCGAGCGCGACGTCGTCCATGAGGCCTTCGGCCATCTCGGCCACGCGGAGCTTCCCGTCGTAGACGTAGCCCTGGATCTCGGCGGTTGCGATCGGCAAGTACGGGATCCGCCCGTCGGCGAACTGCACTCCGTCCCAGGAATCCTTCCAGCACTGGTTGCCGAGCCCCTGCGACGATCGCGTCTGGTACTCCACGTAGCCGTCGTCGTCACGGTCGCCGAACCGATCCACCCACTCGAGGGCAGCCATCACGTTCTTCCACCGAGCCCGAACGAAGTCGTCGTCCCCGGTGTAGCGCCAATACTCGGACATCAGCACGAGGAACAACGGGGTCGCGTCGGCGGTGCCGTAGTAGGGGCTGTGCGGCTTCTCGCCGAGGACCGTGAGCTCGCCGTTGCGGACCTCATGGAGGATCTTGCCCGGCTCCTCGTCCTTGAAGTCGTTCATCTCGGTCCCCTGCAGGCCGCCGAGCAGGTGCAGCGCTCCGCGAGCGAGCTCGGATCCGACCCACACCGTCTGGAGCGAGGTGATGAGCGTGTCGCGGCCGAACAGCGTCATGAACCACGGGAGTCCCGCCGCCGGCAGCACGTAGGGCTCGTCCGCCAGCTCGCCGGTGATCCGCAGAGCCGCGATGTCCAGGATCGACTTGTCGAGCACGTTCCGCAGGAGCCAGCTGTCCGATTCGAACCTCGGCACCTCGTCGAGCCAACTCGTGAGCGCGCCTTCCGAGTGCTCCCGCTCCTCGCCGAACTCCCGGTGCATCGGCTCCAACACCGTGTCGTTCACCCGGACGGTGACGCGCAGGAACGTCGTGAAGGTATGTCGAGGCGGAAGATCGACCCGCCAGACGTAGTCGTCGCCCTCGATGGCGACCGGAGTGGCTCCGATGTCGGTTCCCTCCATCCCCTGGATGATCCGGCTGCGCATGACCTGCACGTTCGTCTCGGCCAGGAAGCCCTCGCGCTCGTAGTGGAAATGCAGGAGCGCTTCGTCGGGATCGTGTTCGACGTCGATCTGGGCGCTGCGATCGCGCACGCGGCTCTTCACCTCGAACAGATCCGCGAAGTCGGCTCCCACCGCGAGGCGGAGCTCGAACCGTGCCACCTCGGTGGAGGCGTTGTACACGGCGATCTGCTCGTGGACCCCGCCGCCCACGAACCGGAACCGCCGAACGGACAGCGTGTTGGCTCGCAGGTCCGGAAGGTCGGGATTCGTGGAGAAGAAGCCGGCCGAGTAGTAATCGACGACCTGCGACTTCAGCAGCGACAGTGGCTGCCCGTCGAGCGTGAGGAGCCACGACGAGACGAACCTCGTGTCGTCGTGCAGGAGTCCTCCGACAGAACCCGGCGGCACGTCCCCGAGCGCGTCCGAGAACATGAACGTCCGTCCCTCGAGGATCGCGATCGCTTCGGGTCCGAGCTCGGGCGGGTAGGCGAGCTCGTCGCCGCTCTCGACCTGTGGGCGCGGTTCAGGATACGGATCGAGTGGGGTCGGCCGCCGCGCGGCCTCCACCCTGACCGAGGCCGGGGGTGGGGAGCCGTGCACGCGCGGCATGTCTTCTCGATCGCCGGAGCCCGATCCTCCGGAAACCGGGGGCATGCCGAGGTCTGCCAGGCGCGTCTCGGCCTGTTGCACGAGGTTCTCGTTCCCGATCTCGCGCGCCGCCTCGAGCGCCTGCACGAGCAGCTCGCGCGCCTGCTGCTTGCGCACATCGGTCGTGGCGCTCGTCGCGTACTTCAGCTTCTCGTCGGCCTTGATGATGATCTCGAAGATGTCCTTGGGGTCCACGGACCCTCCTCACATGTTGTGGACGACCATGTCCTCCAAGGATTCGAGATACTGGCGGATCCCGATCGCCGCCGCGGCCCCTTCACCCACCGCCGATGCGAGCTGCTTCGTGGAGCCCGAGCGCACGTCGCCCGCCGCGAACACACCCGACATGCTGGTCATGAGGCCCATGTTCGTGGATATCAACCCGCGGTCGTCCAGGTCGACCTGGCCCTTGATGAACTCCGTGTTGGGATCCAGGCCGATGAACACGAAGCATCCCGCCGGGTGCATCTCCTTCGTTTCACCTGTGGTTGCGTCCTTCACGACCACGACGCCGAGCTTGCCGCTCCCGTCCTCCTTGGCACGGAATTCCATGACCTCGTGATCGAGCAGGACCTCCATCTTCTTGTGCATCATCACCTTGTCCTGGAGCAGCTTGCTCGCACGCAGTCGGTCGCCGCGCTCGACGATGGTCACCTTGTCGACGAACTGGGTGAGGAACAGGCCCTCCTCCAGGCCGCTGTTCCCGCCGCCCAACACCAACAACTCCTTGGCACCCTTGTAGAACGGGCCGTCACAGGTGGCGCAGAAGTGGATCCCGGCGCCGATGAGGTCCTCCTCGCCGGGAGCATCGGTGCGGCGGTAGGAAGACCCGGTCGCGATGAGCGCGGCGCGCGCGTGGTAGTGGTCGCCGGTCGCCGTCTCCACGTCGATCTCCTCGTGGTCGCCCGTCACGGAGGTGACCGAGACGGCTTGGAGCATCTCGACGCCGTAGCGCTGCGCCTGTTGCACGATGCGGTCGGCGAGCTCGGCCCCGCCGATGCCCTCGGGGAACCCCGGGTAGTTGTCGAGTCGCTCGGTGACGCCGGCCTGACCGCCCAGGCCCTTGCTGTCGATCACGAGCGTCTGGAGCTGCTCGCGCGCGGCGTAGATCGACGTCGTCAGTCCCGCTGGTCCGCCACCGATGATGATGACGTCGTACACATGCATCATGGCCGTGCGCTCGAGGCCGATCTTCTCCGCGAGTTCCTCGTTCGAGGGCTCCGCGAGGTGCGAACCGTCGGGGAAGATGATCGTCGGGATGACGTTGTTCCCGTTGTTGCGCTCCTGCACGATCTTCACGCCGTCGGGGTCGACCTCGATGTCGTGCCATTCGAACGGGACGCGCTGGTCCCCCAGGAACCGCTTCGCTCGGCGGCAGTCGGGGCACCAGCTCGCGCCGTAGACCTTGATCGGCTCAACCATGCTCGAACCTCCCTTCACGTTCCGGGATCCCTCGCGTCGTGTCATCCGTCTGCCGCGGGCCCCGGGCGTTACGCTGACGGCCGCGGGTCCACTGGGGCACACTACGCCGGTGGAACGCGACCCGCGCCCCCTCCTCATCGCCCCCTCGATCCTCGCCGCCGACTACGGCCGACTCGCCGATGAGATCGCGACCGTCCGGCCGGCCGTCGACTGGCTGCACGTCGACATCATGGACGGTCATTTCGTGCCGAACCTGTCGATCGGACCCCCCGTGGTCGCGTCCCTGCGCCGCCACACCGACCTGCTCTTAGATTGCCACCTTATGGTCACCGATCCAGCACGCTGGCTCGAGCCGCTCAAGGAAGCCGGCGCGGACGGCGTGAGCTTCCACGTGGAGCTCGGCAACCCCACCGAACTGCTCGGACGGATCCGAGCCATGGGATTCATGACCGGGCTCGTCGTCGACGGACCCACGCCCATCGAGGCGGCCGAGCCGTTCCTCGATCTGATCGACTTGCTGCTCGTCATGACGATCAAGGCGGGGTTCGGGGGCCAGGCGCTCATGCCGGAGACCCTCACGAAGGTCGAGCGGGCCGACCGGATCCGTCGCGAGCGAGCGCTCGACTTCCGGCTCGAGGTCGACGGCGGCATCAACGCCGACACGGCTGCGGCCGCAGCTCGAGCCGGCGCGGACGTTCTGGTGTCGGGCACCGGGATCTTCGGGCAGCGCGATCCGCTCGCGGCGGCGCGGGGTCTCCGCCGCTCGGCGCTCGCGTAACGGACCGAGGGTTCGCGGTGACCACGCTTCACCGAGTGCCGCCGGAAGGATTACCGTCTATCGGCTCACGCTCGACGACGGAGGGAGGTGCGACGACATGAACCCGCTCCGGGAGCTCCTGTCCGCGGGACAGAGCCCATGGCTGGACTTCGTGCGCAGGACCCTCATGACCAGCGGTGAGCTCCAGCGATTGATCGAGGAGGACGCGATCACCGGCGTCACCTCGAACCCGAGCATCTTCGGCAAGGCGATCGGCGGCTCGACCGACTATGACCACGAGATCCAACGTCTCGCGAACGACGGCGCCGATCACGAGCCGCTCGACGTGTTCTTCGAGCTCGCGATCCCGGACATCCAGATGGCCGCCGACGTCCTGATGCCCGTGTACCAGCGCTCGGATGCCGTCGACGGGTACGTGAGCTTCGAGGTCGAACCGCGCCTGGCCCGAGATGCCGAGGGCACGATCGCGGCGGCTCGCGAGGCCTGGACGCGGCTCGACCGGCCGAACGTCCTCATCAAGGTCCCCGGTACCCACGAGGGTCTCACCGCCATCGAGACCCTCATCTCAGAGGGCATCAACGTGAACGTCACGCTGCTGTTCGGGGTGCAGGCGTATGAGAAGGTCGCCGCGGCATACATCGCCGGCATCGACCGCCGCGTCGCCGCGGGGGGCGAGGTCGACCGCATCGCATCGGTCGCGTCGTTCTTCGTCTCGCGGGTGGACTCTGCGATCGACGCCCTGCTGCCCGAGGGCTCCGAGCTGCGCGGCACCGCCGCGATCGCCAACGCCAAGCTCGCGTACGGGCGGTTCCGCCGGATCTTCTCAGGAGAGCGGTGGGAGCGGCTCGCAGCGGTTGGTGCGAAGGTCCAGCGGCCGCTGTGGGCTTCGACCTCGACGAAGAACCCCGCGTACCGCGACACGATGTACGTGGAGGCGCTCATCGGCCCCGACACCGTGGACACGATGCCCACGAACACGATCGACGCCTTCCGCGACCACGGCGTCGTGCGCGGGAACACGATCTCGGAAGACCTCGAGGGAGCTCGCCGGCAGATCGACGCGCTCGCGCGCGCAGGCGTGGATCTCGACGAGGTGACCGCCACGCTGCTCGAGGAGGGCATCAGCTCGTTCGCGAGGGACTTCGACGCGCTGCTGACCACGATCGGCAAGAAGATCGCGGAGGTGAACGACCGCCGCGAGCGTCAGCGCACGCTGCTCTCGACGATGCTCCCCGCCGTGATCGAGCGGCTCCAGCGCATGGACGAGGACAAGGTCATCGCTCGCATCTGGCGCAAGGACCACACGGTCTGGAAGGACGACCCCACGGAGATCACGAACCGGCTCGGCTGGCTGAGCGTGATGGACCTCATGCACGAGCGGATCGGTGAGCTCGAGGCGTTCGCCAAGCAGGCGGCCGCCGACGGGCTGGAGACCGCGGTGCTGCTCGGCATGGGCGGTTCGAGCCTGGCGCCCGAGGTGTTCGCGAGGACGTTCGGGACGGCCGAGGGCGCGCTCGAGCTCATCGTGCTCGACACCACGCACCCCGACACGGTCGCGCGCGTGAGCGGTCAGCTCGACCTGCGAACGACGTTGTTCATCGTGGCCAGCAAGTCCGGGACGACGACGGAGACGCTGTCGCACTTCGCGTACTTCTGGGCGCAGATCCAGGACGGAACGCACTTCGTGGCCATCACCGACCCGGGCACGCCGCTCCAGACGCTCGCGCGCGAGCACGGGTTCCGCGCGGTCTTCTCCAACCCGGAGGACATCGGCGGCCGGTACTCCGCGCTATCGTACTTCGGGCTCGTGCCGGCCGCGCTCATCGGGGCCCCGCTGCACGAGCTGCTCGACCGGGCCGAGGAGATGGCCACGGCCTCGGCGGGCATGGTGCCGGCGGCGCAGAGCCCCGGGGCAACGCTCGGCGCCGTGATGGGCGAGTGCGCGAAGGCCGGACGCGACAAGGTCACGCTGTTCCTTCCCCCCGACATCGCGAGCTTCGGCAACTGGGTCGAGCAGCTCATCGCCGAGTCCACCGGCAAGGAGGACGTCGGCATCGTGCCGATCGTGGGCGAGCCGCTCGGCGATCCGTCCGTCTACGGGGACGACCGTGTGTTCGTCGCGATCGGCGAGCGCGATGGCCTCGACGCGCTCGAGAGCCTCGGCCACCCGGTCCTGCGGATCGCGTACGACGGCCCCGAGCAGATCGGCTCGGAGTTCTTCCGCTGGGAGATGGCGACCGCCGTCGCCTGCCACGTGCTCGGGATCAACGCGTTCGATCAACCCAACGTCCAGGAGGCGAAGGACGCCACGAAGGAGATCCTCGCGAGGGGCACGGTCGAGGATCCCGGCCTCGACGATCTCGGCGTGCTGCTGAAGGAGGTCCGCGCCGGCGATTACGTCGCGATCCTCGCGTACATCGATCGCACCTCCGAGACCGAGGATCTCCTGCAAACCACGCGCATGAGGATCCGCGACCGCTATCGCGTTGCGACGACGGTCGGGTTCGGGCCTCGGTTCTTGCACTCGACCGGGCAGCTCCACAAGGGTGGCACGAACAACGGGGTGTTCATCCAGGTGGTCGACCGCGAGCACGGGACCGACATCGAGATCCCCGGCGCGCCCTACACGTTCGGAACGCTCATCGACGCGCAAGCGCTCGGCGACCTGCGCTCGCTCCGCAACCGGGGGCGCCGCGTTGCGCGCGCTGCGCTCGACCAGCTCATGGAGGTGATCTGAGATGCAGCTCGGGATGGTGGGCCTCGGCCGGATGGGCGCGAACCTGTCGCGCCGGCTGATGCGGGGCGGCCACGAGGTCGTCGTGTACGACGTGAATGGCGACGCGGTGCACCAACTCGAGTCCGAGGGCGCGATCGGCACCGGCTCGCTCGAGGACTTCGTGAACAAGCTCTCGAAGCCGCGCGCCGCGTGGGTGATGGTGCCGGCCGCGTTCGCCGAGCAGACCACGGACAAGCTCGCCGAGCTCATGGAGTCCGGCGACATCGTGATCGACGGCGGCAACTCCTACTACCGCGACGACGTCGATCGCGCCGAGCGCTACGCGCAGCGAGGCGTGCACTTCGTCGACATCGGCACGAGCGGCGGCGTCTTCGGCCTCGAGCGCGGCTTCTGCCTGATGATCGGCGGCGAGGACGACATCGTGCAGCACCTGGACCCGATCTTCGCGACGCTCGCGCCCGGGGTCGGCTCGGCCGAGCGCACGCCCGGTCGCACCGACGCGAACGCGACGACCGCGGAGGCCGGCTACCTGCACTGCGGCCCGGTCGGCGCCGGCCACTTCGTGAAGATGGTGCACAACGGCATCGAGTACGGCCTCATGGCCGCGTACGCCGAGGGCCTGAACGTTCTCAAGCACGCGGACGCCGGCGCAACCGAGCGCGAGGCGGACGCCGAGACCACGCCGCTGCGCGATCCGAAGTACTACCGCTACGACATCGACGTCGCCGAGGTGGCTGAGGTGTGGCGGCGTGGGAGCGTCGTCGCGTCGTGGCTGCTCGACCTCACCGCGGCCGCCACGCTGGAGGATCCGCAACTGGCCGAGTTCTCCGGGCGAGTGTCCGACTCGGGCGAGGGGCGGTGGACCGTCCTCGCTGCTGTGGACGAGGGCGTGCCGGTGCACGTGCTCTCCGCATCGCTGTACGACCGGTTCGAGTCGCGCGGCGAGGCCGACTACGCGAACAAACTCCTGTCGGCCATGCGCAAGCAGTTCGGCGGGCACGCGGAGAAGAGGGACTAAGTCGTGGCGCTCGAGCCTCCCGAGCCACAGGCGATCGTCGTCTTCGGCGCATCGGGCGACCTCGCTCGCAAGAAGATCCTGCCCGCCCTGTACAACCTCGGGCGCGAGGGCCTGCTGCCGGAGCGCTCGACGATCATCGGGTACGCCTTCTCGGAATGGGACGACGACGCCTTCCGAGGGCACGCGCGAGCCTGCGTGGAGGAGTTCTCGCGGACGCCTGTGGACGAAGACGTGTGGAAATCGTTCGCCGACTCGATGTCGTTCGTCTCGGGAGGATTCGATGATCCCGACGCCATCCGGCGATTGGGGGTAGCGCTGGATCAGGCGGACGATCGGTCGGGAACCGAGGGAGGGCGGCTCTTCTACCTCGCCACGCCACCGCCGTTCTTCGCGCCGATCGCGCGCCTGCTTGGCGAGGCCGGCCAAGCGGGCGCCAGATCGCGGATCGTGTTCGAGAAACCGTTCGGCCACTCGCTCCGGAGCGCCCGGCAACTTTCGGCCGACGTGCAGGAGGTGTTCGACGAGTCACGGATCTTCCGCATCGATCACTACCTCGGCAAGGAGACCGTCCAGAACCTCGTGGTCTTCCGGTTCGGGAACGCCCTGTGGGAGCGCGTGTGGAACCGCGACGCGATCGACCACGTGCAGCTCACCGTCGCCGAGCGCTACGGCGTCGAGGGGCGCTCGGCGTACTACGAGCAGGCGGGGGCGATCCGCGATCTCCTGCAGAATCACATGCTGCAGGTGCTGTCGTTCGTCGCTATGGAGCCTCCCCGCTCGCTCGAGCCCGAGGCCTTCCGCGACGAGAAGGTGAAGCTTCTCAAGACGATCCGGCCCATCGACCCGAGCGACCTCGTTCGTGGCCAGTACGACGGCTACCGATCCGAGCCCGGCGTCGACCCGAAGAGCACGACCGAGACGTACGCGGCGGCTCGACTGTGGATCGACAACTGGCGGTGGGAGGGCGTGCCCTTCTACCTGCGGCATGGCAAGCGGCTGCCCGAGCGAACCACCGAGATCACCGTCGTCTTCCGCGGTGCCCCCGACTACCTCTTCCGAGAGGTGGGGCTGCCCGACCTGGAGCACGACCACCTGACGATCCGGATCCAGCCGAACGAGGGCATCTCGCTGGCGTTCCAAGCCAAAGCCCCGGGTCCGGGCTATCAGGTCCAACCGGTGCGGATGGACTTCGACTACGACCGCTCGTTCATGCACGCGCCCGCCGAAGCGTATGAGCGGCTGATCCACGACGCGATGCACGGTGACCACACGCTGTTCACGCGATCCGACGGCGTCGAACGCTCCTGGGAGATCGTGGAGCCCGCCCTAGCCGAACCCGGCCCCGTGCACCCGTACGCGCCCGACACGTGGGGGCCGGAAGCGGCGGAACGACTCATCGCACCTCGCGAGTGGCACCTCGGCTGAGCTGGTCCGCCCCTGGAACCTCAGACGCCGCCGGGTCCGGGTCGACGACGAGATCCGCGAAGGACACCGAGGACTTGCCGAACTCCCACCAACCGTGGACGCGCGGTTTCACATACGCCACGTTTCGCCCGTACACGAGCGGGATGCATGCAACTCGATCGGCGACGGCCATGCGGTCGGCCTCGTGGAACAGCTCAAGTCTCGATCGGTCGCTCCGCTCCCGGCGAGCTCGATCGATGAGGTCGTCGAACGGTGGGTACGAGAACCCGCCCTCGTTCGTGCGGCTGTCGGACTGGAACAGCAGCCGGAGGAAGTACTCGGGGTCCGCGTACCCGGGGAACCACCCCGTGATCCGGATCTTGGCGGTATCGGGGCGGCCGCCGACCTGCATCGCCTCCTCGGCTCGCCACGTCCACGAGCGAACCCTGACGCCGGTGCCGAAGACCGCCCGCCAGCTGTCAGCGATCACCTCGAGGACCGGATCCCAGACTTCCATCCCGGCGATCTCGAGCTCGCCGTCGAACCCCGACCGCTCGAGGTACGTCCGTGCGAGATCCGGATCGTGACGGAGAGCGATCTCGGGCGTGTGGCCCTGCAGCGCCGGAGGTACAACGCCGCCGGTCGCCACGACGAGGTTCGCGGGCAGGGCCGCGGCGAGCGCCTCCCGGTCGATCGCGTGCGCGAGTGCACGGCGTAGGTCGAGGTTCGACATCACCGGATCGCGATGGTCGAACCGCAGATACGCCGACCATGCCGCCGCTCCGAGGACCGCTTCGGCCGGCGGATCACCCGGCATGAGATCGGCCAGACGCGGCGTATACCGGACCAGCACGAGGTCGTAGCCGTCGCCGGCGCCCGGCGCCAGGGCGTCCCTGATCGAGCTCCGGACGAACCGCACCTCCTGAGCGTTCCCGGGACGGGCCGGTCCGTAGTCGGGCCGACGGCGGAGCAACACCTCCTTGTCGCTCCGCTCGACGACCGCGAACGGCCCGCTCACCACCTGCCGTTCCGGCTCGATCCAACGATCGGCGAGGGCCTCGATCGCGTGTCGAGGCAACGGCCCGGCGTCCGGACGGTTCATGACGCTCATGAAGTACGGCGCGGGCGCGACGAGTCGGAACTCCAGCGTCCGGTCGTCGAGCGCGCGCACGCCGATCCGATCGGCGTCGGTGTTCTTCCGCAGGTAGTAGTCCTGGCCGTTCTCGAGCGCGAAGTAGATGGCGACCGAGGAGCCCGGCGCGTCGGGGTTCAGCACGCGCTTGATCCCGAACTCGACGTCGTGCGCGGTGAGCGGCACGCCGTCGGACCAGCGCGCGTCCCCTCGCAGGTGGAACACGTAGCGGAGGCCGTCATCGGCGATCTCCCAGCGCTCGGCAAGCGAGGGGACGATGGTGCGCTCCGGCCAGGCCTCCACCAACCGGTCGAACAGCTGCATGCAGAGTTGGATGTTCGGCCATGCGATCGCCGAGCGCGGATCGGGGTCGTTCGGCAGGAAGCTCGTCGCCACACGCAGGCCGGCGTCCACGGTGCCGGGGTACGCGGCGGGCGGCGACCAGGAGGCGAACGCACGCTGATACGTCTCGTTGGCCTCGGCGAAACGCAGGGACATGTGCAGGGCGAGCGCGAGCTTGAACAGCACGAGGGCGACCTCCTGCCGCTCCCCGCGACCCTCGAGGATCGGCACCAGCTCGCGGTAGTGCTCGATCGCCTCATCGAGCGCGTACTCCAAGCGAGCGTTGTCGCCCGCGCGTGTGAGGTAGACCACGGCCTTGTCGTGATCGTTCGCGGCCAACCAGTGGTGGGCCAGCAGCCCGGCAACCTCGTCCTCACGGCCGGCGTACGACTCCTCGAGCCACGCGGCCGCCTTGCGGTGCAAGCCGATACGGTCCTCAGATACCAGCGTTCGATACGCAGCCTCCTGGATGAGCGCGTGTTTGAACCGGAACTCCGGTTCGGGCCAGCGGCGGCCCTGGCGGATCAGATCGAGCCGCTGGAGATGGGTGAGCGCGGACCGGATATCGACGCCGTCGCCGGAAACGGCCTCGAGCAGCGGCAGGCCGAACTGCCGTCCGAGCACCGACGCCGCCAGCAGCGCCGAACGCGGCCCGGGTTCGAGCCGATCGATGCGCGCCACGATCACCTTCTCGACGGTGGCAGGCACCTCGACGTCCACCTCATGGTCGAACCCCCAACGTTCGCCGGCTCGAACGAGCGCCCCGGCGTCGGTGAGGGAACGCACGAGCTCCTCGAGGAAGAACGGGTTGCCCTCGGCCGGCTCGAGGATCCGCCGTTCCATCTCGGCGGGCAAGGTGTCCTCGCCGACGAGCGCGTGCAGCAGCTCGCGGCCGGCGTCGCCGGATAGCGCCTCCAAGACCAGCTCACGCGTCCGGTGCGGCAGCTCACGCGCCGCGGTCTCCTTCACGCGCCACGATGGATGATCGCGCTCGGGGCGCGTCGTCAGGACGAGTAACAGCGCGACGTCCTCGGTATCCGCGAGCATCCGTTCGAGGAGTTGCAGCGAGGTCGCGTCCGCCCAGTGGAGGTCCTCCAGCACAACCGCGAGCGGACCGTCCTTCGCCAAGCGACGCAGCAGGCTCCGCACGACCTCGAAGGAGCGGTACTGGAGGGCCTCGGGCGACAGCTCGGCCAGGCGCGCGGCCGCCTCCGGCTCGAGCGCGAGGCCCAGCATCGCGCCGAGGTACGGATAGATCTCGGCCGCTCGGTCGGCGAACAGGCGTTCCACGTTGCGGCGCAGCGCCACGCGCATGCGGAGCTCGGGCTCGTCGGCTAGCACGCCGAGCCACGAGCGGAGGAGGTCGCGGAACGGCCAGTACGGCATCGACTCGCCATAGGACACGCACCGACCCTCGATCCACGTCGCCGCGCCGTGCGCCACGGGGCCGCTCTCGAAGTGCTCGCGGAGCTCGGAGAGGAGACGGCTCTTGCCGATGCCCGGCTCGCCGGTGAGGGCCAAGACGCCACCCGAACCGTTCAGCGCGGCATCCACGACTTCGGTTCCGGCGGCGAGCTCGGCCTCGCGACCGATCAACGGTGTCTGGACGGTCTCGAGGCCGCGCAGCCGCCCCGGCGCCGAGCGCGCGCCCGTGACGGCGTACGCGGTGACGGTCTCGGACTTGCCCTTCAAGGTGAGCGCTCGGGGCTCGCTCCACTCGAACAGCGGCTCGATGAGCCGATGGGTCTCCTCCCCGACGAGCACCTCGCCGGGCTCGGCGTGCGATTGCAGACGAGCAGCCGTGTTCAGGGCGTCACCGAGCGCGCCGTACTCCACTCGGGACCCTGCGCCCATCGCGCCAACCACGACCGAACCAGTGTTCGCGCCTACGCGCACCGAGAACCCCTCGATGCCGAACGCGCGCTCGACCTCTCGTCCGTACACGGCGATGTCGGCGACGGCCTGTAGCCCGGCGCGCACCGCCCGCTCGGGATCGTCCTCGTGCGACCGAGGTGCGCCGAATAGCGCCAGCACACCATCGCCCGCCAGATCCTTCACGGTCCCGCCGTACGCCTCGACAGCGCCGATGACCCGCGCGACGGCATCCCCGATGACGAGCTTCACGTCCTCGGGGTCCATCCGGTCGGCGATGGCCGTCGACCCCACGATGTCGACGAAGAGCGCCGTCACGACCTTGCGCTCCTCGCGCATCCCGGCGTCGAGGTCTGGCTCCATGCGGACATCATGCGGGAATCACCCGTCATCGAAAACTACTCACGCGTGACCCGAACTCTGGAGCGACGTCCTGGGGAGCTACCGGAGGTCGGCGAGCGAGGCGAGCTGCTCCGCCTCCGCCCAGATCTCGTCCCGTCCAGCGAGTCTCGCGAGCCAGTCCAGCGGCAGCGCCTCGACGCCCCCCTTAGCGCCGAGCAACGAGCCGGCCACGGCCCCGTTCGTGTCGGTGTCCCCGCCGAGCGAGACCACCCGCCGGAGCTCCGTCTCGAGATCGCCTTCGCGCACCAGCGCTTGGAGGCCGACCCCCGCGGTGAACAAACAGAAGCCCTGATCGGGACCGTCGATCGCGCGTGCTCCCCCGGCGGCCTCGACGAGGTACTCGAGCTCCTCGCCGCCCTCGTGCTGCTCGACCTGCGAGAGCGCTTCCCGGACCGCGGTGGCGGGCTCCTCGCCGCGGACGAGCGCTGCCACGGTGAGGGTCACCACGAGCACCGCCGTCCGGCACCGCCCGTCGTAGTGCGTGAGTGCCGACAGACGCGGCGCGAGCTCGAAGAGCTCGGCCGGTCGACGCGCGTACGCGAGGCCGAGCGGGGCGCAATACATGACAGAGCCGTTGCCCGCCGAGACCTCGGGGCCACGTTGCTCCCACACCTCGCGAGCCACGGCGACGGCCTCCTCACCACGCTGAACCCTCCGGAGCACCCGTCCCGTGAGCGCCCCGACGTCGGGCGGATCCGAGGCGATCCACTCGACGTGGCGACGGATCAGATCGTCCTCGTCGAATCCCTCGCGCTCGATGAGGCTCCGAACCAGGTTGCGCGCCATCGCCGTGTCGTCGGTGGTCGAGCCCGGCGGCAGACCCATCCATGGCAGCTCGAGGGCGGGGATGGGGTCGGGGATGTTGCGACCGCGCAGGAACTCGAATGGCGCTCCGAGCGCATCGCCGAGCGCCAGCCCCAGCATGCTCCCGACGATCCGGTCACGCTGCTCCATGCGGCGGATGCTACCGGCCGGTGATACCCAGCCGTCAGGCGAAGGGAGCGTCAGGCGGCTCGTTGGGCCAGGTCCGTCGCGACGGGATCCTGTCGCGACTGCCTCGGAGCCCTCCTGCTGAGCCGACGGCGCGCGAGCGTCGCCGCGATCATCACGTTGGGGACCAGGGACAGCGGCACGGAGACCGTGGAGACCAGGTCGCCGATCGCGATGGCGTGCACCAGGAACAGTGACATCGACACGAGCACGATCGCGTACGACGCGAGCGAGACGCCATCGCCTCGCTCGCGCCGCAGCTTCATGACCTGCGGCCAGGACACGAGCTGTCCCAGCGCCACGCTGGTCCAGCCGGTGATCTCACCGAGGTGCACGATGTCTCCGTTCCTATCGGTCGTGGCCGCTACGCCGGCACTGCCACGCGCGGCTGGATGGGTGTGAGGACGGGGGCGCGGTCTTCGATGGCTTGCGCTGCATCCAGCAGGAGGTCCTCCCGGAACCGCGCTCCGATGAGCTGCACGCCCTGGGGCAGGCCCTCGTCGGCGCCCACGGGCACCGCGCAGGAGGGCAGTCCGAGGATGTTGACCGGCACGACCATCCGCATCGCCGCGGCGATCTCACTGACGCGAGTGATGTCCTCGCCGATGACCCACGGACGCTCGCAGCAGACCGGGGAGAGCACAACCGAGTGATCCTGGAAGAACTGCCCCCAGGCGGCGCCGAGCTGGTGCACGGCGACCCACACGCCGAGTTGCGCGGCCTGGTCGACGGGGGTGAACAACCCTTGCGTCAGGCACGCGTTGACGAACTCGAGCTGCTCGGGGCCGGCGATCGGCTCCAAGCCCGGCCACAGGATGCCGACCTCGGCCCAGATCGCATCGATCCACGCTTTGGTGGCCTCGGCGATCTGCGGCGGCTCCGCGTCGACGACCTCGTAGCCCGCATCGGCCAGCAAGTCTGCGGCGCGGTCGACCCCCGCGCGCACGTGCGGATCGATCCCGCCGCCGAGGGGATCGCGGACGACGGCGACGCGGATCGGGCTATCGACCGCCGGCCCCTGCAGGGGCACCGGCACATGGCGCGGGTCGCGGGCGTCGGGAGCGCAGATGATGCCGAGGGCCAGCCGCAGGTCCGCGACGTGGCGTGCCATCGGCCCCTGGCAGTTGGTCATCTGGAACACGAGCGGTGACGGCGGCTCCGTCACGGCGGCGTCGGCGATGCGTCCCCGCGAGGGCCGCAGCGCCGTCGTCCCGCACATCTGCGACGGGACACGCAACGAGCCACCGAGGTCGTTGCCGAAGCCGAGCGGCGTCATGCCGCTCGCGAGCGCGGCGGCCTCACCGCCGGAGGAGCCGCCCGGCGTCCGGGTCGGATCCCACGGGTTGAGCGTGCGGCCGGCCCGACCGCTGGCGGTGTCCCAGCGGAACGCGAAGTCCGGCAGGTTCGTGCGGGCGAGCGGGATGGCACCCGCTTCCCGCAGCCGGGCGATCATCGGAGCGTCCGTGGAGGCGATCTGCTCGGCGAGCGCGGCGACGCCCCACGTCGTGGCCGAGCCGGCCACGTCGATGTTCTCCTTGACGGTGAACGGCACGCCGGCCAGCGGCCCGAGCGGCGCGCCGATCGCGACCGCGCGGTCGACGGCGACGGCGGCGGCGCGGGCCTCGTCGTCCAGGGTGACGGTCACCGCGTTGAGGTCCGGGTTGACCTCCTCGATGCGGGCCAGATACGCCTCGACCACCTCGGCGGAGGTGACCTCGCGGGAGGCGATCATCGCGGCCAGCTCTCCCGCGCCCTTGCTGTTCAGCTCGTTCATCGTGCGCTCCTCTCGTGCATGGGGGACATGGCAATCGTGTACGTTCACGAGCCACGTCGAATCGGGAGGTCTCCCCATTTCTGGTCCGCCGCTTCGCCTCGGGGAGCTCGTCGCGACGCTCGCGCTCGGGCAGGACAACGCGTTCGGCCAGCCGCTCGAGTCGCAGCTGCGGTCGTGCCTGCTCGGGGTGGCGCTTTGCGAGGAGGCGGGCTTCGATCAAGGGGTGCGCGACACCGTCTACTGGGTCGCGCTGCTGCGGTACGTCGGGTGCACCGGCCACGCGCACGAGATCGCCACCGTCTTCGGGGACGACATCGCGATCCTCGCCCAGACGCTGACCTTCGACGCCGCGGACCCAGCCGACGTCGGGCGGGTCATGGTGGAGTTCGCCACCGCGGGCCATCCACCCGAGGAGCGAGAGCAGATCGTGCAGTCGATCCATGAAGGCGGTCACGACTGGGCGGTCCACAACTTCGCGACCGGCTGCGAAGTGGGCGACATGCTCATCCAACGGCTCGATCTCGGAGCCGATGTTCGGGAAGCGTTCGGCTTCACCTACGAGCGGTGGAACGGGAAGGGCTACCCCACCGGCGCGACCGGCGACCAGATCCCATTGGCGATGCGCGTGGTGCACCTGTGCCACGATATGGAGGCGATCGGCCGCCACTTCTCGCCGGCCCAGGCGATCGACGCCGCACGCGAGCGCCGCGACCGTACGTACGACCCGGAACTGGCAGACATGTTCGTCGCACACGGAAAAGAATGGTTCGACCAACTAGAGACCATGGAGCCATGGGATGCGGTACTCGAACTCGAACCGGAACCTCACCGCGTCCTGGACGGCGCCAAGCTCGACGAGGCCCTGTCGGTGGCGGCCGATTTCATCGACCTGAAATCGCCATTCAAGGGTAGCCACAGCCGGCGGTGCGCTCAGCTCGCGACCGACGCCGCCACGGTCCTCGGAGCCACGGACGCCGAGATCGGCGCGCTTCGAAGGGCCGCCCTCCTGCACGAGCTCGGCACGACCGCCGTCCCGAACTCGATCTTGGACAAGCCCGGTTCCCTCACGCGCGCGGAGTTCGATCGCGTCGGACTCCACCCGATGCTCACCGAGCAGATGCTCGGCCGCTCGCCGGCCCTCGCCTCCCTGAACCCGGTCGCGGCTGCGCACCACGAGAAGGCCGACGGGTCCGGCTACCACAAGGGCCTGCACGCCGATGCGACCGATCGCCAGGCTCGTGTCCTCGCCGCCGCGGACGTCTACGTGGGGCTCACCACCGAGCGCGCCGACCGTGTGGCGTTCTCGGCAGACGACGCCGCGACCGAGCTTCGAGAGCTCGTTTCCGGAGGGCTGATCGAGCACGACAGCGCCGACGCCGTGCTCACGGCTGCCGGCCACCCGTCGCAGACCCCGACCGCTCGGGTCCAGCACCCCGGCGGCCTTACCCGTCGCGAGGTCGAGGTGCTGCGCCTCGCGGCAAAGGGACTCACGACGCAAGCGATCGCCGACCGGCTCTTCATCTCACCGAAGACCGCGGACCACCACATCCAGCACGTCTACACGAAGATCGAAGTCTCGACTCGAGCCGCCGCCGCCCTGTGGGCGATCCAACATGCCGTGATCTAACGAGGTCAGCCGGTCTTCAGGCCGGACGGAGACCTTTGGTACGCTGGGTGACCGCATGGACAAGACCGGACCTCGCCACCGCACGTGCCGCCGCGTCGGCCAGCCGTTGTGTGGGCGGCCCAACTGCCCGGCCGTCAAGCGACCGTACCCGCCCGGACAACACGGCCGGGGGCGCAAGCGCTTCTCCGAGTACCAGGTGCGCCTCCTGGAGAAGCAGAAGCTGCGGGCGATCTACGGGGTGGGCGAGCGGCAGATGCGCGGTTACTACGAGCGCGCCAGCCGCAGCACCGGCGTCACCGGCGAGGAGATGATCCGACAGCTCGAGACCCGGCTGGACGCGGTGATCTTGCGGCTCGGATGGGCGCTCAGTCAGCGGCAAGCGCGTCAGCTGGTCTCGCACGGGCACGTGAAGGTGGATGGCCGCCGCGTCGACGTCCCGAGCGCCCAGGTGAAGCCCGAGCAGACGCTGGAGCTCTCGGACAAGGCGAAGAACTTCGTCTTCGTGCACGAGGCCATGGAGCTCGCGCCCGAGCCGCCGGTGTACCTGTACCGGAACAAAGACCAGGGGCAGGGCACCCTCTCTCGGTACCCGGAGCGCGGCGAGATCCCGCTACCGGTGCCGATCGAAGAGCGCCTCATCATCGAGTTCTACTCGTAACGACCCACCGCGCGCCGATCCCGGTAGCGAACGCCCTGCCCGAGGCGCCATAGTTCGAGGGCTATGACCTCGTTGCCGACCGGGACGGTCACGCTGCTGTTCACAGACATCGAGGGCTCGACGCGGCTGCTCGAGCGGCTCGGAGCGGCGTACGCGGAAACCCTTGCCAAGCACCGGCGGGTCCTACGCGACGCGTTCGAGCGGCACGGCGGCGTGGAGGTCGGGACCGAGGGCGACGCCTTCTTCGTCGCGTTCCCTTCAGCGTCCGAGGCGCTCGCCGCTGCTCGCGAAGGACAGGACGCGCTCGCCGAGGGCGAGGTTCGTGTGCGGATGGGCATGCACACCGGCGAGCCGATCGTCGTCGGCACCGACTACATCGGCATGGACGTCCACCGCGCCGCGCGCATCGCTGCCGCCGGCCACGGCGGTCAGATCCTGCTTTCCGAGGCCACCCGGGCGCTCGTCGGCGACGAAGGGCTCCGCGACCTCGGCCGCCACGGCCTGAAGGACATCGGCGAAGTCCACCTGTTCCAGGTCGGCGAGGACGACTTCCCGCCCCTGAAGAGCCTGCGCAGCGGCAACCTGCCGGCCGCTCGAGCGCCGCTCCTCGGACGCGAGCGCGAGCGCTCGGCGCTCGTCGACATGCTGCGCGAGGGCACGCGCCTCGTGACGGTCGTCGGGCCCGGCGGCTTCGGGAAGACGACGCTGTCGCTCGAGGTCGGACGCGACCTGGTCGAGCACGTCGAGGGCGGGGTCTGGTTCGTCGACCTCGCCTCGACCACCGACCCCGAGCAGGTCGAGCCCGCGATCGGCGCCTCCCTCGGCGCGACGGAGGATCTCAGAGTGCATCTCGCGGCACGCCGCGCGTTGCTTCTGCTCGACAACTTCGAGCAGGTCGTCGCCGCCGCGGACGTAGTCGCGAGCCTCCTCGAGACGTGCCCCGGCGTGGCTTGCCTCGTCACGAGCCGCGAGGCGCTCCATCTGCGCGGCGAGCACACGTTCCCCTTGCCGCCGCTCGCCGAGGACGCCTCGGTCGAGCTGTTCCGCGAGCGCGCGCGCATGGTCGCGCCCGACTTCGACGCCGACGACGAGCTCCTCGCCCGCGTGTGCGAGCGCCTCGAGCGCATACCGCTGGCGATCGAGCTCGCGGCCGCCCGCGTCCGGGTGCTCGACGCGTCGCAGCTCCTCGCACGCCTCGATCAACGTCTGCCGGTGCTCACCGGTGGCGCTCGCGACGCGCCCGAGCGCCACCGCGCCCTGCGATCGACGATCGAGTGGAGCCACGACCTCCTCGACGAGGCCGAGCGCCGGCTCTTCTCGCGCCTCGCCGTCTTCGTCGGCGGCTGGACCCTCGAGGCCGCCGAGGCTGTCTGCGACGCCGACCTCGACGTCCTGCAAACGCTCGTCGAGAAGAGCCTCGTCACCTCGGAGCGCGGGCGATTCCGCATGCTGGAGACGATCCGCGAGTTCGCCGGCGAGCAGCTCGACGCCTCGGGCGAGCGCGACGTGATCCAGCAAAGCCACGCCGCGTACTTCGCCGACCTCGCCGAGCGGGCCGAGCCGCAACTGATCAGCCCCGAACAGCACATCTGGCTCGACCGAATCAACACGGACTTCGACAACCTGCGGGCTGCCTTTACCTGGCTCGCCGCGGCGCCCGACGGCGGCGGCGAGGCGGTGCGCCTGGCCGCTAACCTCTTCTTCTTCTGGTACATCCGTGGCGGCCGCTACGCCGAGGGGATCGAGTGGTTCGAGCGGGCGCTCGCCTTGAGCGAGGGCGAACGCTCGCTCGCTCGCGCCCGCGTGGTGTGGGGAGCCGGCTTCCTGTGGGGCATCGTCGGCAACGGCGAGCGCGCTGAGCCGCGCGTGCGCGAGGCGCTCGAACTCGCGCGGGAGCTCGAGGACGCATCGCTGATCTCTAGGGCGCTCGACTGCCTCGGCATCCTCTCGTTCTTCCAGAACGACCTGCCGCTCGCGCAGGCGACGTACGAGGAATGCATCCAGTACGCGCGCATCGCCGACGATCGCTGGTGCCTGGCCGATGCGCTCGGGACGATCGGCTCGATCTATCCGCTCGTCGGCCGGTTCGACAAGGCAAAGCAAGCCGGCACGGAGGGCCTCGAGATCTCGCGCCGCGAGGACGACCGCCAGGGCATCCGCATGGCGCTGTTCGGCCTCGCACTCGCCGACCAGCGCCTCGGCGACCTCGAGCCCGCCCGCGCCGAGGCCGAGGAGGCGCTCGCGATCTGCCGCGAGATCGGCGACACGTTCTTCACGTCCTACTGCCTGTGGATCCTCGCAGGCGTCGAGGTGGAGAACGGGAACCTCGAGAAGGCGCGCGCGTACGCGCACGAGAGCCTCGCGCTCGCGGAGATGCTCGACGTCCCGCTCCTGCTCGTGTGCGCGCTCGAGGCCTCAGCGGCCGTGGCTCGCGCCGATGGCGACGACGAGCGCGCGTTCGTGCTGCTCACGAGGGCGGATCAGATCGGCCGCGGCGGTATGGTTCCCTTTTCGTACGTCGCGACGGCCGTGCGAGCCCTCGGTGAGGTCACCGCCGCTCGCGGCGACGACGCGGGCGGCCGGGAGTACCTCGAGCGGGCGCTCTCGATCGCCCTCGAGACGGGCGACACGTGGGGCGAGGAACGCGCGAGATCCGCGCTGGCGAGCTGATCACAGAGGGCGGGAGCGAAGGTGGAGAAGCCGGCGAGCGTCGAGGCGTACTTCCAGGGATTGACCGGAGAGTCGCGAGCCGCGCTGCAGAAGCTGCGCGAGACGATCGCCGCCGCGGTCCCCCAGGTCGATGAAGGGCTCTCCTATGGCATGCCCGCATTCAGGCTCGGCGGCAAGGGTCTCGTCTGCTATGCCGCGTTCAAGGACCACTACAGCTTCTTCCCGATGAGCAAGCAGGCGATCGAGACGCACCGCGACGAGCTCGGCGCGCACGTCACGGGGAAGGGGACGATCAGCTTCGATTACGGCGAACGGCTCCCTGTCGGGCTCGTGAAGAAGGTCGTGAAGGCGCGAGTCGCGGAGGTCACCGCGAAGCGGAAGTGACGCGCGTTGGGGCCGTCACCATCCCGCGCCGACGGCGCCGGCGAGGAACCGCATCAGCGGGGCGAGCTCCTTGCAGGTCCCCACGAACGTCTTCATGACGTCGTCGTCGACCATCTGCCTGTCGGAGAGTCGGAGCGAACCGGTGAAGCTCTTCCGCTTGATGTCCCCGATCATCGGATGGTCGGCGTCGAACCCGCGTGGCGGTCGCTTCAGCGCGTTCTCGTCCTCGTCGAGATCGCCGCTCGCCTTCCGCCAGTCGGCGGGCCGCTCCGCGATCGCCGAGCGGATCTGCTCGAGCTGCTCGGACGCGGGCATCCACATCCCGGCCGCCACGAAGCACTCGCGCGGTTCGAGGTGCAGGTACAAGCCGGGAGCGGCCGAGCCCTTGCCGAGCGGGAAGTGCACCCCGACGTGCGTCTTGTACGGGGACTTGTCCCTCGAGAAACGCACGTCGCGGTAGATGCGGAACATCGAGCCGCCGACCGGCTTCGGGTCCGCCACGAGCTGCTTGCTGAGCTTGTGCAGCTGCGGACGGGCGTCCCCGAGGACGCCCGCATTGATGGCTCAGACGACCGTG
>JBDTYT010000013.1:0-30247 GCA_040005555.1 Actinomycetota bacterium | reverse complement strand
GACATGCTGAAGGGCAAGCAGGGGCGGTTCCGCCAGAACCTGCTCGGCAAGCGCGTGGACTACTCGGGCCGTTCGGTGATCGTGGTCGGACCGGACCTGCGCCTGCACCAGTGCGGCCTGCCCAAGCAGATGGCACTCGAGCTGTTCAAGCCGTTCGTGATGAAACGCCTGGTGGACCTCGCGCTCGCGCAGAACATCAAGAGCGCGAAGCGGATGGTCGAGCGGGCGCGCCCGCAGGTGTGGGACGTGCTCGAGGAGGTCATCAAGGAGCACCCGGTGCTGCTGAACCGGGCGCCAACGCTGCACCGTCTCGGCATCCAGGCCTTCGAGCCCGTGCTCGTCGAGGGCAAGGCCATCCAGATCCACCCGCTGGTCTGCACGGCGTTCAACGCGGACTTCGACGGCGACCAGATGGCCGTTCACGTGCCGCTGTCCGCCGAGGCGCAGGCCGAGGCCCGGGTGCTGATGCTGTCGACGAACAACATCCTGTCGCCGGCTCACGGCCGCCCGATCGCCGTGCCGAACCAGGACATCGTGCTCGGCCTGTACTACCTGACCATCGAGCCCGACCCGGTGGATGACCTCGAGACCCTGCCGTCGTTCTCGTCGGTGGACGAGGCGCTCATGGCGCTCGACCATCGTCGGATCCGACTGCACGACCAGATCAAGGTGCGCCTGCCGGGCAAGGCCCTGCCGGCCGACATGCTGCCCGAGACCGTGGACGTCACGAACGGCCGAGTGCCGCTCGTGCTCACCACGGTGGGCCGCGTGATCTTGAACCAGGTGTTCCCCGACTCCGAGGAGTACGTGAACCGTCCACTGCTGAAGAGCGACATCACCAAGCTCGTGGACGCCAGCGTGCATCGGTACGACCGCTTGATCGTGGAGAACATCCTCGACGGGCTGAAGGACCTCGGGTTCCATTACGCCACGCGGGCGGGCGTGACCATCGGAGTCCAGGACGTCACCACGCCGCCGGACAAGGCGAAGATCCTCGAGCTGCACGAAGGCCACGCCGCGAAGATCGAGGCCCAGTACAAGAAGGGCATCATCACCGACGACGAACGGCGCCAGGAGCTCATCGAGATCTGGACGAAGGCGACGGACGAGGTGAAGGACGCCATGGAGGCGCAGTTCGGCAAGACGAACCCAATCTACATGATGGCCAACTCGGGCGCCCGGGGGAACATCATGCAGATCCGTCAGATCGCCGGTATGCGTGGCCTGGTGGCCAACCCGAAGGGCGAGATCATCCCGCGTCCGATCAAGTCGAACTTCCGTGAGGGCCTGTCGGTGCTCGAGTACTTCATCTCGACCCACGGCGCGCGCAAGGGTCTGGCAGACACGGCGCTCCGTACGGCCGACTCGGGCTACCTCACGCGGCGGCTCGTCGACGTGGCGCAGGAGCTCATCGTTCGCGAGGAGGACTGCGGCACCGACCGCAGCATCCCGTTGCAGATCTCGTACGAGACACCTCGGGGTGGTCGAGAGGCCAATGCGCACCTCGACACGTCGTTGTTCGGTCGCGTGCTGGCTGAGGACGTGAAGGTCGACCGCAAGAAGATCGCCTCCAAGGGCGATCAGGCCGACGACGCGCTCGGCACGCGTCTGGCAGAGGCGGGTGTGGACACGGTCCGGGTCCGCTCGGCCACGACGTGTGAAGCCGAGTACGGCGTGTGCCGCATGTGCTACGGCTGGTCGCTCGCGACGGGGCGCCTAGTGGACATCGGCGAGTCGGTCGGGATCGTTGCGGCGCAGTCGATCGGTGAGCCGGGCACACAGCTCACGATGCGGACGTTCCACACCGGTGGTGTGGCGGGACAGGACATCACGCACGGTCTGCCGCGGGTGCAGGAGCTGTTCGAGGCGCGCCGCCCCAAGGGTGAGGCGCTCATCACCGAGCTCCCCGGCGCCGTGTCGATCGAGGACGACCAGGAGAAGAAAGAGCTTCGTCTGACCGTCACGTCCGACGACGGCGAGCAGGTGCAATACAAGGTGTCGCTGCGGGCCCGCTTGACGGTCGGCGACGGCGACCGCGTGGAGGTCGGACAGCAGCTGACGGAGGGTTCGGTGAACCCGCACGAGAAACTGCGGATCGAGGGCGTTCAGGCGCTGCAGTCGCACCTCGTCGACGAGGTGCAGATGGTGTACCGCAGCCAGGGCGTGACGATCCACGACAAGCACATCGAGCTGATCGTGCGGCAGATGCTCCGCAAGGTGCAGATCATCGAGCCGGGCGACACCGATTTCTTGCCGGGCGACCTGGTCGACCGCCGGCGCTTCGAGGCCAACAACCGTGAGACCGTCGAGAGCGGTGCCGAGCCGGCCACGGCCCGCCCGCAGCTCCTCGGCATCACGAAGGCCTCGCTGGCCACGGACTCGTGGCTCTCGGCGGCCTCCTTCCAGGAGACCACCCGGGTGCTCACCGAGGCCGCGATCGCGGGCAAGTCGGACTCGTTGCTCGGTCTGAAGGAGAACGTGATCATCGGCAAGCTCATCCCGGCCGGAACGGGCATGGCGCGCTACCGCAACGTCATCCCGAGGATCAAGCCCGAGGCGATCCCGGAGTACTGGCTCGCCCGCCAGCGCGAGATCCAGGAAGCGGCCGAGAGCGGCGAGCCGGTGCTCGCCGGGCTCACCCGCGAGGAGGCCGACCGCATGCTCGGAGGCTCTTCGGGCTCCTCGGCGGTGAAGGTCGAGGAGTAGGGCTAGTCGAACCACCAGCGACGTCGAGGCGGCCTGAGGGCCGCCTCGACGTCGTCCAGCGTCCCGGAGGATCCGGCGCTGCTCGGCCGCCGTCAGGCGGCTGAGCCCCCCGATCCCCGGCTGAAGCGCGTCCATGCACCGCCATGCCACGGTCTTTCCGATGTCCGTGAGATAGGCGCATCGAACGCCCTCTTTCCTCGGCATCACCGCGACCAACCCCATGGCGTGGAGCTTCGTGAGCAGGGCGTGCGCGGACTGTCGCCGGATGCCGAGCCGCCGGGCGATCGCCCCCGCGTGCAGGTTCGGACGGTCGCCGAGCTCCGCCATCACCTCGACCTGCGCGAACGAAAGCCCTTCGTTCTCGAGCGCGTGGTCGAGCGACAACTGCAGGATGTGATGCACCTGTCGGAGCCTCGTCACGAGATCCCACGCCGTCGGCCCCCACGTCGGCTCGGCCGGTGCTTCGTATTCGGCCGGTGTCGAACGTGCGTGCCCTTCGCTCACCCGAGATACATATCGCGAGCTGCCGACACGGAGGGCCGCAGCGGTCGGCGTTCGTTCCGGCGCGCCGCCACGAGCTCGCCGGAGCAGTTTCCCCTCCTCTTCGCGACACTCGTCAGGAGGCTGACGTCCTGGAGAGGTCAGCTTTCTGACATCGAATATCTCCAGGATCGGCCAATCGTTAGGAGACTGACATCCCAGAACCAGCAGCCGGCTGACGGGTCGCGCGACCCGGGGAGAGCTCGCTTCCGACGGGTCGCGCGCGAGGTTCCCGCCCGAGGTCCCGCCCGACGGATCGCGCCCGACCAGGTCTCGTCGTCCCGCAGGCATATCGGGTACCCTTGCGGGGCGGTCGTGCAGCGTTCATTGACACGCACGGCTCGTGCCTAGTAGTTTTACCGGTCGCGTCGAGTGCGGCAGGCGTGCTCGGCATCTAGCGTGCTTCCAGGGGGTTCTCCGAGGGGAAAACCTGCGCCTACCAGGCGTTTCACCTGGAAGCCGGGCCCGCGGTCCGGCTTTTCTTCATGGGCCCCCGCGGGAAACCGTGACGGGAACTCGGCAAAGGAAGCGTGGAAGACGACAGACCTATGCCCACGATCGAGCAACTGGTCAGGAACGGTCGAAAGCGCCCACGCGCCAAGACCAAGAGCCCCGCGCTCAAGGGGTCTCCTCAGCGCCGGGGTGTCTGCACTCGCGTCTACACCACGACTCCCAAGAAGCCGAACTCCGCACTCCGCAAGGTCGCTCGTGTTCGACTGACGTCCGGGATCGAGATCACCGCCTATATCCCGGGCGTCGGCCACAACCTGCAGGAGCACTCCATCGTGCTCGTGCGCGCCGGTCGCGTTCGCGACCTGCCGGGCGTGCGCTACAAGATCATCCGCGGCACCCTCGACACCGCGGGCGTCAAGGACAGGAAGAAGGCCCGCTCGCGATACGGTGCCAAGAAGGGCGGCGAGTAACCGTGCCGCGCAAGGGCCCTGCCGTACGGCGCGACATCCAGCCGGACCCGGTCTACCAGAACGTGCTGGTCACGCAGTTGATCAACAAGGTGCTTCTGGACGGCAAGAAGACATTGTCCGAGCGCACCGTCTACAAAGCCCTCGAGGTCATCAGCGAGCGCACGGCGAACGACCCCGTGATCACGCTGAAAAAGGCCGTCGAGAACGTGCGGCCCATGCTCGAGGTCAAGTCTCGCCGCGTTGGCGGCGCGAACTACCAGGTGCCCATCGAGGTTCGCCCGGGCCGCGGCACCACGCTCGCGCTGCGGTGGCTGGTGAACAACTCGCGCGCCCGCAAGGAGCACTCGATGGCGGAGCGGCTCGTCGGCGAGATCATGGACGCGTCGAACGGCACCGGCGTCTCGGTGAAGCGGCGCGAGGACATGCACAAGATGGCCGAGGCGAACAAGGCGTTCGCGCACTACCGATGGTGATCGAGACGCAGCTTCCGAGCCGGGCCAAGGGCCCGGCGTTTCGCGAGAGGGGTCGATGAACCGTGGCGACTCCGGCAGAGGACCTGAACGTGGCAGAAGCGATACCCGAGAACAAGGGCCGGCAACCCGGGGGCAAGAACCTCGTCCTTCGGGAGTACCCGCTCGCGCGCACCCGGAACATCGGGATCATGGCGCATATCGACGCCGGCAAGACCACCACGACCGAGCGGATCCTCTATTACACGGGCAAGGCGTACAAGATCGGTGAGGTCCACGAGGGCACCGCGCAGATGGACTGGATGGTCCAGGAGCGCGAGCGCGGGATCACGATCACGTCGGCCGCCACCACGTGCGTGTGGAAGGACCACTGGATCAACATCATCGACACGCCCGGCCACGTCGACTTCACCGTCGAGGTCGAGCGCTCGCTGCGCGTGCTCGACGGCGCGGTCGCGGTGTTCGACGCCGTCGCGGGTGTCGAGCCGCAGACCGAGACGGTGTGGCGCCAGGCGGACCGTTACGCCGTCCCGCGCATCTGCTTCGTGAACAAGATGGACCGAACCGGCGCCGACTTCACGCGCACCGTGGCCATGATGGTCGACCGTCTGGCCGCGAACCCGCTGGTCCTGCAGCTGCCGTGGGGCTCCGAGTCCGCCTTCATCGGCGTGATCGATGTCGTCGAGATGCGCGCGCTCCGGTGGATGGGCGAGATGGGCGAGGAGTGGGAGGACGAGCCGATCCCCGCCGAGTACCAGGACGCGGCCGCCCAGGCTCATCACGACCTGTTCGAGAAGCTCGCCGACCACGACGAGTCCCTCATGGACAAGTTCGTACACGAGCAGGAACCCGGCAAGGACGAGCTCCGCCGGGCGATCCGGCGTGCGACGCTCGCGAACGAGGGCGTCCCGGTGCTCTGCGGCAGCGCCTTCAAGAACAAGGCGATCCAGCCCCTCCTGGACTCGGTCGTCGCGTTCCTGCCCTCGCCGGTCGACGTCCTGCCCGTCGAGGGACATACGCCGAAGGGCGAACACGCCGTTCGCGAGCCGTTGGACACCGAGCCGTTCTCCGGACTGGTCTTCAAGATCATGTCCGACCCGTTCGTCGGACGCCTCACGTACGTGCGCGTCTATTCCGGCGTGCTGCGCGCGGGCTCGCACATCGAGAACTCCACGAAGGACCGCAAGGAGCGCATCGGCCGCATCCTCCAGATGCACGCGAACCACCGCGAGGACCTTGAGGCAGCGTTCACCGGTGACATCGTGGCCGTGGTGGGGCTCAAGCACTCGACCACGGGCGACACGCTCGCCGACCCAGCGAACCCGATCGTGCTCGAGTCGATCAGCTTCCCGACGCCGGTCATCTCGGTGGCGGTCGAGCCGAAGACGAAAGCCGATCAGGACAAACTCGGCGCCGGGCTGCAGAAGCTCTCCGACGAGGACCCTACGTTCGTCGTGAAGTTCGACGACGAGACCGGGCAAACCGTCATCTCCGGGATGGGAGAGCTGCACCTCGACATCATCGTCGACCGCCTCCGGCGTGAGTTCAACGTCGACGCGAACGTCGGCAAGCCGCAGGTCGCCTACCGCGAGACGATCCGCAAGGCCGTGCAGAAGGTCGAGATGAAGTTCGCTCGCCAGACCGGTGGCCGCGGCCAGTTCGCGCATGTGTACATCGACCTCGAGCCCACGGGCCAGGGCGGTGGCTACGAGTTCGTGAACAAGATCACGGGCGGCGACATCCCCCGCGAATACATCCCCGCTGTCGACCACGGCATCCAGGAGGCGATGGAGTCCGGCGTGCTGGCCGGCTACCCCCTCGTGGACGTCCGAGCCACGCTCGTCGACGGGTCGTACCACGAGGTCGACTCGTCCGAGATGGCCTTCAAGATCGCCGGCAGCATGGTGCTGAAGGAGGCCGTGCGCCGCGCCGATCCCGTGCTGCTCGAGCCCGTCATGGAGTTCGAGGTCCTCACGCCCGAGGAGTTCATGGGCGAGGTCATGGGCGACATCACCTCGCGCCGTGGCCGCATCGAGCACATCGACGAGCAGGGCAACTCGAAGGTCATCCGCGTGCTGGTCCCGCTGGCCGAGCTGTTCGGCTACGCGACCGATCTGCGCTCGCGCACGCAGGGCCGCGCGGCACACTCCCCGATGCAGCTGAGCGCCTACCACGAGGTTCCCGCACAGATCTCCAAGGAGATCGTTGCCCGCGTACGCGGCGAGTAGCCAAGGAGAACGACGACATGGGTAAGAAGAAGTTCGAGCGCAACAAGCCCCACGTGAACATCGGGACGATGGGACACATCGACCACGGCAAGACCACGCTCACGGCGGCGATCACCAAGCGCCAGGCCGAGAAGGGTCTGGCCGAGTTCACCCCGTTCGACGAGATCGACAAGGCTCCCGAGGAGCGCGAGCGCGGCATCACGATCGCCATCGCGCACGTCGAGTACCAGACCGAGAACCGCCACTACGCGCACGTCGACATGCCGGGCCACGCCGACTACATCAAGAACATGATCACGGGCGCGGCCCAGATCGACGGCGCGATCTTGGTCGTCTCGGCGGCCGACGGTCCCATGCCGCAGACGCGTGAGCACGTGCTGCTCGCCCGTCAGGTCGGCGTGCCGTTCATCGTCGTCGCCATGAACAAGTGCGACATGGTGGATGACCCCGAGCTCCTCGACCTCGTCGAGCTCGAGGTGCGTGAGCTGCTCTCCAGCTACGAGTACCCCGGCGACGACGTCCCGGTGATCCGCGTTTCGGCGCTGAAGGCGCTCGAGGGCGACGAGGAGTGGATGAAGAAGGTCGACGAGCTGCTCGAGGCCGTCGATACCTACATCCCAGAGCCGGTCCGCGACGTCGACAAGCCCTTCCTCATGGCCATCGAGGACGTCTTCTCCATCACCGGGCGCGGCACCGTGGTCACCGGCCGGGTGGAGCAGGGCAAGCTCAAGAAGATGGAAGAGGTCGAGATCGTGGGGATCCACGACACGAAGAAGACCGTCGCCACCGACCTCGAGATGTTCCGCAAGCTCCTGGACGAGATCCAGGCCGGGGACAACGTCGGCGTGCTGCTCCGAGGCATCGACAAGGACGACGTGTCGCGCGGCCAGGTGCTCGCGAAGCCCGGGTCGGTGACGCCCCACACGAACTTCACGGCCCAGGTGTACGTGCTGTCCAAGGAAGAGGGTGGCCGTCACACGCCGTTCTTCGACGGCTACCGGCCGCAGTTCTACTTCCGCACCACCGATGTGACCGGCACCGCGAACCTTCCGGAAGGCGTCGAGATGGTGATGCCGGGCGACAACATCGAGATGACCGTCGAGCTCGGCGCTCCCATCGCCATGGAGGAGGGCCTGCGCTTCGCGATTCGCGAGGGTGGGCGCACGGTGGGCGCCGGGCGCGTGACCAAGATCATCAAGTAGTTCCGCGAGCGACGAGCGAAGGAAGAGGCAAGGGCAAAGTGGCCGGACCGAAGATCCGCATCAAGCTCCGGGCGTACGACCATCGGATGCTGGACGTGGCGGCTCGCGACATCGTCGAGCACGTGACGCGTACCGGCGCCAAGGTGGTCGGACCCGTGCCGCTGCCCACGGAACGATCGATCTACACGGTCATCCGCTCGCCGCACAAGTACAAGGACAGCCGCGAGCACTTCCAGATGCTCACGCACAAGCGGCTCATCGACATCGTCGACGCCACATCGAAGACGGTCCAGGAGCTCCAGCGCCTGAACCTGTCGGCCGGCGTCGACATCGAGATCAAGCTCTGACATGGGCGTCAAAGGGATCCTCGGCACGAAGCTGGGCATGACCCAGATCTTCGAGGACACGCGGGCGATCCCCGTCACGGTGATCCAGGCCGGGCCGTGCTACGTCGCGCAGGTGAAGACGAAGGAGCACGACGGCTACGAGGCCGTGCAGCTCACCTTCGTGGAGCCGGCCGAGCGCAGGGTCACGAAGCCGATGCAAGGGCATTTCGACAAGAACGGTGCCCAGCCGGGCCGCTACGTCGTCGAGCTCCGCACCGACGACGCGTCCTCCTACGAGCCCGGCCAGGAGATCAAGGCCGACGTGTTCGAGGCGGGGGAGCGCGCCGATGTCGTCGGCGTCTCCAAGGGCAAGGGGTTCGCGGGCGTGATGAAGCGCCACGGCTTCGGCGGTCTGTCGAGCAGCCACGGCACGCAACGCAAGCACCGCTCGCCGGGCGCCATCGGCGCGTGCGCCACGCCCTCGCGTGTGTTCAAGGGCATGCGGATGGCCGGCCAGATGGGGAACGAGCGCGTGACGATCTTGAACCTCGAGGTGGTGCGGGCCGATCCGGAGCGGAGCCTCCTGCTGATCCGGGGCGCGGTCCCGGGCCCCGACGGCGGGCTCGTCATGATCCGCTCGGCCGTGAAGGCACCCGCGGGGAAGGGGGCCTAGGTGGCAGCCGTCCCCGTGCTCTCCGCCGCCGGGAAGAAGGTCGCCGACCGGGACTTGCCGGCCGAGTTGTTCGAGGCCAAGGTCAGCGTGCCACTGATGCACCAGGTGGTGCTGGCGGGTCTCGCCTCGATCCGTCGCGGCACGCACTCGACGAAGACCCGCGGCGAGGTTCGGGGCGGTGGCAAGAAACCGTGGCGCCAGAAGGGCACCGGCCGGGCGCGCCAGGGATCGATCCGCGCGCCGCAGTGGTCCGGCGGCGGGGTGGCACACGGTCCGCAGCCGCGCTCACACGACATGCGCGTGAACAAGAAGATGAAGCGCGGCGCGTTGCGCTCGGCGCTCACCGACGCGTTGCAGTCGGGCAAGCTCGCCGTCGTCGAGGACCTCGCGTTCGAGGCGCCGAAGACGAAGGAGGCGGCCGAGGTGCTCGGGGCGCTCGAGCTGCAGGGGAAGGTCTTGCTCGTACTGCCTTCGCCGTCGGAGACCGGTGCGGTCGAGAAGTCCTTCCGCAACATGCCGAGTATCCGGATCGCGTTCGCGAAGAGCCTCGGCGTGTACGAGGTCATCGTGGCCGACCGAGTGCTCTTCACGCAGACCGCGCTCGACACGCTCGAGGGCAAGGAGGCCGGGGCATGAAGACCGCACGCGACGTCATCATCCGCCCGGTCGTGAGCGAGAAGTCCTATGGCGGGCTCGAGCGGAACACGTACACGTTCCTGGTCGACCCGCGCTCGAACAAGACCGAGATCAAGGAGGCCATCCAGAAGATCTGGAACGTCCGCGTGACCTCGGTGAACACGCTGAACCGCAAGGGCAAGGTGAAGCGCCGTCGCTTCACGCAAGGGAAGCGAGCCGACCAGAAGCGCGCGATCGTCACCCTCGCCGAGGGCGACTCGATCGAGATCTTCGAGGCGGGGAAATAGGCCATGACCGTTCGCAAGTACAAGCCGACGACGCCGGGACGACGCGGCGGCAGCGTGTCCGGATTCGACGAGATCACGCGGTCCACGCCTGAGAAGTCCCTCGTCGCCAAGGGTGGCAAGAAGGGCGGCCGCAACAACAAGGGACGCATCAGCATGCGGCACCAGGGCGGCGGCAACAAGCAACGCTTCCGCGTGATCGACTTCCGTCGGAACAAGGACGGCATCCCGGCCAAGGTGGCCCACATCGAGTACGACCCGAACCGGAGCGCGCGCATCGCGCTGCTGCACTACGCCGACGGGGAGAAGCGCTACATCCTTGCACCGCAGGGGATCTCCGTCGGAGACACCCTGGTGTCGGGCGAGGGCTCGGACATCCGGCCCGGCAACGCGCTCCCGCTCCGCAACATCCCGGTCGGGACTGTCGTGCACGCGGTCGAGCTGAAGCCCGGCGGCGGCGCGAAGATGGCTCGCTCGGCCGGCGCCAGCATCCAGCTCGTTGCCAAGGAAGGTGCCTTCGCCACGCTGCGGTTGCCCTCGGGCGAGATGCGGCTGGTCGAGGCCACGTGCAAGGGCACGGTGGGCGAGGTGGGCAACGCGGAACACGAGCTGATCCAGCTCGGCAAGGCCGGTCGCAGCCGCTGGTTGAACAAACGTCCCTCGGTCCGCGGTGTGGCCATGAACCCGGTGGACCACCCGCTCGGCGGGGGGGAAGGCAAGTCCTCGGGCGGCCGCCACCCCACGTCGCCGTGGGGCAAGAAGGAAGGCCGCACGCGCAAGAAGAAGAAGGCGTCGAACCGCTACGTCGTTCGCCGCCGCGGGAAGGGGCGTGGCTGATGGCCAGGAGTATCAAGAAGGGGCCGTTCATCGACGACCACCTCATGATCAAGATCGCCGAGATGAACAAGAAGAACGACAAGAAGGTCGTGCGCACCTGGTCGCGTCGCTCGACGATCGTGCCCGAGATGGTCGGCCACACGATCGCCGTGCACGACGGGCGAAAGCACGTGCCGGTCTACATCTCCGAATCGATGGTGGGACACAAGCTGGGCGAGTTCGCGCCAACGCGCATGTTCCGCGCACACGCGCGGGCGGAGCGCTCGAGCACCGCGAGGTAACGATGGAAGCACGCGCCACGGTGAGATACGTGCGGATCACGCCGACGAAGGCTCGTCGGGCGATCGACCTCGTCCGCGGGCATCAGGTCGAGGAGGCTCGGCGCATCCTGCGCTTCTCGCCGCTGTCGGCCTCCAGGACCATCGAGAAGGCGCTGAACTCCGCCGTAGCCAACGCCGAGCAGAACCCGGGCGTCGTGCCCCAGAACCTCATCGTTGACAGAGCGTGGGTGGACGAGGGACCCACGCTGAAGCGGTTCCGTCCCCGCGCGTACGGTCGGGCCGCGCGCGTACGCAAGCGCACCTCGCACATCACGCTGGTCGTCAAGTCGTTGGGAGAGGATCTCTAGTGGGTCACAAGGTCAACCCGTACGGATTCCGCCTGGGGGTCATCTACCCCTGGAAGTCCAACTGGTACGCCGGGCGCGACTACGCCGAGTCCCTGCACGAGGACATCTGGATCCGCAAGCACATCAAGCGTCGCCTGTCGCGCGCCGGCATCTCGAGCATCGACATCGAGCGCAAGGGCGACCAGGTGTGGGTGTACATCCGCACCGCTCGCCCGGGGATCGTGATCGGCCGCAAGGGGGCCGAGGTGGACCGCATCCGCAAGGACATCGAGCGCGTGACGAAGAAGCGCGTCGACGTGAAGGTCGAGGACATGAACTCGGCCGCCAGCGAGTCCCGCCCCGAGACCGACGCCACGCTGCTCGCGCAGGGCGTCGCCGAGCAACTGGCGGGACGGGTCTCGTTCCGCCGCGCCATGCGCCGGGCCGTGCAGACCGCGATGCGCTCGGGCGCCCTCGGCGTGCGGGTTCAGTGCGGCGGCCGCCTGGGCGGCACCGAGATGTCCCGCCGCGAGTGGTACCGCGAAGGTCGCGTGCCGCTGCACACGCTGCGCGCGCGGATCGACTTCGGCACGGCCGAGGCCAAGACCACGTTCGGCCAGATCGGCGTGAAGGTCTGGGTCTACCACGGTGACGAGATCCCGGTCGCCGAGCAGGAGACCACGCGCCTGCGAGCTCGCGCGCTCGCGCAGGTCTCGAGCGGGGGCGGAGCCTCCACTGGGGCCCTCATCACCGACGATAAGGACGTCCTGGAGACGGCCACTGAGCCCGAGACCCCCGTCGTCACCGTCGAGCCCGCGGAGCCGGAGGCGGAGACACCCGCCGAGCCGGCCACTGCGGACACGCTGGCCGAGGCCGAGGTCGTCGAGGCCGACGCCGTCGAGGCCGACGCCGTCGAAACACCCGCGGAGCCCGAGACCGAGACCTCGACCGATCCGAGCGGCAACGGGGAGGCCCAGGCCTGATGCTCGCTCCGAAGAAGGTCAAGCACCGCAAGGTGCATCGAGGACGCCGGCGCGGCCGCGCGAGGGGCGGCGGCGAGGTGAACTTCGGCGACTACGGCCTCATGGCGCTCGAGGCCGCATGGATCACGAACCGTCAGATCGAGGCGGCCCGCGTGGCGATCACGCGGCACATCCGCCGCGGCGGCAAGGTGTGGATCAACATCTTCCCGGACAAGCCCGTCACGAAGAAGCCCGCCGAGACCCGCATGGGCTCGGGCAAGGGCAACCCCGAGGGATGGGTGGCCGTCGTGAAGCCAGGACGTGTGATGTTCGAGCTCGCCGGCGTCACCGAGGAGCTCGCGCGCTCGGCCATGCTGCGCGCCGCGCACAAGTTGCCGATCCGGTCCAAGTTCGTCATGCGAGCCGGGAGCGGCCAATGAACAAGATCCAGGAGATCCGCGACCTGCCCGACGATGGGCTCGTCGAGCGGCTCGAGTCGCTGAAGGAGGAGCTGTTCAACCTGCGGTTCCAGCTCGCGACGGGGCAGCTCGACAACCCGATGCGGATCAAGGACGTGCGCCACGAGGTGGCGCGCATCCTCACGGTCCTGCGCGAGCGCCACATCGAGCGCGAGCTCGACGAGATCGAAGCCGTGATATCCGCCACCCCGTTGGACGAGGAAGCGGCCGAGCACGCCGAGGAGGTGCTCGCCGAGCACGAAGCGAGCCGGACCACCGAGGCCATGGACGGCAGCGAAGAGGGCTCAAGCAGCGAAGCGGTAGCCCCCGAAGGTGGCGTCGCGAAGCGAGGCCGCCTTCGGAGAGAGAAGAAGAAGGAAACAACATGAGCGAACAAGCAAAAAGTGCCGAGCGGAGCGCCCGGAAGGTTCGGACCGGTGTCGTCGTGTCCGAGAAGATGGACAAGACCGTGCTGGTGCAGATCGACCGCAAGGTGCGGCACCCGCTCTACCAAAAGACGGTGAGGCGTTCGAACAAGCTCGCCGTGCACGACGAGAGCAACGACGCGCACGTGGGCGACACCGTCCGAGTGATGGAGACCCGTCCGCTGTCGAAGACCAAGCGCTGGCGCGTGGTCGAGATCGTCGAGCGGGCGAAGTAGGAGCGAGAGCGACCGGTGATCCAGCAGGAGACGCGCTGCAAGGTGGCGGACAACACGGGGGCCAAAGAGGTCCTGTGCATCCGCGTGCTCGGCGGCAGCGGCAAGCGCTACGCGCGGGTTGGCGACGTCATCGTCGGCTCCGTGAAAGATGCGCTCCCCGGCGGCGGCGTGAAGAAGGGCGAGGTCGTGAAGGCCGTCGTCGTGCGCACCGCGAAGGAGCGCCGCCGGTCGGATGGCTCCTACATCCGGTTCGACGACAACGCCGTCGTGCTCATCAACGACCAGCGCAACCCGCGGGGAACGCGCATCTTCGGGCCCGTCGCGCGCGAGCTGCGCGAGAAGCGGTTCATGAAGATCATCTCGCTCGCTCCGGAGGTGTTGTAGATGCCGGGTGTGGACATCAAGAAGGACGACACCGTTCGGGTGATGGCCGGCAAGAGCCGCGGTCACACCGGTCGAGTCATCCGCGTGCAGCCGAGCCAGGGCCGCATCCTGGTCGAGGGGGCCGCCATGGCCAAGAAGCACCAGCGGACCTCGGGAAAGCGGTCGGCGTCGGGCCAGCAGCTGCAGCAGGGCGGCATCATGGACACCGAGTTGTTCATCGACATCTCGAACGTCCAGCTCGTGTGCCGCTCGTGCGGTCAGCCCACGCGCGTCGGTCACCTGGTTCAGGCTGACGGCTCGAAGGTTCGCATCTGCCGCAAATGCGAGGCGGAGCTATGAGCGACGCGAAGACCTACTCGGCCCGGCTGAAGGCCCGGTATCGCGAGGACGTCGTCCCGAGGCTCCAGCGCGAACTCGATCTGTCGAACCCGATGCAGGTCCCGCGCCTGGAGAAGGTGACCATCAACATGGGCGTTGGCGAGGCCCTCAAGGACGGCCGTATGCTGGAGACCGCCGTCGAGGACCTCCAGACGATCACGGGCCAAAAGGCCGTGATCACGAAGGCCCGAAAGTCGATCGCCGGATTCAAGCTGCGGGAGGGTTCCGCGATCGGGGCGAAGGTCACGTTGCGGGGCGACCGGATGTGGGAGTTCATCGACCGTCTCGTGACGATCGCGATCCCCCGGATCCGGGACTTCCGAGGGCTGAACCCCAAGGCGTTCGACGGCCACGGGAACTTCACGCTGGGCCTGACCGAACAGCTCATCTTCCCGGAGATCGATTACGACAAGGTGGCAAAGGTCCGCGGCATGGATATCACGGTGGTGACCACCGCGACCGACGACGACGCAGGCAGAGCCCTACTCATCGCGCTCGGCTTCCCCTTCGAGGGAGCGCCGGCGGTGAGCGCGGCGGCCTCGTGAGGTAGGGATATGGCGAAGAAGGCACTGATCAACAAACAAGAAGGCCGGCACAAGTACAAGGTGCAGGAGTACACGCGTTGCCGTCGCTGCGGCCGCGCGAGGGCCGTATACCGCAAGTTCATGCTGTGCCGGATCTGCTTCCGCGAGCTCGCGCACGCCGGCGAGCTACCGGGGGTGACGAAGGCCTCATGGTGAGACTCGCGACCAACGTCTCGGATCCGATCGCGGACCTGCTCACGCGGATCCGCAATGCGAACCTGGCCTTCAAGGAGGACCTGCCGGTTCCGGCCTCGAAGATGAACGAGGCCATCCTGCGGATCTTGGAGACCGAGGGCTTCGTCACCGGGTTCGAGCCGGAGGGCGAGGGTCTCGATCGCGTGTTCCGCGTTCACCTGAAGTACAGCGCGAAGCGCGAGCGGGCGATCAGCGGCCTCAAGCGCGTGAGCAAGCCGGGACGACGCCTGTACTCGGGCCGGCACCAGCTGCCCCGCGTGCTCGGGGGCCTGGGGATCGCCATCGTCTCGACGTCCCACGGTGTGATGACCGACCGCGACGCCTCCCGCAAGGGGATCGGCGGCGAGGTCCTGGCCTACGTGTGGTGAGGAACGCATGAGTCGGATCGGCAGACAACCCATCGAGATCCCGAGCGGCGTCGACGTCAAGGTCGGCGACGACGCCCTCGTGACCGTGAAGGGGCCTCGCGGGAGCCTGTCGCAGCGGCTGCACACCGAGATGAAGGTCGTCCAGGAGGACGGGGTCATCCGGGTCGAGCGCCCCAGCGATGAGGGCTTCCACCGCAGCCTGCACGGGCTCACGCGCACCCTGATCGCGAACATGGTCGAGGGCGTCACGAAGGGCTACGAGAAGCGCTTGGCCATCGTCGGGGTCGGTTACCGAGCGTCGCTGAAGGGCAAGGCCCTCGAGCTCGCCGTCGGCTACTCGCACCCGGTCACGGTGCCCGCGATGGAGGGCATCGAGTTCGAGGTCCCGACGCCGACTCAGATCGTGGTGCGCGGCAACGACAAGCAGCAGGTGGGCGAGGTCGCCGCGAACATCCGCAAGATCCGCAAGCCCGAGCCGTACAAGGGCAAGGGCATCCGCTACGAGAACGAGTTCGTCCGCAAGAAGGCCGGCAAGGCCGCCAAGGGGAGCGCGTGATGGAAGCCAAGACGAAGCGCGCGGCGCTCGTGCGCCGCCACGCCCGGGTCCGCAAGAAGGTCGCTGGCACGCCCGAGCGTCCCCGCCTGGCCGTGTACCGGTCGAACCGGCACATCTACGCCCAGCTGATCGATGACGAGTCGCGCCGCACCATCGCCTCGGCGTCGGACAAGGAGCTGAAGGCGCCGGCTGGCAAGCACGATTCGGCGAAGGCCGTGGGCGAGCTCATCGCCGAGCGCGCGAAGGCCGCCGGTGTGGATCGGGTCGTCTTCGATCGCGGTGGGCGGCAGTTCCACGGGCGCGTCGCCGCGCTCGCCGAGGGTGCGAAGGAGAAGGGACTGCAGATCTGATGCGACGCTACGACAACCAAGGCGAGAAGAGCATCTTCGAGGAGCGGGTCATCTCGATCAACCGGGTGGCCAAGGTCGTGAAGGGCGGTCGGCGCTTCTCGTTCGCCGCGCTCGTGGTGGTCGGTGACGGCGCCGGTCGCGTGGGCCTCGGCTACGGCAAGGCCAAGGAGGTGCCGGCGGCCATCGCCAAGGGCGTCGAGGAGGCCAAACGCAAGATGTTCGAGGTGCCGATGATGGGCACCACGATCCCGCACCAGGTCACGGGCGAGGACGGCGCCGGCGTGGTGCTGCTGAAGCCCGCCGCGCCGGGCACGGGTGTGATCGCCGGCGGACCGGTGCGTGCGCTCGTCGAGTGCGCCGGCATCAAGGACATCCTCTCGAAATCGATGGGCTCCTCGAACGCCATCAACATCGTCAAGGCCGCTATGTCCGGCTTGAAGTCGCTGAAGCGCCCCGAGCAGGTCGCGAAGCTCAGGGAGCGACAGGTGCACCAGGTCGCGCCCAAACCGATGATCGACGGAGTGAACGCGGCCCAGGAGCGCCTGCAGGCGACGCGGGCCGCCAAGCTCGAGGAGGTCTATTCCGACCAGGCGGAAGGCGCCGGGGCGAACCGGTACGGAGGTGGCCGCAGGTGAGCAAACTGAAGGTCACGCAGATCCGCAGCCTCATCGACCGGCCCAAGGACCAGAAGTCCACGGTGCGGCGGCTCGGCCTGCATCGCATGCACGATTCGGTGGTCAAGACCGATAGCCCGAGCGTCCGGGGCATGATCGCGAAGGTGCACCACCTCGTGCGCGTCGAGGAGGTGTCGGAGTGAAGCTCCATCACCTCAAACCCGCGCCCGGCGCCAAGAAGGACAAGGTGCGAGTCGGTCGGGGCCGAGCCGGCAGGCGAGGCAAGACCGCGGGCCGCGGCACGAAGGGCTACCTCGCCAAGCACAACCCGAAGATCGGCTTCGAGGGCGGCCAGATGCCGTTGCAGCGCCGCATCCCGAAGCTGAAGGGCTTCAAGAACCCGAACCGCGATGCGTTCGCGGTGGTGAACGTCGCGACGCTCGCACAGTACTTCGACGGCGACGTCGACCCCGCGAAGCTCGCGGCGCACGGTCTGGTGCACAAGAGCCGCCGGGTGAAGGTGCTCGCGCGAGGCGAGCTCGACAAGGCGCTCGTCGTACGAGCGCACGCGTTCTCGGCCGCCGCGAAAGCGAAGATCGAGCAGGCCGGAGGCACGGCCGAGATCATCGGTTGACGGGGTAGAATCGGGACCTCGTGCTCAGAGCCTTCGTCAACGCCTTCAAGGTCCCCGACCTCCGCAAGAAGATCCTCTTCACGCTGTTCATCATCGCCGTGTACCGCCTCGGTTCGCACGTGCCGGTCCCCGTCGTCGACATCGGCAAGCTGCAGGACGCGCTCAAGTCGCAGGGCCAGGGCGGGTTCCTCGCGTTCATCGACCTGTTCTCGGGCGGGGCGCTCACGCGCATGGCCGTGTTCGGGCTCGGCATCATGCCGTACATCACCAGCTCGATCATCATGCAGCTCCTCACGGTCGTGATCCCCAAGCTCGAGGCGTGGCAGAAGGAGGGCGAGTCCGGGATCAAGAAGATCAACCAGACGACCCGCTACGTCACGGTCGTCCTGGCGCTGCTGCAGTCGACCGGCCTCGTGTTCCTGTTCCACTCCAAGTCCTCACAGCTCGGCGGCGTCGACATCTTCCCGGCGGGGCAGTTCACCGCTCCGAACATCGCGCTCATCGTGCTGGTGATGACCGCCGGCACGGCCACGATCATGTGGATGGGCGAGCTCATCACCCAACGCGGCATCGGGAACGGGATGTCGATCCTCATCTTCGCCAGCGTGATCTCGCGGCTCCCGCAGGAGGGTCGCGCGATCTTGCTCCAGGGCGGCCAGACGAAGTTCATCGTCGTGCTGTTCATCGGGCTGGCGATCATCGTCGCCGTCATCTTCATCGAGCAGGGCCAGCGCCGGATCCCGGTGCAGTACGCGAAACGTGTGGTGGGCCGCCGCATGACCGCGGGCGGCAGCACCTACATCCCGCTCAAGGTGAACCAGGCCGGCGTCATCCCGATCATCTTCGCCAGCTCGGTCCTGTACTTCCCGACGCTGCTGGCGAGCGTCTACCACGCGGGGTGGTTCACGAACTTCATCAGCAACCACGTCACGAACCAGCGCGACCCGATGTACATGATCATCTACGGGCTGCTCGTCATCTTCTTCGCGTACTTCTACACGGCGATCGCGTTCAACCCGGTCGATACGGCGGACAACCTGCGCAAGTACGGCGGGTTCATCCCGGGCATCCGGCCGGGACCGCCCACGGCCGACTACCTGAACTCGGTGCTCGTGCGGATCACGCTCCCCGGATCCATGTTCCTGGCCGCCATCGCGCTCATCCCGTCGATCGTGTTCGCCTTCTGGGTGATCCAGCAGTTCCCGTTCGGTGGGACCTCGCTGCTCATCACGGTCGGCGTCGCGCTCGAGACCATGAAGCAGCTGGAGTCCCAGCTCCTCATGCGTCACTACGAGGGCTTCCTGAAGTAGGTCGCGATGCGGATCATCCTCCTGGGGCCGCCCGGCGCGGGAAAGGGGACCCAGGCCCGTAGGCTGGCCGAACGCTATGCGCTCGCCGTGATCGCCACCGGTGACATCTTCCGAGAGCACATCGCGAACGAGACGCCGCTCGGGCAAGCCGCCCGGGAGTACGTCGACCGCGGTGAGTACGTGCCCGACGACGTGACCACCGAGATGATCCTCGACCGGCTCGAGCAGCCCGATAGCCGCGAGGGCTTCATCCTGGACGGCTACCCTCGGACCGTGCCCCAGGCTCAGGACCTCGAGACGCGCCTCGCCGAGTTGGGACGGCCGCTCTCGGCCGTGTTGAACTTCAAGATCAGCGATGCGATGGCCGTGAAGCGGCTCATGGCGCGATTGGTGTGCCCGAACTGCAAGCGCTCGTACAACCTCGAGTTCAAGCCCCCGCGGGTCAGCGGTATCTGCGACGTGTGCGGGCACGAGCTCACGAACCGCGTCGACGACGACGAAGCAACGATCCTTCGCCGGCTCGAGGTCTACCACCGCCAGACGAAGCCGCTCGTCCTGTACTTCTGGGAGCGGGGCCTCCTCCGCGACATCGACGCCGAGTCCAAAGAGGAGGTCGTGGCCGACCGTACCATCGAGGCCATCGCCGACCTGCTCGACGTGAACTGGACGTGAGGGGGTCGTGATCATCTACAAGTCCGCGGATGAGATCGACAAGATGCGCGTGGCCGGGCGCATCGTCGCGGGCACCATCGAGCGCGTGCTGGCCGCGGTCGCCCCCGGCAAGAGCACCGCCGACCTCGACGCCGTCGCGGAGCGCTACATCCTCGAGCAGCACGCCGTGCCGTCCTTCAAGGGCTACCGAGGCTTCCCCGCCACGATCTGCACCTCGCTGAACCAGGAGATCGTCCACGGGATCCCCTCACCCAAACGCGTGCTGAATGTGGGCGACCTCCTTTCGCTCGACTTCGGGGCGATCTGGGAAGGCTTCCACGCCGACTCGGCCGTCACGGTGTTCGTGGGTGGGCAGGCTCCTTCGGCCGAGGCCGAGAAGCTCGTGCGCGTGACCGAGGAGGCCCTCGAGGCCGGCATCTCGCAGATCCGGCCGGGCGGCCATCTCAGCGACATCTCGCACGCCGTGGAGCAGGTGGCCGTCGGCGCCGGGTTCGAGGTCGTCAAGGAGTACGTCGGCCACGGGGTGGGCCGAGCGCTCCATGAGGACCCTCAGATCCCGAACTACGGTCCGCCCGGCCGGGGGCCCGCCATGAAGCCCGGTCTGGTGATCGCCGTCGAGCCCATGGTGAACCTCGGCGGATGGGAGACCCGAGTGCTGGCCGACGACTGGACCGTCGTCACGGCCGACGGCTCGCTCTCGGCCCACTTCGAGCACACCATCGCCGTGACCGAGGACGGCCACGAGGTCCTGACGACTCGGAGCTGAAATATCGAGGCCGCCTATGGGCTCGCGAAGATGTCGTGCCCACCGATCCGCCGCCAGATGATGTGGGGGTCGCCTGCGACAAGTTCCTCGCCGTATTCGAACGTGGCGCGACCATCCTCCGGCTCCCAGGTCATCTCGAAGATCCCCTCGGCACCTTGCATGCGCTTCACCCGAAGGCTGCCTCGGAAGCGTCCCCGGGGAAGCGTCTCGAGGTCCTCGAAGAACTTCTTCACGGCCTCCCGGAATCGCCGCTGTGAACCCGGGGAAAGGCGTTTCCAATCACGCCAGAACTGGGCAGCCTCTTCGTGCGTCGGCACAGGGCGGAGTCATTCGCCCAACGAGGCGAGGAACTCCTCGTTCGACATGTGACGAGTTGTTCGGCCTGCTGCGATGTCAGCGGAAGCAGCGGCCTCGCCCTCCTGCCACTCCGGTGTCCAGAACCAGGCTTGCGATGCGTCGACCATCTTCTGAGGACGCAAGATGATGATCCCTTCAGCGGTCACCTCGACCTTCACTGGATCGCCCTCCTCGAGCTGGGCGGCTTCGCGGATCTCTTGGGGAAGCGTGATCTGGCCCTTGCTCCTCATGATCGACATGGACATGGCTGGGATGCCTCCCGTGGGTGGAAGTTCCTACGTTCCTACTATCGGAAAGTAGGATAGGGGTGCTTGAGGTTGCCCGTCAACCGTTGGCTCCGTGGACGCTCGAGCAGGCACGGCCCTATACTGTCGGTCCGCCCCCGTCCGGGGGCGGTTCCGGCTCGCCTGCGGGTGAGTCGGCTGCGTCCGTGAGCGAGGATCACCCGGAGCGTGCCGAAGAAGGATGCGATCGAGGTCGAGGGAACCGTCACCGAGCCGCTTCCCAACGCCATGTTCCGGGTCACCCTCGAGAACGGACACCCAGTACTGGCCCACATCTCGGGCAAGATGCGGATGCACTACATCCGGATCTTGCCGGGGGACCGGGTGCTCGTAGAGCTGTCGCCGTACGACCTGACGCGCGGCAGGATCGTGTACCGCTACAAGTAAAGGTGTGAGATGAAGGTTCGGCCTTCGGTGAAGAAGATGTGTGAGAAGTGCAAGGTGATCCGCCGGCGTGGGACCATCCGTGTCATCTGTTCGAACCCACGACACAAGCAGCGTCAGGGCTAGAGGAGGAGCAGCGTGGCTCGAATCGCAGGCGTCGACCTTCCCCGCGACAAGCGGGTGGATATCGCCCTCCGGTACATCTACGGGATCGGTGAGACCCGCGGCAACGAGATCGTGAAGGGCACGGGGCTCGACGGCGGGACGAAGGTGCGCGATCTGTCCGAGGACGAGGTCTCCAGGATCCGCGATTACATCGACCGCACCTACAAGGTCGAAGGAGACCTTCGCCGAGAGGTCGCCCAAGACATCAAGCGCAAGATCGAGATCAACTGTTACCAAGGGGTTCGGCATCGCCGGAGCCTCCCGGTGCGCGGGCAGCGCACCCACACGAACGCGCGGACACGCAAGGGCCCGCGCAAGACCGTGGCCGGCAAGAAGAAGGCCACGAAGAAGTAGGGGAGGTCCGACAGGTGGCGAAGCCGAAGGCGAAGAAGGTCCGCAAGAAAGAGAAGAAGAACGTCGTGCACGCGCAGGCGCATATCAAGTCGACGTTCAACAACACCATCGTCACCATCACGGACCTGCAGGGCAACACGCTCAGCTGGGCGAGCGCCGGCAACGTGGGCTTCAAGGGCTCGCGCAAGTCGACTCCGTTCGCGGCGCAGCTCGCGGCCGAGGCGGCCGCCCGCAAGGCGCAGGAGCACGGGGTGCAGAAGGTGGATGTGTTCGTAAAGGGTCCGGGATCCGGCCGTGAGACCGCGATCCGCTCGCTCGCCGCGACGGGTCTCGAAGTCGCGGGTATCCAGGACGTGACGCCGGTGCCCCACAACGGGTGCCGGCCCAAGAAGCGCCGGCGCGTCTAGCGCGCGCCGGGCCGGCCCGTTGTCGAGCGGGCCGTAGAGCCGCGGGGAAGGATTGGATGATCCCCCGCGGGAGGAGGTAGTCCGTTGTTCATCGTCGCCAGACCACAGATCTCAGAGGAGGGCGTCAACACGACGCGCTCCAAGTTCATCATCGAGCCGCTCGAGCCAGGATTCGGCTACACCGTCGGGAACTCGCTGCGGCGCACGCTGCTGTCGTCGATCCCGGGGGCCGCGATCAGCTCGGTGCGCATCGAGGGCGTGTTGCACGAGTTCTCGACCGTCCCGAAGGTCACCGAGGACGTCACCGACATCATCTTGAACCTCAAGGAGCTCGTGATCCGCAGCGAGGCGGACGAGCCGGTCACCGTGTACCTCAAGGCGAAAGGGCCCGGTGAGGTCACCGCCGGGGACATCGCCCCGCCGGCGGGTGTGGAGATCTTGAACCCCGATCTGCACATCGCGACCATCGGCAAGGGCGGGTCGCTCGAGATGGAGATGACCGCCGAGCGCGGGGTCGGGTATCGCATGGCCGACAAGAACAAGAAGCCGCGGGACCCGATCGGCGTGATCCCGGTCGACTCGATCTTCTCGCCGGTTCGCCGGGTGTCGTACACGGTGGAGAACACCCGCGTCGAGCAGATGACCGACCGAGACCGGCTGATCCTCGACGTCGAGACCAACGGCTCCATCTCGCCACGCGAGGCGGTGGCCTCGGCCGGCGGCACGCTCCTCGAGCTAGTGAACCTGTTCTCCGAGCTCGCCGAGGCGACCAGCGTCACCGTGGGCCCCGCCGAGGACGAGTCGTTGCCGTCGGATTACGGCATCACGGTCGAGGAGCTGAACCTGTCGGTGCGTTCCTACAACTGCCTGAAGCGCGAGGGCATCAACACGGTCGGGGACCTCGTCGAGAAGTCCGAGGCCGAGCTGATGGACATCCGTAACTTCGGGCAGAAGTCGATCGACGAGGTGAAGGCCAAGCTCGAAGAGCTCGGTCTCGGGTTGCGGGAAGAGTAGGCGATGCCGCAGCCCAAGAAGGGTCCTCGGCTCGGGTCGAACCCCGCTCATCAGCGGCTCCTGCTCTCGGGCCTGGCCGCGCAGCTCTTCGTGAACGAGGGCATCAAGACGACCGAGGCGAAGGCCAAGGCCGTGCGCCCGCTCGCGGAGAAGCTCATCACGTTCGCCAAGAAGGGCGACGTGGCGGCGCGGCGCGAGGTGCTCAAGGTCATCCCCGACCGGGACGTGGTGCACAAGCTCTTCTCGGAGATCGGGCCTCGGTACGCTGAGAGGCCTGGCGGGTACACGCGGATCCTGAAGCTCGGTCCTCGAGCGGGGGACGCGGCCCCGATGGCTCGGATCGAGTTGGTTCAGGAGATCGAAGGGGTTTAGGTCGTTCCCTTTGGTTGCGGGGGTGGGCCGGCGGGGGCGCTCCGCTTGGCATGACATCCCCTACCCCGCTCGGCGCCCCCGCCGGCCTGTCCGTAGCCACAGCGGTCCACACTGCGGTCACCAAAAGGCACAGAACCGATGACCGTTGTGCGGCTCACGTTGGCGTATGACGGGACTTCGTTTCGGGGGTGGGCTCGGCAACCGGGGCAGCGGACCGTTGCTGGCGTTGTCGAGACTGCGTTGCAACAGGTGCTGGGCGGCTTGCCTCGACTCTCGGTTGCGGGGCGGACGGATGCCGGGGTGCATGCTCGGGGGCAGGTCGTTTCCTTCGATGCGGATCTGGATGACCTCGATCGGTTGCAGCGGCAGTTGAACTCGATGCTCGGACCTGAGGTCGTGGTGACGGATGCTCGGTCCGCTCCGGATGGGTTCGATGCTCGGTTCTCGGCCACGGCTCGGGAGTATCGGTATCGGATCGATACGGGGTCCTTCGCGGATCCGTTCTCGGCTCGGTGGGTGTGGCATCGCGAGGGGGGCTTGTCGGTGCCGCGGATGCGAGCCGGTGCGGCGTCCCTCGTAGGGGAGCATGACTTCGCGTCGTTCTGCCGCCGGCCGCCCAACGACGGGTCGACCACGAGGCGGATCGAGCGCCTCACGGTGAGCCGAGACGAAGAGCGGGTGGAGATCTCGGTTCGAGCGACGGCGTTCTTGCATCAGATGGTGCGGGCGCTCGTCGGAACGCTGGTCGTCGTCGGGGCGGGGCGGCTCGAGCCGGATGGTGTGGTGTCGATGCTGGCCGCGCGCGATCGGTCGAGGACTCCTCAGATGGCACCGGCGCTCGGGCTCACGCTCGAGCGCGTGGTGTACGGCCGGCGGGGGTGATCTCGGCCGGCGTGCGCCCTTAGAGGAAGCGCCGCTTCGAGGCGGCTTTGAGCAGCAGTACCAGCACCACCGCGACGAGGATCGAGGCGACCCAGTCCACTCCGGCGGTCTCGGGGAACACAGCCCCCGCGAGCCATCCGCCGCCGATCGCGCCGATCACCCCGACGACGATCGTGCCGATGATCCCGATCCGACTCCGGCCGGGAACCAGCAGGCGGGCGAGCACCCCGACCACGATCCCCACCAGGATGTAGCCGAGGATCGAACCGATGTCCACCTCGGCGCCTTTGCCGCCCTTGGCGGCGATCAGGGAGATGCCGGCGATCACATCGGGATGGCGGTGTGGTCCCAAAACCGAGCTCCCTCCAAGCACCTGGAGATCCGGGCCTATCGGCATCAGCGTGACCGAACTCTAGTCCGTATCGCTGGTCTTTCGACCGGCGTTGATGCGTTCCTCCACCACCTGGCGAGTCACGCCGAGTCGGGCGGACAGGAGCTCGAGGGTCGCCGCCCGAGCTGTCGCGGCAGGGGCCGAGGACGACGTCATGAATGCCAACCAGATCGCGCCGGCAACCAGGATCCTGATCTGCGATGCGAGCTCGTCGGGCTCCCGCAGGCCGGCGGCCTCGGTCGATACCGCCAGCCACGCACGCACCTCCTCTACGTAGGATCGGATCTCCTGAAGGGCCGGATGGTTCGGGTCGCGGATCTCCGACATGGAGTTCTGAAAGGGGCAGCCCTCGAAGTCGTCCTGCCGAAACCACTCGCCGAGCACGTCGAAGGTCACGAGGAGGCGCTCCAGAGGCGCCTCCGTCCGCGCTTCCACTTCCGCGGAGAACCAGTCCAACCAGCGGGCGTCGCCGCGCAGCCAGGCGAGCACCAGGGCGTCCTTCGATGGGAAGTGCTTGTAGAAGGTGGCTTTCGCCACGCCCGCTCGTTCGATGATCGTGTCCACGCCGACACCCTGGATGCCGAGACGCGAGAACAGCTCCGAGGACGCCCCCAGGATGCGCTCACGAGGGCTCGTGGGCCCGCCCGTGGCCGATCTACCGTTTCCGCGGCTGGTCGCTTCGGTCACCCGGCCCCCTGCGCACGCGATGACCTCAAGGCTACGTCGGAAGAACCGGTCTGTCTAGCTTGAGCTCTGCGCTGGTGCTCAGGGTTGCTCTTCTGGGCATACAGACCGGTCTGTCTTATCATGGGGGTGGATGAGGACGAGAAAGGCAGGTGCATGAACTCCACCCAAGGACCCAAAGATCGGCCCGGGGGCTCGGGCAAAGGCTCCCGGCGGGACGACCTCCAACAGGCGTTCGAGACGGTCTTCAGGGACGCGGTGATCCCGATCGCCCTCGTCGACATGAGCGGCAACTACGTCGAGGTGAACTCCGCCCTCCTTGGCATGCTCGGGCGCTCGGCCGAGGAGCTCCGGCGGGAACGATTCCAGAAGCTGACGCAGCCGGAGGGTCTCGAGGCGGATCTGGACCTGTTCGGGCGGTTGGTCCGCGGACGGCGCGACCGCTACCAGATCGAGACGCGCTTCCGCCAGAGCGACGGCGGATCGGTGTGGGGCAAGCTCACGGTCTCGCTCATCCGGGATGAGAACGATGACCCCTCGTACGCGATCGCCATGGTCGAAAGCATCACCGAGAGGCTGAAGGCCGAGGAGGAGCTTCGCGAGAGCTTCGCGCTTGTCGAGGAGACCGATCGCGAGCGACGACGGTTGCTGTTGGCGCTGATCACGGCGCACGAGGAAGAGCGTCTGCGGATCGCGCGCGAGATCCATGATGACCCGATCCAGAGCATGACGGCGGTGGGGATCCGGTTGGGCATCCTGCACAATCAGATCCCCGACGAACAGTCGGCACAGACGGCCCTGGCGGAGCTCGAGGAAGCGGTCTCCGACGCGACAACCCGTTTGCGCAACCTGGCGTTCGAGCTCCACCCGCGTGCGCTCGATTGGCCAGGCAGCCTTCGGACGGTGCTCCGAGAATCCCTCAGGCTCCTTGCCGAGAACGCCGGCGTTGAGGTGACACTCGATGAGCAGGTCACCGACGAGCCCTCCCCAGAGGCGAGGGCGATCTGCTACCGGATCGCTCAGGAGGCGCTCGCGAACGTGAGGAAGCACGCCAACGCGACGAAGGTCGACATGCTCATCGAGTCCTCCGACGACGGGATCCACGTTCGCATCCAAGACGATGGGATCGGCTTCCCGACTTCGCAGGACTCGATCGATCTGCCGGGACATCTCGGGCTTGCGTCCATGAAGGGCCGTGCAGAGCTCGCCGGAGGTTGGTGGAACGTGCAGAGCAGTCCCGGTCAAGGGACCGTCGTCGAATTCTGGGTCCCCACGACGGGCACGACCGACGGAGCTCGGCAGTAAGAGGCTCCCCACCGCGCTCACCGAATCGATCAGGGTGCCGTGGGCAGCGAGAACCTCGACCGTTAGCATCGAGGGTCTGTGCCAGCCCATGCCGAGATCGAGCTCCTGATTGTCGTCGCCCTGTTCGCGACGGCCCAATCGATCTTCGGTGTCGGGCTGCTCGTGTTCGGTACTCCGACCTTGCTCCTGCTCGGCTTCTCGTTCTCGGAGATCCTCGCCTACCTCTTGCCGTGCTCCATCCTGATCAGTGCCCTTCAGGTGCGGAAGGCCGGTGGCGTTCGACCCCTCGACACGCTGAACAAGCGGTTCCTCATGTTCACCGCTCCGGGCGTACTCGTGGGCACGGTGGTCATCCTCGCGGCAGGCTCGACCGTGAGCGTCAAACCGATCGTCGGCGCGATGCTGGTGATCACCGCCGCGCTCCGCTCGGTGCGACGGCTGCGCGAGGGCCTCGAAACCTTCGTCCGTCGCCACCTCTCGAAGCTCCTCATCGCCTTCGCCCTCGGGGTCGTCCACGGCTTGTCGAACCTCGGTGGGGGGATCCTCACGGTGATCGTCGGGTCGCTGTTCGACGACAAAGAGAACGTGCGCAAACACATCGCCTTCGCCTACGGGCTCATGGCGATCGTGCAGCTCGTCACCCTGATCGCCACGACCGACGTCATGATCACGTGGTGGCTATGGCTGGCACTGCCAACCCTCGCGGCCGCGATGTTCTTCCTCGTCGGACAACGGCTGTTCGAAGCCACACCTCAGTCCAGATTTCAGCCGGCTCTCACGGCGCTCGTGCTCACGTTCGGCCTGGCCCTCATGATCCCGACCTAGCACCCCTCGTGAGCTTTGACGCGGGAGCGAAACCGCAGGTAGCATGGGCTCCGTCGGCCGATCCGGCCGGCATCTTTCACGTATGAAGACCTACTCGCCGAAGCCGCGCGACATCGAACGCCGCTGGTACGTCATCGACGCCGGGGGCGTGGTGCTCGGACGCCTGGCGTCGGAGGTCGCGGCCATCCTGCGGGGGAAGCACAAGCCGATGTTCGCCCCGCATATGGACACCGGCGACCACGTCATCGTGATCAACGCCCAGGACGTGGAGATCACCGGCAACAAACGCGAGACGAAGATCTCGTATCGGCACTCGGGCTATCCCGGCGGACTCACGGCGACGAAGTACGGCAAGCTGCTGGAAGAGAAGCCGGTGTTCGCCGTCGAGAAGGCCATCCGCGGCATGCTGCCGAAGAACTCGCTCGGCAGGGCGATGCTGCGCAAGCTCCAGGTCTACGCGGGCCCGGAGCACCCGCACCAAGCGCAGCAGCCACAGACACTCAAGCTCGGCGAGATCCCGAAGTGGCAGGGGCTGCCGAAGGTCGAGACCGCCCCGGCGAGGAAGCCCGAGCCCACAGCTCCCGCTACCAAGCGCTCCTCGGCGAAGCGGACCACCGCGGCGAAGCCGGCCGCGAAGCCAGCAGCCAAGCGCACGACCGCCAAAGCCACGACCGCCAAGACGACCGCGGGCTCGAAGGCGACGACCGCGAAGCGGGCGACCTCGAAGGCCGCCAGCGCGAAGCCGGCGACCCCGAAGGCCGCCACGGCGAAGAAAACCACGGTTCGCCGGAAGAAGAAGGAGGAGTAGGTGGCGCAGGCGACGAACGTGAAGATCTCGACCGGCCGGCGAAAGGAGGCCGTGGCACGGGTTCGCCTGGTGCCCGGAACCGGCGGCTTCGCCCTCAATGGGCGCACGCTCGAGGATTACTTCACCACCCGCGCGCATCGCATGATCGTCGGCGCTCCGCTCCGCTCGATCGGCCGCGACAAGGAGTTCGACGTCATCGCCTCGATCGAGGGCGGTGGCGTGAACGGTCAAGCCGGAGCGCTTCGCATGGGGATCGCTCGGGCGCTGCTCGAGATCGATCCCGAGCTTCGCCCGCAGCTGAAGGCCGAGGGGTTCCTGACCCGGGATGCGCGCGAGAAGGAACGTCGCAAGTACGGTCTGAAGAAGGCTCGCAAGGCCCCGCAGTTCTCCAAGCGGTAGAGCCCGCCTACTGCCCTCCGTTCCCCTCGTCGGCGAGCGCTTCGTTGCCGTCCTCGCCCGAGGATCCTCCACTCGGCGCGGCGTTCGTGGAGTCCAGCACCAGGCGGGCCTGGACCTCGAGCCCGGCGGGCACGAACAGGTGCACGGGACCCATCCGGTACGGGCCCTCGGCCTCGCCCTTGAGCATCACGCGGATGCCCTCCGATTCCAGACGCGCCTTCGCGAGGTAGCCCTCGGGGATCGAGCTGGTGGTCAAGACCCGAACGAAGTCCTCGGTTTCACTCACGCGCCCATTCTGCACCTGCCGCACCGGATCTCCCGCTGAGACATTGACATCCGTCGATGAAGGAGGCTAGGCTGACATCGATAGAAGTCGATGAAAGAGCCTGGAGGCGGCGGAGATGATCAAAGAGCTGGACGTGCTCGAGTCGCCGGCTGCGTGCTGCACGCCGCTCGGGGCTACCAGCATGTCCGAGGACGACGCCGAGACGACCGCCGAGGTGTTCAAGGCACTGGGCGACCCGAACCGGGTGCGGATCGTGAACCAGCTGGCGAACGCACCAGGGCCAGTGTGCGTGTGCGACCTCACCGCCGGGATGGAGCTCTCACAGCCGACGGTCAGCTTCCACCTCAAGAAGTTGGTCTCGGCGGGGTTGCTCGAACGCGAGCAGCGGGGAGTGTGGGCGTTCTACTCGATCAACCGTGAGGCGCTCAAGCGTCTCGCCACGATCTTCACGATGGAGGAGGCGACGGTATGAGCGAGACACGGGAGCAGGTCCGCGAGTGGTACCAGCAGGCAGCGCTGAACGTCCTCGAGCACGGTGTCTCGGCGGACTGCTGCGATCCGTCATGCGGCGTCGCCGCGAGCGGCAGCCTCGGCGCGGATCTCTATGCGGCCAACGAGCGTGGCGAGCTGCCCGAGGCGGCCGTCCTCGCGAGCCTCGGGTGCGGGAACCCGACCGCGGTCGCCGAGCTGCGCGAGGGCGAGACGGTCCTGGATCTCGGCTCGGGGGGCGGGATCGACGTCCTGTTGTCGGCCCGGCGCGTCGGTCCGAGCGGGAAGGCGTTCGGTCTGGACATGACCGATGAGATGCTCGAGCTGGCACGGCGCAACGCGTCGGAGGCCGACGTCCGGAACGTGGAGTTCCTGAAGGGGTACATGGAAGAGGTGCCCCTCCCCGACGGCAGCGTGGACGTGATCATCTCGAACTGCGTGATCAACCTGTCGACGGACAAGCCCGCGGTCTTCGCCGAGATGCACCGGGTGCTCCGGCCCGGCGGGCGCCTCGGGA
>JBDTYT010000012.1:0-31488 GCA_040005555.1 Actinomycetota bacterium | reverse complement strand
CATGCGGTACACGTGGGGACGGTTCTTCGACTTGTCGGGCGACTTCGCGGAGGAGTTGTGACCGCGGCGATCGAGGTCCACGGCGTCTCGAAGAAGTTCAAGCTGTTCCGCGACAAGCCCACCTCGCTGAAGGCCCGCGTGCTGTCCTCGCGCTCGAAGGCCGAGGACTTCTGGGCGCTCCGCGACGTGTCGTTCGATGTGCAGCAGGGCTCGACGCTGGGGCTGATCGGGCACAACGGCTCGGGCAAGACGACGACGTTGAAGATCGTGGCGGGCATCTTGCGACCCACCTCAGGGAGCGTGCGGCAGCGGGGTCGACTGGCGGCGCTGCTCGAGCTCGGCGCCGGCTTCCACCCCGAGCTGACGGGCCGAGAGAACGTCTACCTGAACGCGTCGTTCCTCGGCCTCACGCGCAAGGAGACGGACGCGGCGTACGAGGAGATCGTGGACTTCGCCGAACTCGAGGAGTTCATGGACAACCAGGTGAAGTTCTACTCATCGGGCATGTTGGTGCGGCTCGGGTTCGCGGTCGCCGTGCACGTCAACCCCGACGTCCTGCTGATCGACGAGGTGCTTTCGGTCGGGGACGAGGCCTTCCAGGCCAAGTGCATCGACCGGGTGCGCACGTTCCAGCGGGAGGGTCGCACGATCGTGCTCGTCACGCATGCGCTCGATACGGTGCGCGAGATCTGCGACCGCGCCGTGATGCTCCACCACGGCGTCGTGCACGCGCAGGGCATGCCCGACGACGTCGTGCGCGAGATGCGTTACGTGCTCCTCGGGCAGATCGACCAGGCCTTCGCCCCCGAGGAAGGCACCCGCGAGGCCGAGATCGCCGGCGTCGACATCATCCGCGCGAACGGCCTCGGCGAGGGGATGGTCCTCAAGGACGATCCCCTGACGATCCAGGTGGATATCCGCACGAACGAGCCGGTGGAGGACCTCGACGTGGACTTCCAGGTCCTCGACGGTGCCACGAACCACCCCGTGCTCGAGGCGAAGACCTCGACGTCCGGGGTGGAGCTCGAGCGTTTCGACGGCAAGAAGCGGGTGCGGTTCCGCATCACGTCGTTCCCGTACGACCCCGGCAAGTACTGGGTGACGATCGGGCTCACGTCGCGAGCCACCGGCCACCTCTACCATGTGCAGACGCAGCGCTACCTGTTCGAGGTCATCGACGTGCCTCGGGTGCAGGAGCTTGTGCACGTGCCCGTGGAGATCGAGGTCGAGGAGCTGTAGTGGCGCAGACCGGCACCGCCGCCCCACAACCGACGACGAAGAAGGGACCGCCCGTCATGTTGATCGCGATGATCCTCCTGTCGGTGTCGCTCGCCGCGGTGGCGCAGCTCACCCTGAAGCACGGGATGAACCAAGTGAAGGACAGCTTCGGGGTCGTCAACCTGAACGTGGGATCCTTGAAGGCGGTCGCGAGTCAGGCGTCGGTCTGGGCCGGGTTGTTCCTGTTCGGGCTGTCGGCCCTCGTGTGGCTCGCGGTGCTCTCGCGGACGTCGCTGTCCTTCGCGTACCCATTCGCCGCGCTCACCTACGTCCTGATCTTGCTGTTCGACCAGTTCATCCTGGATGAGAACGTGCCGGCGCTTCGGTGGGGAGGGGTCGCGTTCATCGCGGTGGGCATCTTCCTGATCTCACGGACGCCGCACGGCTCATGACCGACCCGGGGGCGGCCGAGCTGGCGGTCGTCATCGTCAACTACAACACCGGCGAGTACCTCGAACGATGTCTCGCGTCGCTCGAGGCCTGCCGAGGCGACATCGAGACCGACGTCCTCGTCATCGACAACGCTTCGCGCGACGGCAGCCACACGCGAGCGGCGGTCGCGCATCCCCGGACGCGGCTCATCGAGAACCCGACGAACGTGTTCCTGTCGCCGGCCTGGAACCAGGGGATCCGCGAGACGAAGGCGCCGTTCGTCCTGCTCCTCAACCCCGACACCGAGTGGCGGACGGGGACCCTCGCCGACTACGTGCGGATCGCGAGGGAGCATCCACGCGCCGGCATCGTCGGGCCGCTCATCCGCAACCCCGACGGCACGGTCTATCCGAGCGGCCGGCCGTTCCCCGGTGTGTTCGATGCCGCGGCGCACGCGTTCCTCGGCACCGTCGCACCTCGGAACCGGGCAACCCGCCGGTACCACCTCGATGGATGGGACCGCGCCACCGAGCGTGAGGTGGACTGGGTCTCGGGTGCGTGCATGCTGTTGCCGCGCAGCGCCTTCGACGAGGTGGGCCTGCTCGATGAGGCCTTCCTGCTCTACGGGGAGGAGCTCGACCTCGCCACGCGGTTACACGCGGCGGGGTGGCAGGTGCTCTTCACCCCCGAGGTCGAGGTGGTGCACGCGATCGGCGTCTCGACCGGGCGGTCGCGCCGCATGCTGCGGATGCACTCGGCCAGCATCTACCGGTACTACCGCAAGCACCGCGCCGCGGGGTGGCGCCGGATCACCCTGCCGATCGCATGGGTGATCCTGCGGCTACGCGCCGAGATCGAAGGTCTGCGCACGAGGGTCGCGGCGCGATGAGGGCCGTCGTGCTCGTCGGGGGAGAGGGCACCAGACTGCGTCCCATCACCGAGACGATGCCCAAACCGCTCGTGCCGTTGATGGACCGACCGAGCTTGGATCACGTGCTCGACCACCTGGCTCGTCACGACGTGCACGAGGTCGTACTCAGCAGCGCGTACCTGCAGGAGACCTTCCACGCGTTCATCGAGTCGCGGCACGGCGATCCCGCGATCACGTGGATCACCGAGACCGAGCCCCTCGGCACCGGGGGGGCCATCGTGAACGCGCTCGCCGCACTGCCGGGGGCCGAGCCGTTCTTCGCGCTCAACGGCGATATCCTCACCGATCTCGATCTGACGGCGATGCTGGCCTTCCACCGCGAGCGCGGGTCGACCGCGACGATCGCCCTCACGCACGTCGAGGATGCCCGCCCATTCGGTCTGGTCCCCACCGAGCCCGACGGCCGCGTGCTCGAGTTCCGCGAGAAGCCCTCGGAGCTCGTCCCGGGTGACATCAACGCGGGCACATACGTCCTCGATCCTGCCGCGCTCGAGGGGTGGAACGCTGGCGAGAACATCTCGATCGAGCGTCAGATCTTCCCCGCGCTCATCGAGGCCGGGCGTCCGGTGTTCGGGTTCCTGTCGGACGCGTACTGGCTCGATCTCGGCACGCGCGAGCAGTACCTGCGCGCGCACTTCGACATCCTCGAGGGCAAGGTCGCGTTCGAGCCCGACTACGCCGCGCCCTTCGTCGCCGACAGCGCCCGGGTGGATCTGCGCGCACACCTCGGGCGGTGGGTGGTGGTGGGCGTCGACGTCAGCGTCGGCCCCGAAGCCGAGATCGAGGATTCGGTCCTGCACGCCGGCGCGGTCGTCGAAGCCGGCGCGAAGGTGAGCAGCTCCGTCGTTGGCCCTCGCGTGAGGATCGGCGCTGCCGCCCGCGTGAGCGGTTCCGCGCTCGCGGAGGGAGCGGTCGTCCCGCCGGGGGCCGTGCTCGACGGCGCGAAGGTCTCGGCAGGTCAGACGGCGTCTCCGACGTAGCGACCTGATCTTCCGAACCCGTATGGTACGTTGCGCTTTCCGCCGAGGCCGTTCGATCGGAACATCTCCAGACATGAGAAAAGCGCTAGCGTTCGTCCTCGTTGTCTCGGTGGTGGCCCTCGGCCCGGCCTCCGCCGCCGATGCCGCCGACTCGTTCACCTTCTTCGGTGCGGGGTTCGGTCACGGGCTCGGGATGTCGCAGTGGGGCGCGTACGGCTTGGCCCAGCAGGGGTGGAACTCCGACAAGATCCTCACGCACTACTATTCGAAGACCCGGGTCGCCCAGGCGGACGCTCAGCCGAAGACCCTTCGGATCGGGTTGGTGCAGGGCACATCGAAGCTGCGGCTCGAGGCGCAGGTCGGTAGCGTCGATCTGCTGCTCGGCGATCCGAAGACCGGCCACGCGGTGGGCACCATCCCGAGCGGCGACACGTGGATCGTCCGAGAGGACCACCAGCAGTTCAAGGTCTTCGACGCCTCCGGCGCAGTCGTGGCGACCGTGGGTGACCCGAACACCGAGCTGTTCGTCTCGTACCCGAACGCCCGGGTGAAGATCCCCGAGGCCCTCCACACGTACAACCGCGGGTCGATCGAGCTCGCGCTGTATTCGTGCGCGGCGGCGTGCGACATGCGCGCGGTGCTGACGATCACGCCGCAGGAGTACCTGTACGGCCTCGGCGAGGTTCCGAGCAGCTGGCCGATGCAGGCGATGAAGGCGCAGGCGATCGCGGCCCGCACGTACGCCTTCACGAAGGCCGCGGCCGGACAGCACCGCAGCGGCTGCGACTGCGCGCTGTACGCGAGTTCCTCCGACCAGGTCTACGCCGGATGGGACAAGGAGGGCGGCCCGGACGGCAACCGCTGGGTCCAGGCCGTCGACGCCAGCGACAACCAGATCGTGATCTATCAGGGCCAGTCGATCCAGGCCTTCTACATGTCCTCGAGCGGTGGGTTCACCGAGGACAACGAGAACGTGTGGGGCGGCACGCCGATCGAGTACCTGCGCGGCGTGTGCGACCCCGGCGACTACACCAGCGCGAACCCGAACGCCACGTGGACCGTGACGATGACGGCCTCCCAGGTGACCCACAAGCTCCGGCTCGGCATCGGGACGGTGAGCGCGTTCACGAACGTCCAGCGGGGCGTCTCGGGGCGGATCATCAGCGCGACCGTGAAGGGCGACTCCGGGACGTCCTCGATCAGCGGCGACACGCTTCGCTCGGCGCTCGCGCTCCAGGACGATCGCGTGTGGATCAACTCGAACCGGTTGGTCACGGGCTCGATCCGCGCCAAGTACGACAACCTCGAGTGCGCTCCGGGGCTGCCGACGTCGAGGCAGGTACAGGTTGCCGGGGGCGAGCGGCAGAAGTTCGTGGCGGCGACGATCTACGTGAGCGACGCGACCGGCGCGCATTCCCTGTCGGGCGCGCTGCTCGACTTCTTCCTGTCCAAGGGCGGACCGGGTGGAAAGCTCGGGTTCCCCACCGCGGACCTGCAGACCCTCTCGAGCGGAGCGACGAAAGCCTCGTTCGAGCACGGCGTCGTGAAGTGCACCGCGGCCGGGGCCTGCGCGATCGCCTGAGCCTACTTCTGGATCAACGGGCCGAGCAGCCCGCGCGGCGGCTCGGGCGCGATGTTCGTCCCCCGGAAGGCATCGATGAAGCCCGTCGCGATGGTGGTGGCTTGCGCCGGCGTAATCGAGCTTGGACACTCCCACAACGTGTTCCATGCCGAGAGCGCGAGCGCCGTCCCCTCCGGCAGCGCGGGGTACGGAGCCATGATCACCCTCGACTCGTCGCGCGCGAGCGCCTCGAGCGCGCTGACCGTCTCATCGGAGAGGCCGCCATCGGCGGCGGGCCGGTAGTAGATGAGCACGTAGGCGTGCTCGAGGTTGTGAACCGCCCGCGTCTCGGGGATCGGCGCCGCGTAGACGTGCGGATCGGGCGGGAGCGGCGACGGATCGTGGGGTCCCGAGGTCGCCGGATGCTGATCGTAGGTGTGGCTCTCGCCCGGTTGCAGATGCTCACCGCCGGGCGCGGACGCCAAGGGATGGTGGATCTCGCCGCATCCGACCGCCCGGCCCGCCGAGAGGGCGGCTGCGCTCACCTGGCTCGGTCCGGTCGTCCGAACGAGCAGGACGTACGCGAGGACCGCGACGACGACGAGCGTCACCCCCCGGGTGATCCCGCGCCGGCGCCGCTCGGCGGCCTCCAGCTGGGTTGCTCGACGCTTCGCCGCTCCGGCCCGCGTCGCACTCGTGCGGCGAGCCGTATCGCTCTTCGAGCTGGTGGCTGAGCTCGTGGGTCGTCCGCCACCGCCGGCCGGCCGGCGGCGCTTGCGCTTGTTCGCCACCGCTCTATGGCTGAACGGAGGAGAAGTCGAACGTCGAAGGGATCGGGTTCGGGAGCTCCTGGGGCGTGCCGTACGCGACCACGATGACGTCCTGGTCGTTCATCGCGATCTGCGTGGGATCGCCCGTCTGCTCCTGGCCGTTCACGAAGACCTGTAACGTGTTCCCGCCGCCGTTGCAATAAGCACCGAGACAGCTCTGCGTGAACCGCACGCCCCACACGTCGAAGAGCTCGCCGAGCGTGAACGTCCGTGCCACGGAGGACTCCATATGGATCGCTCCGCTCGTGTCGTGTGTGTGCAGCGACTGGATGGTCGTGTTCGTGATGCCGATGTCCGCCGGCACGGTCTCCTGGTTCCCATGCACGAAGATCTGGAGATCGGAGTGGATGTGCAGGGTGGTTCCCTCCGCCGGCAAGCCGAGAGCCCTCGCCCGGGCGGCTGATCGTGCGGCGTTCGCGTCCCACGGCGCCTGGGTCGTGAGCACGCCGGGGAGCGCGCTGGCGGGCGTGGTCTCTTTCGGCCTCGTGATGAACAGCACGGCCCCTGCCACCCCGATCGAGACGATCGAGACGGTGAGCAGCTGCCGAGCCCTGCGCTTGCGGGCGATGCGCTTGCGTATCTCCTCGCGCTGGCGACGGGCGAGCTCCTTCTTCTCGGCGCGAACCCGCGTGCCACCCTGCTGGTGCGGCCGCTCGTGCTCCCTCCGGGATGCCTGCTGCCGCTCGTGCCGGCGAGGCCGGGAGGCCGCGGGGCGCTCCTCGGTCTCGGTCGCGGCCGACCGGACCGGTTGCTGGCGAGCGCGGTTCTGGTTCGCCTTGCGCCGTCTCTTGTTGGCCATCGTCGAGTCCTCGAGATCAGATCGCCGCGCCGGCCTCGGGGGCGTCGCCGAGGTACTTCTGCTGTCCGAACGGTGGCGCGGCGTATCGCGCGGTGAATCCGAAGGCGGCGGGCAGGTTCGCACGGGCACACGTCTCGAGGTGGTGCCAGGAGACGAGGGCCATCTCGATGCCCGATGGCAGCGAGCCCGCCGCGCCCTGATCGGGGTAGTCGTACGGCGCCACGATCACGCGCGACCCCACGCTTCCGCGGCGATAGAAGGTCTCGATCCTCGAGAGCTCGTTGCCCGTGACGTCGGGTGCGTACCAGACGATCGTGGCACCGTGCTCGAGCGAGTGGATCGCCTGGTCGATGGGCGGCGGGCTCGAGTACACGCCCGAGCCCAGCGGCGTCTGGTTGTGCGGTCCCGAGGTCGGTGGGATCGACCGGTAGGTCGAGAGCGGTGGCAGCGTCGCGTACGATCCGCCGACGCCGATGTGCGATCGATCGTCGGTCTCGGGCTGATACGGAGCGATGGTCCGCACGGCGCTGCAGCCGGCGGTCTTCGAGGCATCGGCGGACGCGGCCAGCAGATCGGCGGGACTCGAGCTCGAGCTGGCCGGTTTCGGCCGGGTCACCACGAAGACCGCCACCCCGGCCGCGAGGACGAAGGCAACCCCCAGCGCGATCCACCGGTTGCGGCGCGCTCGCGCGATCCGACGTTCGATCTCGATGCGCTGGCGCCTGGCCTCGTCTTTCCGCTCGGCCTTCGTCATCCGGCCGATGTCGACCTTGGTGCCTCGCCTGTTCGCCACCGCTTCCTTCCGTCTGCCCGTCGTTCGGAGTGGTTCGCCGAGCTTGGTCCGCGGGTTCGTCGCGGGCTTCCCAGGATATCGGGAGGAAGGCCCCATGGCCCGAACCGTTGCGCCCGAGGCAGCGGCTCCCTATGCTTCGGCCGCCTTCCCCGAAGCGCTCGGACCGCGCGGCCCGGGTGCGCAGCGACGCAGAAGGGGGGGCGTCATGGCGAAGACGGAGACAGCGCAGAGGACCTCCGGTGGGCTCGACCGGTTCTTCAAGGTCACCGAGCGCGGATCGACCGTACGGACCGAGATCTTGGCCGGGGTCACGACCTGGCTGACGATGGCCTACATCTTGTTCGTGAACCCGTCGATCCTCGGACTCGGCGGCGCGGGCCTGCCGTTCGGTCAGGTCCTGACCGTTACCGCGCTCGCCGCGGGCGTCATGACGATCGCGATGGGTCTGATCGCGAACTACCCCTTCGCGCTCGCCGCGGGGCTCGGGCTCAACGCGTTCGTTGCCTTCACCCTGGTCGGCGCCGACAAGCTGTCGTTCCCCGAGGCGATGGGGGTGATCGTGGCCGAGGGCGTCCTCATCACGATCCTCGTCCTCACCGGTGTGCGCGAGGCGATCCTCAACGCGATCCCCATGGACCTCAAGCGCGCGATCGGGATCGGCATCGGCGCCTTCATCGCGCTCATCGGACTCGTGAACGCGGGTGTGGTCACGAACAAGGGGCCGACGCCGCTCTCACTGGCTCCCGAGCTCACGAAGTGGACGGTCGCGGTGTTCGTAGTGGGTCTTGCCATCACGGGGGCGCTCGTCGCTCGCAGGATGCGAGGCGCCTTGTTGATCGGGATCTTGGTGTCGACCGTCTTCGCGACCATCGTGAACGAGATCGCCGACAAGGCCATCTGGGCCAACGGCATCGCGGCGATCCCGTCGAAGGTGGTCGCGGCGCCCGAGTTCGCCCTGGTGGGGAAGTTCTCGTTCGGGTTCATCTCGGCGCTCGGTTTCTGGACGGCGCTCGCCATCGTCATCTCGGTGATGCTCTCCGACTTCTTCGACACGATGGGGACCGTCATCGGCATCGGGGGCGAGGCGGGGCTCCTGGACAGGGAGGGCCGGCTGCCGGGGATGAACCGAGTCCTGCTGGTCGACTCGCTCGCCGCGGTGGCCGGAGGGCTCACCTCTTCGTCGTCGAACACGACCTTTATCGAGAGCGCCTCGGGCGTCTCCGACGGCGGACGGACCGGCCTCACGGCGGTCACGACGGGCGTGCTGTTCCTGCTCGCCATGTTCTTCTCACCGATCGCAGGAGTCATACCGCCCGAGGCGACGGCGCCGGCGCTCGTGATCGTGGGCTACTTCATGATGCGGATCGTCAAGGAGATCGATTGGGCCGACCCGGGGATCGGCATCCCGGCGCTCCTCACGATCGTGATGATGCCGTTCACCTACTCGATCACGAACGGTGTCGGGGCGGGGTTCGTCTCCTACACCGTGATCGCGGTCTTGCGGGGAAAGGCGAGGGACGTGCACCCGCTCATGTACCTGGTCTCGGCGATCTTCGCCTGGTACTTCGTGCACGGGGTCGTGTGAGCGGGAGCGCGCGGGTCTAGACCACCCGCAGGAACTCGGAGAGATCGAGCGGGGTCCGCGCGTGCGCGGCCCCCGCCGGCATCGGTCCCGCGGCGACCACGCCGAGCGCGAACCACTCATCGCTCATCCCGAGCACCGACCGCGTCTCCTCCTGGCAGAACAGCGTCGATGAGATCCAGCACGACGCCACACCCTGCGCGTGCAAGGCGAGCAGCAGGTTCTGGATCGCGGCTCCCGCCGAGAGCAGGAACATCTCTCGTTCCGCGTGCGCCCGCTCGAGGTCGCCGTAGTGATGCGAACCCGCGAACGTCACCCACGGGACGATGAGCACGGGCGCCGCGCCGAGCACCGCGTCGCTCTTCGACAGGCGGCGCCCGATCGTCTCCTCCGGCGTGCCGTCGCCCAGGAGGTCCGCTCGCCATGCCTCGGCCATGGCTCCCAAGAGCGATCGTTTGGCTGTAGGGCTCATGAGCGCGGTGAACCGCCACGGACGCGTGTGGTGCGGAGCCGGTGCGGTGCACCCGGCTCGGACGGCCTCCTCGACGACCTCGCGCGGAACGTCACCATCGCCGAACGCTCGGATCGTGCGCCGCGCCGAGACCGAGAGCAACGGGGACTCGCGGAACATGTCCTCCTCCGGCGGACGAACCAGCTCGGAGGCCGGCGAGGGGGGCGCCTCCGCCGCGACCCCCCGGACGACGGCAACGGGGACGTGCGCGGTCTTGGCCATCACCAGTCCACTCGCTGCCGCCACCTCGTCGGCGAGCGCCACCATCGTCGCCTCGAGCAGCTTGCCCTCGTGATCCGTGGTCCCGCGGAGGTCAACGATCGAGGGGAGACCCGCGCAGCCGATCGCCACGTTCACCAGCCCTCGACGCCAGACCCGTCCGAACGTGTCGGTGATCACCACCGCGATCGCCACGCCGAGCTGCTCCTCGAGCCCCGAGCGGAGGCGTTCCGCCGAACCATCTGGGTCCTCGGGCAGCAGCGTCACGAACCCCTCGGGGACGTTCGAGGCGTCCACCCCCGCGTTCGCGCACACGAATCCGTGACGCGTCTCGGAGATGACGAGGTCGCCTCGGCGGGCGACGACCCGACGGGTTTCACGCTCGATCCACGAGGTCCGACCCTCGCCCTCGTCCGGGACCACGCGGCCCTCGGCCTTCGAGACGATCTTCTGCGTCACGGCGACGACGTCGCCGTCACGGACGCCCAGCGCGTCGAGGCTCGGCCCGAGCAGCCCCACGAGGTCGTCTCCGGGGCGGATCTCGGGGAGGCCCTCGACGGCGATGAGCTCGACGCTCACGGCAGCACTCCCAACGCCGTCCGCGCTAATGCCTCCGCCTTCGCGTCGTCGGTCATGATCGTGTCGGTCACGGCGACGCGGACGCCGGTCGCCTCGATCCTAGGTCCGAGGTCGCGGTCGACCTCGTCGATCACCCATCCGGCGAGGAGACCTCGGTAGCAGTCTGCGGCGCCCGCGGCGGTCACCTCGACGCCGGCCACCGGCATGAGCTTGTCGGCCATGCCGGCGAGGGGAGCGCCCCCGACGATGCCGCTCACGCCCACCACGCGCTCGCGCCGAGCGCGGATCGCCTCGCGGATCCCCGGCACCGCGAGGATCGGCCCGATCGACGCCACCGGGTTCGACGGGCAGATGACGATCGCCTCCGCTGAGCCGATGGCCTCGAGGACCCCAGGGGCCGGCGCGGCGCGCTCGACGCCCTCGTAGCGGACCGCCTTCACCTCGTCCTGCGCATGGCGTTGCACCCAGTACTCCTGGAAGTGCAGGTCGAGCTCTCGCCCGAGCGCGACGGCGGTGATGCGCGTGGTGACCGCATCATCGGACATCGGAAGGATCCGCGAGGCCACGCCGAAGCGAGCGGCGACCCGAGTCGTGACGTCGGAGAGCGTGCGACCCTCGGCGAGGAGGTGGGTTCGGAACAGATGGGTGGCGAGATCGAGGTCGCCGAGGCTGAACCACGCGGCGTCCGCGTCGAGACGACGGAGCTCCTCCGTGGCCCGGAAGGTCTCGTCGCGGCGGCCCCAACCACGCTCGCGGTCGAACGCGTCGCCGAGCCAGTAGGTGACCGAATCGACGTCCGGTGAGACGTGTAGCCCATGCATCCGGATGTCGTCTGCGGTGTTCACGATGACCGTGACTCCCGTCGGTGCCACCACCCGAACCAGGCCGCGCAGGAACTTGCCTGCGCCGATCCCGCCGGCGAGCGCCGTCACGTGCATGCACGAGAGCGTAGTACGCTCGCCGCGTATGGCCGACGCCACCTCCCAGCGGACCCGTCGGGCGCTCGCGCGCGCGGAGGCCGGCAAGGCGCTCTCGGTGGACGAGGTCGAGGCGCTTCTCGTCGCTCGGGGCCTGGATCTCGAGCAGCTCATGGCCGTTGCGGGGCGCCTGCGAGATCTCGGTCACGGCTCGACGATCACGTACTCGCGCAAGGTCTTCATCCCGCTCACGATGCTGTGTCGTGACCACTGCCATTACTGCACGTTCGCGAAACCGCCGGCCAAGCTCGAGGCGCCCTTCCTGTCGCCGGAGGACGTCGTCGCCCTGGCCGAGGCCGGACGGCAGCTCGGATGCAAGGAGGCGCTGTTCACCTTGGGCGACAAGCCCGAGGAGCGCTACCCGGTCGCGCGCGATTGGCTCGCCGACCGTGGGTACGCCTCCACGCTCGACTACGTGCGCGCGATGGCCATCGCGGTGATCGAGCAGACCGGCCTGCTTCCCCACCTCAACCCCGGAGTGATGACGTGGGACGAGATGGCGCGCCTGAAGCACGTCGCCCCCTCGATGGGGCTGATGCTCGAGACGTCCTCCGCCAGACTGTCCGAGAAGGGGGGACCGCACTTCGGGTCACCGGACAAGGTGCCGTCGGTGCGTCTGCGCACGATCGAGGACGCCGGGCGCCTGGCCATCCCGTTCACGACGGGCATCCTCGTCGGGATCGGCGAGACCCCGCGCGAGCGGGCCGAGTCGCTCCTCGCGATCCGCGAGGCGCACCGCCGGTACCGGCACATCCAAGAGGTGATCATCCAGAACTTCCGAGCCAAGCCCGGCACGGCCATGCACGCCGCCACCGAGCCCTATGAGGAGGAGTTCCTTGCCGTGGTGGCCGCTGCGCGGGTCGTGCTCGGCCCACGGACGCACCTCCAGGCTCCCCCGAACCTGTCCGAGCCCGAGCAGCAGTTGCGCCTGCTCGACGCCGGGATCGACGACTGGGGTGGGGTGTCGCCGCTCACGCCCGACCACGTGAATCCCGAGCGTCCGTGGCCGCAGATCCAGACCCTGGCTGCCCGCACCGCCGAGCGCGGTCTCGAGCTCCGAGAGCGGCTCACCATCTATCCGGAGTTCGCGCTTCGGCCCGACCCCTACCTCGCCGGCAAGATGCGCGCACCGGTCGCGGCGCTGATGGGCGAGGACGGTCTGGCGGCGCCGGACACGCTGGCGCGACCGATCGCGTGGCAGGACCCCGACGTGGTCTGGAAGCCGCGGCAGATCGCTCTCACGTTCGCGAAGGGCCCGGCCGCGGGACTCCGCGAGGATGCGGCCGCCGTGTACGGCGACCTCGATCTGCTCGAGAACGACGTGACGCGCCGATGGGCCGATCAGCAGGTGAGCGCCGAACGCCTCGATGCCGACATCAAGGTGGCGCTGCGCGCGGCAGAACGTCATCGGCCGATCACGGACGACCAGGCGCTCGCGCTGTTCCGGGCCGAGGGACCGGCGCTCGAGGCGCTCTGCCGGGTCGCGGACGACCTGCGTCGTGAAGCGGTGGGCGATGACGTCACCTACGTCGTGAACCGCAACATCAACTTCACGAACGTGTGCTACGTCGGATGCCGCTTCTGCGCCTTCGCGCAGCGCGAGGTCGACCCCGAGTCCTACACCCTGACGCTTTCGGAGGTAGCCGACCGGGCCGAGGAGGCGTGGGAGCAGGGGGCGACGGAGGTGTGCATGCAGGGTGGTATCCATCCCGACCTCCCGGGAACCTTCTACTTCGATCTCCTCGATGCCGTGAAGGCCCGCGTTCCGGATATCCACATCCACGCGTTCAGCCCCATGGAGGTCTTGAACGGCAGCTCGAAGCTCGGCATCTCGTTCCGCGAGTTCCTCACCGAGTGTCGTTCGCGCGGGTTGGGGTCGATCCCGGGCACCGCCGCGGAGATCCTCGACGACGATGTCCGGTGGATATTGACGAAAGGCAAGCTCCCCGCCGACACGTGGGAGGAGATCGTGAAAACGGCCCACGACCTGGGCATCCGCTCGTCCTCGACGATCATGTACGGTCACGTCGACGCGCCTCCGCACTGGGTTTTCCACATCCGTCGTCTCGCTCGGATCCAACTCGAAACGGGAGGGTTCACCGAGTTCGTCCCGTTGTCGTTCGTCCACCAGAACGCTCCGATCTACCTCGCGGGCCGTGCGCGCCCCGGTGCCACGTTCGAGGACAACCGTCGGATGCACGCGGTGGCGAGGATCTTGCTCGACGGAGTTATCCACAACGTTCAGGTGTCGTGGGTGAAGATGGGGGTCGAGGCCTGTCAGGTCATCCTGCAAGGTGGCGCGAACGATTTCGGTGGCACATTGATGGAAGAAACCATCAGCCGCATGGCCGGGGCCGAATGGGGGATCCGCATGCGGCCGTATCAGTTCCACTCGGCCATCCACGCCATCGATCGCATCCCTGTGGAGCGCACGACGACATATGGACGCGTGCAGCGCAACGGGTTCGGATCATCACGTGAAACGCACCTCGAGGGTCTCGCGACGGCGCTCTGGGACTGAGCACGCCCGCACCACCTCATTCCGTCAACCACCTTGACGGATGTCGTCAAGCAGCTTGACCGGAGAATTTCTGCATGCAATGTCTTGCAACCCGAGACGGCCCTGGTAGACGATTGATCAGGGACACGTACACGGAGGTGCAAAGATCTCAGATTCCCTCTTGTCAAACGGGGTGATCATCCCTCAGAATCACACGCGTGTGATTCGAGGGGGAGAGCGCGGTGCATCACTACATCCCATGGCAAGAGCGAGCGCGGTGCCGAGAACACGATCCCGAGATCTTCTTCCCCGAGAAGGGAGGGTCATCGAGGGAGGCGAAGCGGATCTGCGCAGATTGTCCCGTCCGCATCGAATGCCTGAACTACGCCCTTCGTCGCGACGAGCGCTACGGGGTGTGGGGCGCCATGAGCGAACGGGAACGGCGACGCCTGAAACGCATGGCGTCTTGAGACCAGTAGGAAGGAGGTAACCGATGTCTCCTGCGAAGAAGAGGTCAACCGCGAAGCGGAAGACCGCTGCCAAGAAGGGCGCAGCAACGAGGAAGCGGGCGAGCGCGAAGCGTTCCACCGCTGCCAAGAAGGGCGCTGCAACGAGGAAGCGGACGACGGCGAAGCGGAAGACCGCAGCCAAGAAGGGCGCCGCAGCGAGGAAGCGGTCAACCGCGAAGCGGAAGACCACTGCCAAGAAGCGGAGCCCGGCGAAGCGCAAGAGCACCGCGAAGCGGAAGACCACCGCCAAGAAGCGGAGCCCGGCGAAGCGCAAGACGGCCGCGAAGAAGCGGTAGGGAGCGCTCCGACGCTTCGGATGCACTTCGGAAGGGGGGCGCCCGCGCCCCCCTTCCACCGTTTCCGCGTGCTCGCGTGCTAGGCTCCGCGCCGCGCAGTGTGGCGCACTCCATGGTCACCACGTCAACCGATCCGTCCGCCGCCACCGACGCCGTCCGATCGCCGAGCGTCCTCGTCGTGCTCGTGGTTCATGACGGCGCCTCCTGGCTCCACGAGTGCCTCGCATCGCTCGCGGCGCAGACGCATCCTCGCCTGGGCGTCGTAGCCGTCGACAACGCTTCGACCGACGACTCACGAGCGCTCCTGACTCAAGCCCTCGGCGAGGCTCGGGTCATCGCGTTGTCGGAGAACCTCGGCGTAGCCGGCGCCATGAAGGCCGCGATCGAGCTGCCCGCGGCTCAGAAGGCGGACTACCTTTTGGTCCTGCACGACGATGCGGCGCTCGGCCCCGATGCCGTGGCTCGGTTGGTCGAGGCGGCAAGCGGTATCCGCGGCGTCGAGCGCGTCGGGGTCGTCGGGCCGAAGGTCGTCGACTGGGAGGACCCCCGGGTCCTGCGAGAGGTGGGGCGCTCCACGGACGCCTTCGGGCACCCCTTCACACCACTGCAGGACGGCGAGATCGACCAGGGGCAGTACGACAGGGTCCTCGAGGTCTTGTTCGTGTCCTCCTGCGCCATGCTGATCGCCCGCGAGGCATGGCAGCGGATCGGGCTGTTCGATGAGCGGTTCGCCGGTCACCACGACGATCTGGACTTCTGCTGGCGAGCGCGCTTGGCGGGGTTCCGCGTGCTCATGACCCCGCTCGCGCAGGCTCGCCATCGCGACGCCGCCGGGAAGGGGGAGCGGGGCGAGGATCGGCCCCGGAGCACGCGCTACTACGCCGAGCGCGCTGCGCTCGCCTCCATGCTGAAGGATTACGGCGTCCTCACGCTCCTGTGGCTCCTGCCTGTCTACGCGGTCCTCGGGGTCGCGCGGATCACGTTCCTGCTTGTGGCCCGCCGGTTCGAGGACGCCTTCGACCAGCTGGCCGCCTGGGGATGGAACGTGGTTCACCTGCCGGGAACGCTCCGGCGGCGACTGAGGGCCCAGTCCGTTCGCCGGGTCCGTGACCGATCCGTGCGCCGATTCATGGCTGCCACCCTGCGAGTGCCGCGGTGGTTCGAGCGCGCGGAGGCCCTCCTGGAGGAACAGCTCGAGGAGGGGACCGAAGATGCTCCTCGGTTCCGCGAGCGCGCTGCGACGATCGCCGGAGCCCACCCTGTCGTCGTGACGTCGGTCATCGCGATCGCGATCGGCGCGCTGGCCTACCGGACCATCGTGGGACCCGAGGCGCTGACCGGTGGAGCCCTCGCGGGGTTCCCATCGAGCGCCGGCGCCTTCTTCCATGAGTTGGCGGCGTCGACCCGGTCGACGATCCTCGGGGGGGCCCAGCCCGCGAGCCCGGCACTCGCCGGTCTCGGGGCTCTTTCGTGGGTCTCGTTCGGCAATCCCGCCCTCGCGCAGAAGCTGTTGCTCTGCGCACTGCCCCCGATCGCCGCCATCTCCATGTACCGGTCGCTCGTGCGGCAGACCGCCCAGCCGCCGGCCGCGATCTTAGGCGCGCTCGGGTACGTGATGTCCGCCGTGATGCTGTGGAGCTTTTCGGAGGGTCGCATCGCGCTCCTCGTCGCGCTCGCGACCCTCCCCGCGGCGTGGGATCGCCTGGATGCGGCGTTCTCCAAGGCGGGGCCGTCCGTCTCGATGCCGAACTTCGTCGTCGGGCTCGGGGTGGCGATCGCCATCGGCCTGGCCTTCGAGCCGGGCGTGCTCCTCGGGATCGGTGTGCTCGCGGCCGTCCAGCTCCTCGGCGGGAGGCGCAGGGGGCGAGGGCTCACCCTCGCGATCGGGGGGGTGGTGGTAGCGGGAGCGCTCGTGTTCCCGCTGATCGAGGATCTCCTCCGCGCCCCCGCGGCTGGGCTGTCGTCCTCGGTCGGGCGAACCGACGCGTGGTCGATCCTGCGGCTCGCACCGGGTGGGGGGCCCGGGACGTGGGCGATCGCCGCCTTCCTGCCGATCGCCGCGGCGCTGAGTTTCGCCGTCGTGGGGCGCGAGCACCGGCTGCGCGCATGGCGAGCGTTGCTGGTGGTGCTCGCGGGACTCGGGCTCGCCTGGGCGTCGGCGAACCGGTACCTGCCGGAGGCGTTCACGAACACCACCATCTACGTGGTCGTCGCTGCCCTCGGTGAAGCGGCGATCATCGCGTACGGGGTCGCCTCGCTCGCGACCGGCGTTACGCACGAGCGGTTCGGGTTCCGCCAGGTCGCCGCCGGCGTCCTCGCGATCGTCATGTCGGTGGGGCTCGGCGCTCAGGCGCTCGAGCTGGCACTCGCCGAGTGGGAGGTGGGACCGAACGGCCTTCCGCCCGCGTGGCCGGTCATCGACGCGAGCGGTCCCGGTGACTTCAAGATCCTGTGGCTCGGCCGCGTCAACGGGGAACGCTTCCCCGCCCCGGGCGGCGATCCACAGGGGATCATCGAAGCGGGGCCTGCGTCGGTGCGGTACTCCATCACCGACCGAGAAGGCATCGTTGCGCTCGACACCGGGAGGGGAACCGATGGTCCCGGGTACGACTATCTGCGCCGCGCGCTGCAGGAGCTGCTCTCGGGCTCGACGAGCAACGCTGGGGCCCTCCTGGGGCCCCTCGGCGTGCGATTCGTCGTGGCAAACGAGGGCGATCTCCCACCACCGGCCGCGGTGCGCCTGGACGCTCAGCTCGACATGGACCTCGTGCCGGCGGGTGGTCTCACGATCTACCGGAACGCCCGAGCCCTGCCGGTGGCATCGGTCCTCACGTCACCCGGGTTCTCGCGCATCGCGCGGTCGACCGGCTTGCTGGCGATCGCATCATCGGCACGATCGAGGGGGGTCAAGCTCGCAGCAACGGGGAACGGATGGTCGGGCTCCTCCGAGGGCGGCTTCGTGTACGTGGCCCAGCAGTTCGACTCCGGCTGGCGCGCTCGAGCCGGCGCATCGCCGACCGCGGTGGGCCCGCAGCGAGCGTTCGGTTGGGCGATGGGGTTCCCGATCGGCGCCGGAGGCTCAGCCGCTGGAGGAGGCCCACGGGGTACAGCGACGGTCACCGTGACGCACGACCGTGACCTGATCGGGACGGTCGAACTCTGGGGGCTCGCGGTCTTGTGGCTCGCGGCCCTGTGGATCACGCGGAAACCGGGATCGTCGTGAGGAGCCGGGGACAAGTCCTTGCGACCATCCTCGTGGTCGCCGTCGTGGTCGCCGGCGCCATCTACGCGGAGCGCGACGTCGGTGCGCGCGATCTGGCAGCCGGACCGGCCGGAGCCGCACCTTCCGGCGCGTGGTTCTGTCCACACGGCGGGGGACCGGGCTGGGGCGTGACCATCGAGCTGGCGAACCCGGGCACCGAGCCCGTCCACGTGCGGTTGACGAGACTGGGCGGCGGCAAGCCCTCCGTCGCGGCCGACATCGTGCTGCAACCCGGGCAGAGCGATGCGGTCCCCGCCCGCGCCGAGGACCGCGGGAGCGGCACCCTGGTGGAATACTTCGGCGGCTTCGTGGCGGCGGGCTGGGTCGCGCTCGCCGGGTCGGACGCCAACGGGGTGGCCGCGGAGCCGTGCACACCGAGCGCCGGCGACCGCTGGCTCCTGCCGGACGCCTCGACGCTTCAGAACGATCAAGCGTTCGTCGTGGTGATGAACCCGTTCGCGGCGACGGCGGTGTTCTCGCTCACGGTGTACACGGACAAGTCGCAGCCGATCCGCACCGAGGACTGGACCGACGTGGTGCTGAAGCCCTTCCGCGTGCAGGCGTTCCGGCTCAACGCGAAGGCGCTCGGCTACGACTCCGTGTCGACCGTTGTGGATGCCACGGTCGGAAGGATCGCGGCATCCTCGCTCGACCTCACGACGACCGGTGGGATCCGCTCGAGCCTCGGGTACCTCGGACGCGCCCCATCGACCGTGGTGCTTCCGGCCGGATTCGATCAGGGACGGACGGTGCTCTCTGTGCTGAGCTCCTCTCCCGAGCGCGTCGCGCTCGCGGGCAGCCTGCTCGAGCACGACGCCTCGCAGCCCGTGGCCGGTCTTGCGGACTCGAGCCCGCCGGGGGAGTCTGCTCGAAGCTTCCCGACCACGACGAACGGCCCGTCCGCGATCGTGCTCACGGCGCAGGGGCCGGGCGTGGCGGTGGCCCGACGGACCTTCGGCGTCGTCTCCGATCAGGGCTCGACGATCGGAGCCGTGCCCTCGGCGGCCTGGGTCATCCTTCCCACGGTCGCCGGATCACCGAACCATCCGGGCCTCGTGCTCGCGAACCCGGGGACCGAACCGGCGAAGCTGACGCTCACGTACCTTCCCGGGCTCGAGGCGGGATCGATCCCGGGGCCCGTGACCGTCACCGTGCCCCCCGGTCGCGCGATCCAAGGTCCGAGCGACTTCATCGCGGCGGCGCCCGAGTCTGCGATCCTCGCGATCGCCTCGAGTGGAACGTTCGTTCCGGCGGGGGCGTCGTACTCGCTCGGGCGCGAGGGATCCGCAGCCTATGCGGTGGCGCTCGGCGTCCCGATCCCGCACGCGTGGGTTCCCTCGTGAGCGGGTAGGTGCTGGCAGCGCAGAACTGGCCGTATCATCCACATCAACGCAACGGCTCCGAACGAGCGAGAGGACGACGTGGCGAAGCGCAGGCACGGCAGAGAAGGGGTCGGCCGCGGCTGGAAGGTCGTGGTCGTCGTCATCGGGGTGGTGGGGTTCCTCGGTGCGGGAACCGCATACGCCGCCTACCGCTACGACCAGTCCACCTCCAGCCGCATCCTCCCGGGGGTGACCGTCGACGGCGTGGACGTCGGCGACCTGACCCGCGACGAAGCGATCCGTGCGGTCGAGCGACAAGCCGATGTCACCCTGGGGCAAGAGCTCACGGTCGCGGCCCGAAGGCAGACCTGGACGGTGACGCCGGCCGAGCTCGGGATGCACGCCGACGTCGAGACGGCGATCGATCGAGCGTTCGCCGTGGCGGACCGGATGTCGTTCTTCTCGAGGATCTGGCACCGGGCCCGTCAGACCCCGGTCGACGCGTCGGTCGAGCTCGGGTTCGCGTACGACGACCCGGCCATCCAGTCCTTCGTGCAGCAGGCAGCCTCCGACGTCAACGTACCGGCGGTGAACGCACGGATCGCGCTGGTGGACGGCGAGCTCGTGACGCGGAAGGCCCAGGAGGGTCGAGGACTTCGACTCGGGGCTGCGATCGACCGCATCCGGGCCGCGCTCGAGAGCGGTTCGACCTCTGTCGATATCCCCGTGAAGGTGGTCGTCCCCGAAATGAGCACGGGCGCGCTCGGCGAGACGATCGTGGTCGATGTCTCGGACACCACGCTGACGCTGCTCGATGGTCTCAAGGTCCAGAAGGAGTACCCCGTGGCGACCGCCGCTCCCGGTTACGTGACGCCGGTCGGGATGTGGAAGGTCGTCAACAAGACGGAGAACCCGACGTGGTACAACCCCGCCCCGGACGGATGGGGTGCCGGTGAACCACTGGTCATCCCGCCGGGCCCGGGGAACCCGCTCGGCACGCGAGCGCTGTACCTGAACGCCCCGGGCATCCGGATCCACGGGACGTATTCCTCCAGCTCGATCGGCACGCACGCCTCCCATGGCTGCATCCGGATGTACATCTCCGATTCCGAGGAGCTCTATCCGCTGGTCCCGGTAGGCACGCGAGTCATCATCAAGCCCTAGTCCCGTTCGCCCGATCCCCGCTCTCCTCGACCTTTCTCGGCGCTGTGGGATATCGGGGCTTGCGCGACCCGCCATCGGCGACGTAGGATAATGGGGTACTCCGCAGCGACCAAGGGGGCGACCCGGCGGCCACTGCGGAGTACGCTTTTTCTTGGTCTATCTCCTCGGGGTTGTCTCGACGAGCACGTTCCCAGAGGCCGACGGATGTGCGGTGGGCCGTTCGGCCTCCCCTTGCGCCCGAAATGACCTCGGTCGGGGGATGAGCGTCCCTGTCGGCCGGCGGACACCCGCGGGCCCCGTCCGGAACCCGAGAAATGGGGCCTGCGAGCTATGGGCGAACGGCCTCGCTCGTTGGAGCATGAGACCATGAACGACAGGATGGAAGGCACCTGCCCGGTCTGCCACCAAGGCGACCTGATCTCGATCTCGATGAGCGTGAGTGGCAGCGACCTCGCGTTCACCACGTGTCACATGTGCGAGGCGAAGTGGTGGTACCGCGACGGCGAGGCGGTGCCCCTGCAGAACGTGATCGGCAAGGTCCTCGCGCAGAAGGTCTGATCACGGCAACCTGATCCCAGCACGGTTCAGTAGGATGCGATGACCGTGTCACCGCCTGCCGGGCTCTCGCGCATCTTCAAGGCGTACGACGTGCGCGGCGTCGTCCCCGACGATCTCGACGAGGACGTTGCTCGGCGCATCGGGGCAGCCTTCGTCTCGTGGAGCGGCGCACCGAAGGTCGCCGTCGGTCACGATTGCCGGTTGTCATCCCCTTCGCTCGCGGCGGCGGTCCGGGACGGGGCGACCTCGCAGGGCGCGGACGTCGTTGATCTGGGGCTCGCGTCGACCGACCTCGTCTACTTCGCGTCCGGGGCGCTCGACGTGGCGGCCGTGATGCTCACCGCCAGTCACAACCCAGCGCAGTGGAACGGGATGAAGTTCTGCCTGGCGGGCGCGGTTCCCGTCGGTGAGGACAGCGGGCTTGCGGAGATCCGCGCGCTGGCCGAGGGCGACCTCGCCCCCGCGGGCTCCCCCGGACAGGTGGAGCAGCGCGACCTCCTGGATGCGTACGCAGATCACGTGCTGACGTTCGTCGACCCGAGCGCGATGCGGCCGCTCACGGTCGTCGCCGACACCGCGAACGGGATGGGCGGGCTGGTGGTGCCCGCCGTGTTGTCTCGGCTCCCGGTCACGCTGATCCATCTGTTCCCCGAGCTGGACGGCACGTTCCCCAACCATCCGGCCGACCCGATCGACCCGGAGAACCAGCGCGACCTGAAGGCCGCCGTGCTCGAGCATCACGCCGACATCGGGCTCGCGTTCGACGGTGATGCCGATCGCGTGTTCCTGGTCGACGAGCGCGCGGAGGGCGTGAGCGGCTCCGAGGTCACCGCGCTCGTCGCGACCGCCATGCTCGAGCGGTCGCCGGGAGCGAAGATCGTCCACAACCTCATCACGTCGTGGGCCGTTCCCGAGGTGATCCGGGAGCGCGGCGGCACGCCCGTGCGAACGCGCGTCGGACACTCGTTCATCAAGCAGGTGATGGCCGAGACGGGAGCCGTGTTCGGTGGGGAGCACTCGGGGCACTACTACTTCCGAGACAACTACCGGGCCGATTCCGGGCTGATCGCGGCCGTCGTGGTGCTCGAGCGCCTGTCCCGCTCGAACGGTCCGCTGTCCGAGATGCTCGCGCCCTTCCGGCGATACCACGCCTCGGGTGAGATCAACTCGACGGTTGCGGACAAAAAGGCCGCTCTCGAGCGGCTCGATGCGGCGTTCACCGAGGGGCGCCGGGACCGCACCGACGGTCTGACGGTAGAGTTCGACGATTGGTGGTTCAACGTCCGACCGTCGAACACCGAGCCGTTGCTGCGCCTGAACGTCGAGGCGAAGAACGAGGCGCTGCTGAAGGACAAGACGGCGGCGGTGCTCGACATCATCCGGAGAAGTGAAGGAGGTCCGTCGTGACGCTCGATGCGGAGCTACTCGAGATCCTCGTCTGCCCCAACGACCGGGGCGACGTCGAGTACCTGGAGAGCGAGCAGGTCATCGTCTGCCAGACATGTGGCTATCGCTACCCGGTCCGCGACGACATCCCCGTCATGCTGATCGACGAGGCCGAGAAACCCCCGCAGCAGAAGAAGAAACGCTCGAAGTGATCGACCTCGACGACGAGCGGGGCATCCGCGCCGGCGACCCGAGCGGGATCCTCGCGACGGTCGCCGCCATGGCGGACCACTGCCGCGACGGGTACCACCTGGGTTTGGACGCGTCTCCCGCCCCGTCCGGGGAAGGGGTGACGTCGGTGGCCTTCTGCGGCATGGGGGGATCCGCGATCGCGGGCGACCTCATCCGAGCGCTCTACGCGGATCGGTTGCGCATCCCGGTCGTCGTCGTGCGCGATGCCGAGCTGCCCGAGTTCGTCGGTCCACATACGTTGGTGCTGGCGTCGTCGTATTCCGGCGGCACCGCCGAGGCGCTCGCGTGCTTCGAGGAGGCGGTGCGTCGGGGCGCACGCGTGGTCTCGTTGACCTCGGGCGGCGAGCTCGGCCATCGCTCGGACGAACTCGACCTAGCGTGCGTGCGGTTGCCCGGTGGGTTCATGCCCAGGGCGGCGCTCGGCTACATCGCGCTCGGGGCGATCGGTGTGCTGGAAGTCGTGGGTCTCGTCCCGCCGATGAGCGCGGATCTGGAAGAGGCGCTCGGCGAGTTGCAGGCGCAGGACGCACAGTTCGCCCCGGGGGTGCCGGCGTCGGTCAACCCGGCGAAGACCCTTGCGGCGGAGATCGGAGACCGTGTTCCGGTGATCTGGGGCGCCGAGGGCATCGGCTCAGTCGCCGCGTCGCGGTGGAAGGCCCAGTTCAACGAGAACGCCAAAGTGCCCGCGTTCGCTGCCTCACTCCCCGAGCTCGATCACAACGAGGTCGTCGGCTGGTCCGAGGGGCAGGGACGCCGGTTCTTCGTCCTCGCGCTGCGGCAGGACACCGAGCGTCCGGACGTCGCGGCTCGCTTCCCCTTGTCGATGCAGATCGCCTCGGACGCCGGCGCCGAGGTGCGCGAGGTCTGGTCCGGCTCTCGATCCGGGCTCGCCCGGTTCCTCGCGCTCGCGGTCACGGGCGACTACACCTCCACGTATCTCGCGGTTGCGCGCGGGGTCGACCCAGCGCCGATCGATGCGATCGCCCGACTGAAGCAAGCGCTGGCCGACGCATGAATCGCGTCCCGCGGCTCGCGTCGCCGGACGACGGGGTTCCCGAGGGGATCGTGGCCGCGATCCGCGAGCGCTCCTCGATCGAGCCCGTCGCGGCGATCGTGCTCGGCTCGGGACTCGGCGGGGTTCTCGAGGTCGCCGGGGATGCGGTTGGGCGCTCGGGCGGTCTCGAGATCGCCTACGGCGAACTGCCCGGGTTCCCGGCGCCGTCGGTCCCGGGACACGCCGGCATGCTGTGGCTCGGCGAGCTCGGAGATCGGCCGTTCGTGGCGTTCCTGGGTCGGATCCATTACTACGAGGGCCACCCGATGCGGATGGCTTCGCTCACGGCCCGCGTCGCCGCTCTGCTCGGAGCGCGGACGATCGTGCTCACGGCGGCGACGGGAGCGGTCGATCGTGCGCTGCCCGCCGGCTCGCTCGTCGTGCTCCGCGATCACATCAACCAGATGGGCGAGAACCCGTTGCGGGGCTGGAAGATGCCCGACGGCTCACCGGCGTTCATCGACGTCTCCCAGGTCTACGACGGGGAGCTCGCCGACACCGCGTTGCGAGCGGCTCGTGATACGCGCGTGGGCGAGGGAGCGAACCCGCTGCCGGTCTCCGAGGGCGTCTACGTGGCGGTCTCCGGCCCCTCTTACGAGACCCCTGCCGAGATCGAGGCCTTCCGCCGGGCCGGCGCGACCGTGGTCGGCATGTCGATGGTCCCCGAGGCCGTCGCCGCCCGGGCGTTGGGCATGCGCGTCCTCGGGCTAAGCTTCGTGACGAACGCGGCCGGTACGGCCGTGTCGCACGAGGAGGTCCTCGCGGCCTCTAGCCACGCCGTCGATAGCATCGCTCGGGTGCTCGTGGAGCTGTTGCAAAAGCTCTGAGGGAAGGGTTGTGATCGGATGGATTGCGATGTGAAGGATCTCGGGCTGGCGCCGAAGGGGCGCGAGCGCATCGAGTGGGCCGCCGGCGAGATGGGCGTGCTCGCGCTGATCCGGCAGCGGTTCGAGAAGGAGCGTCCACTCCAGGGCGTGCGGATCGGCGCGTGTCTGCACGTGACGACCGAGACCGCGAACCTGATGGAAGCGCTGAAGGCAGGGGGCGCCGAGGTCGCGCTGTGCGCCTCGAACCTGCTTTCGACCCAAGATGACGTGGCGGCCGCGCTCTGCGAGCAGAGCGACATCGACGTCTACGCGATCAAAGGCGAGGATACCGAGGGGTTCTACCGGCACATCAACGCTGTGCTCGATCACCACCCCCACATCACGATGGACGACGGCGCGGACATGGTGAACGTGCTCCACAGCGAGCGCCGCGATCAGCTCCCCGAGATCTGGGGCGGGACCGAGGAAACCACGACCGGTGTGATCCGCCTGCGGGCCATGGCCGTCGATGACGCGCTCGCGTACCCGATCGTGTCGGTGAACGACGCGAACACGAAGCATCTGTTCGACAACCGGTTCGGGACGGGCCAGTCGACCGTGGACGCGATCATGCGGTCGACGAATCTGCTGCTCGCCGGGCGCACGATCGTGGTGTGTGGCTACGGGATGTGCGGCCGCGGCGTCGCCTCGCGCGCCCGAGGGATGGGGGCGCACGTGGTCGTGACCGAGGTCGACCCGCTGCCCGCGCTCGAGGCCGCGATGGAGGGCTACCGTGTGATGCCGCTGCGCGAAGCGGCCCGTATCGGCGACATCTTCGTCACCGTGACCGGCGACAAGGGCGTGATCCGGCGCGAGCACATGGAGGTCATGAAGGACGGCGCCGTGATGGCGAACTCAGGCCACTTCGACGTCGAGATCGACAAAGGCGCGCTCGCGGAGCTCGGCATCGGCGGCGTCCGCCGCATCCGGGAGTTCGTCGACGAGTACAAGCTCGCCGATGGCCGCCGGCTGCACTTGCTCGCCGAGGGCCGGCTGGTGAACCTCGCCGCCGCCGAGGGTCATCCCGCCGCGGTGATGGACATGTCGTTCGCGAACCAGGCGCTCGCCGTGGAGTGGGTCGTCAAGCATCACGAGGACCTGGCGCCCGCGGTCTACCCGGTGCCGGCGGACATCGACGCCGAGGTCGCTCGGCTGAAGCTCCAGGCGATGGGCGTGGACATCGACGTCCTCACCGCGGAGCAGGAGGAGTACCTGCACTCGTGGAACCAGGGCACGTGATCGCGGAGCGGGTGTGAACGAGCGCGCGGCGATCTCTGTCCGGGCGCGGTTCGAGCGATTCCCCGCCACGGTGAAGGGCGCCTTCATCCTTCGAGGCGAGGATCCCAACCCTCACCAGGTGGCGTTCCGCTCGGCGCGCATCGTGACGGTCGGCGGGCGGGGGGAGCGCCCGTTCGCGATGCCGGACAACATCCTGGACGTCGCTCCGCGGCAGGATGTCTTCGTGCCCTTCGAGCTGCCGGTTTCGGATCTGGAGCCGGGATGGTACGGGCTCGAGTGCGAGCTGGAGGTGGACGGGATACCCGGGTCATTCGACGGCGGGAGGCGGTTCGCGGTCCCGTGGCCGCGCGCCACCGTTCGGCGCGGGCAGGTCAAGGTGGATGAGGAGGTCAAGCTCGGCGAGGGGTCAGTGCTCATCGTGGATCAGGTCGAGTGCGGCGGTGACTCGATCAAGGTGTTGTTCGCGGTCGAGCCCCCCGGTCCCGTGACGGCGCAGCTCTCGGCCGACGGAGCGCGGCTCGAGGTGCTGGACATCGAGATCGACGAGGTGACCGGTCGAGGCAAGGTCACCGCCTACCCGTTGCTGCGGACCGTCGCCGTCTTGGGTACCGAGTGGAAGGCCCGCGGTCGAGGCGAAGCGGGCGCGCTCGACGTGCACCTGCCGTGAGTGTCGGCATCTCGCGCTAGCGTCTCCCGATGTTCGGGCGTGTGCTCGACGTCGTGTTCCCGCGTCGGTGCGCCGGCTGCGGTTCGGGACCGTGGCCGTTCTGCTCGGAGTGCGTCCGGCAGGTGGTGCCCCTCATGCCGCCGTGGTGCGATCGTTGCGGATCGCCGGCGGCGGATCAAGTGGCATCGTGCGGGAACTGTCCACCGCCGCCGCTCGTTCGAGCCAGGGCCCCCTTCCTCTTCGTGGGCCCCGTCCGCTCGTCGGTGCACCGACTGAAGTTCTCCGGCTGGAGAGGAGTCGCTGATGCGCTCGGAGGAGCGATGGCGGAGGTGGCGCCCGGGCCGGCAGACATCGTGACGTGGGTGCCGCTCTCCAGGCGGCGGCAGGCCGAGCGTGGGTTCGATCAGGCCAAGGCGCTGGCGCTCGTCGTCGCTCGTGAGCTCGATCTCCCCGTCCGCCCGATGTTGCGGCGGCACGGTGAAGACGCCGGCACCCAGGCCCGCCGAGGGGGCGAGGCTCGGCGCGAGGCGATGCGGGGACGTTTCGGCCCCGTCGGTTCGGGGCCGGCGCCGGCGCGCGTCTTGCTCGTCGACGACGTCCTCACCACCGGAGCGACCGCCTCCGCGTGTGCGGCCGCGCTCCAGGCCGACGGCGCCACCGAGATCTCGTTGCTCGTGGCCGCACGCGCGGTCCGGGTGGGGTTGCCTCGGGGCTATACTCGGCACGGGCTCGCGCCTGGGTCTGTGGTTGCCCGGGGAACGTCTCCTCGGTAGTCGATGCCAGCCGCGGGCGAAGCGACCCACGTAAGGCGACCTTTGGTCGCTGAGCATGGTGCGGTTTAGACGTAAGCCCTGCCGGGGCCGGGCGACCGGCCGCGAGAAGGCGCTAAGCCACCCCGATCGGGCGGTGATCCCCTCAGCAGGCGAGTGTGGGGCCAAAGACCAGGTCAGCCGGGCGCGAGCCCCCTTCCCCGGCGGCGACTCCAGGTAGGGTCGCGATCGACCGAAGGAGCGTGCATGGAGCTGGTGCTGAAAGGTCGAGGTGACAAGATCACGGAGCAGATGCGGACCACCGCCGAACACAAGCTCGAGCGCCTCGGACGGCTCGAGCACCAGGTGAGCCGGTGCGAGGTCGAGATCACGCTCGAGAAGAACCCACGCCTGGGCGGTGCGCATCACGTGGAGGTCGCGCTCGAGACGCCCCGCAAGACGTTCCGGGCAGCGGCGGACGCGAAGGAGGTCGGCTCGGCGCTCGATGCGGTCGCCGAGAAGCTCGAACGCCAGATCCGCGATCACCACACGAAGAAGCGATCGAGGCTGCTCGCGGGCGCCGGTCGCGTAAAATCGGCGCAAGCCCGTCCAGGGCAGGCGGGATCGGGGCCCAGAGGCCCCAGGGCATCGGAGGGTCCGTGACCGAGAAGCCGACCGACACCGAGCGTCTCCGCGTGCTCGTCTGCGACGACCACGCCCTCTTCCGCCGAGGACTGCAGATGGTGCTCGAGCAGGAGCCGGACCTCGAGCTCGTGGGTGAGGCGTCCGACGGGGTCGAGGCCGTCGAGAAGGCACAGGAGCTCATGCCGGACGTTGTCCTCATGGACGTCCGCATGCCGAGGCGCTCCGGGATCGAGGCGGCCGGAGACATCAAGGACATGTTGCCGCACGTGAAGATCCTCATGCTCACGATCTCGGATGAGGAGGCCGACCTGTACGAGGCGATCAAGGCCGGCGCCTCCGGATACCTGCTGAAGGAGATCCCCATCGACGAGGTGGCCGAGGCGATCCGCTCGGTGTGGGCGGGGCAGTCGCGGATCTCGCCCTCGATGGCCTCCAAGCTGCTCACGGAGTTCGCGGCCATGAGCAAGGCCTCGTCCGAGAAGCCGCAGGTGCCTGCGCCGCGCCTCACCGATCGCGAGATGGAGGTCCTCAAGCTCGTCGCGCAGGGCCTCAACAACCGCGACATCGCGAAACGGCTCTTCATCTCCGAGAACACGGTGAAGAACCACATCCGCAACATCTTGGAGAAGCTCCACCTGCACTCGCGCATGGAGGCCGTGGTCTACGCGGTCCGCGAGAAGCTCCTCGAGATCACCTAGGCCGGGCTCACGGCCGTTCCCAGACCGGCCGATTACAATCCAAGGTGAACCCCCGAACGCCTCGAAGGGAACCGCCTTGGTCATCGAGAAGATCGGTCAGATCGGTGAGGGTCGCAAGGTCAAGAAGCTCGAGCAGATCGCCGGCCTGGTCAACACGTACGAGCCGGAGGTCGAGGACCTCTCCGACGCCGAGCTGAGAGCCAAGAGCGACGAGTTCCGCGCCCGCGCTCGCGGCGGCGAGAGCCTGGACGACATCCTCCCCGAGGCGTTCGCGTGCGTCCGCGAGGCCGCGAGGCGCACGATCGGCCAGCGTCACTTCGATGTTCAGGTCGTCGGCGCCATCGCCCTGCACCAGGGCCGCATCGCCGAGATGAAGACCGGTGAGGGCAAGACGCTCACCTCCACGATGCCGGCGTACCTGAACGCCATCGACGGCCGAGGTGTCCACGTCGTGACCGTGAACGACTACCTGGCCAAGCGAGACTCGGAGTGGATGGGCGGCATCTACCGCGCGCTCGGCGTGAGCGTGGGTCTGATCCAATCCTCGATGAGCCCGCAGGAACGGCGCCCCGCGTACGCGGCCGACGTCACGTACGGGACGAACAACGAGTTCGGGTTCGACTATCTGCGCGACAACATGGCCATGCGTGCCGACGAGATGGTGCAGCGGGGGCACGCGTACGCGATCGTGGACGAGGTCGACTCGATCTTGATCGACGAAGCACGGACGCCGCTCATCATCAGCGGCATGGTGGCCGACAGCGCGAAGTGGTACCAAACGTTCGCGCGCCTCGTGCCGCGCCTGCGCCGCGACGACGACTACGAGATCGACGAGGGCAAGCGCACGGTTGCCGTGACCGAGGCCGGCGTCGCGAAGGTGGAGGAATCGCTGGGTCTGGACAACCTCTACGAGCACGTGCACACGCCACTCGTGCACCACCTCCAGAACGCCCTGCGGGCGAAGGAGCTCTACAAGAAGGACGTCGATTACATCATCACGAACGGAGAGGTGAAGATCGTCGACGAGTTCACCGGCAGGGTGCTCGAGGGGCGGCGGTACTCGGAGGGACTGCATCAAGCCATCGAGGCCAAAGAGGGCGTCCGGATCAAGGAGGAGAACCAGACCCTCGCCACGATCACCGTCCAGAACTACTTCAAGATGTACGAGAAGCTCGCCGGCATGACCGGCACCGCGAAGACGCAGCTCACCGAGTTCGAGGAGGTCTACAAGCTCGGCGTCGTGGAAGTCCCCACGAATCAACCGATGGTACGTGCGGACCAGCAGGATCAGGTCTACAAGAACGAGGACGCGAAGTGGAACGCGGTGGTGGACGACCTCGTCGAGCGGAACGCGAACGGCCAGCCGGTTCTCGTCGGAACGGTCTCGATCGAGAAGTCCGAGACGCTCTCCGGCTACCTCAACCGTCGAGGGGTTCCGCACAGCGTGCTGAACGCGAAGAACCACGAGAAAGAGGCGATGATCGTTGCGCAGGCGGGCCGCATCGGGGCCGTCACCGTCGCCACGAACATGGCCGGCCGAGGCGTCGACATCTTGCTCGGCGGCAACCCGGAGTACCTCGCTCGTCAGGAGATGGCCGCTCGTGAGTGGGACAACGACGCCTACCTGCTTTACGAGATCGACGAGGAGGAGCGGGCGGCCTACGAGGCGGAGTACCAGCCGATCTACCAGAAGTTCAAGGCCCAGACCGACGCCGAGCACGAGGAGGTCGTCGCGGTCGGAGGGCTCTACGTGCTGGGGACCGAGCGGCACGAGTCGCGCCGGATCGACAATCAGCTGCGTGGTCGCTCGGGACGCCAGGGCGACCCGGGTGAGTCGATGTTCTACCTCTCGCTCGAGGACGACTTGATGCGGATGTTCGCCAGCGATCGGATCAGCTCCGTCATGGAGCGCTTGAAGTGGCCCGACGACGAGCCGATCACGGCGAAGATGGTCACACGGGCCGTCGAGTCCGCTCAGCGACAGATCGAGGAGCTGAACTTCGAACGCCGCAAGAACATCTTGAAGTACGACGACGTGATGAACACGCAGCGCAGCGTGATCTACGAGGAGCGAACGAAGATCCTGGAGGGCGAGGACTTCAAGGACGAAGCCATCGACATGGTCACCGAAGTCGTCACCCGCACGGTCGAGCAGCTGGCGCCCGAGCACATGTTCTCGGAGGAGTGGGATCCCGAGGCCATCATCACCGGACTGGGCGACGTGTACCCCACCCGGATCACCAAGGGCGACCTGGAGCAGCTGAGCTCCTCGGTCGAGCTCGCCGAGATGACGCTGAGCGATGCCCTGGAGCTCTACGAGCTGAAGGAGCAGCAGATCGGCTCCCAGTACATGCGCGAGCTCGAGCGGCTGGTGCTGCTGAACATCACCGACACGAAGTGGCGCGAGCACCTCTTCGAGATGGATTACCTCCAAGAGGGCATCCACCTCCGCGCGTACGCACAGAAGGACCCCCTCACCGAGTACCGTCGCGAGGCGTTCACGATGTTCGAGGAGCTCACCGAATCGATCCGCCAAGACTTCGTGCGGTACGTCTACCGCGTCGAGCTCGTCCGTCAGGACGAGCCCGGCCGCCCCCGGCCGCAGCGCGTCAGCGAGAACCGCGGCGAGGCGGAGCCCTCCGGCGCGGCTCCTCGCGCGATCAGCGACAAGGTGCCTCGCAACGCCCCCTGCCCGTGCGGCTCCGGCAAGAAATACAAGAAGTGCCACGGCGCCACGGCGTGACCTGAACCTGGGCGGGGACTCCTGCCTCCGGGCCACCCTGGGAAACTGGTCGATGAAGACGCGTCAGATAGGAAGAGCCGGCCCTTGCGGGCCGGCTCTTCCCGTTGTCCGGAGAGGGGGTTATCTCACCGGCACTGTCCGCACACCACGCCGTTGATCACCATGG
>JBDTYT010000011.1:0-33156 GCA_040005555.1 Actinomycetota bacterium | reverse complement strand
TGGGGCGAGGGCGTGACGCACCTCGGGATCGTCCGGACGCGGCTCTCGCGCGACGTCGACTTCCGGTCGGTGGCGGTGGGGTTCGGCGCCTCGCTCGCCCGCGCCGAGGCCGAGAGCGTGCTGGCCGAGCCCGGCGGCTCGAGCGAGATGCTCGGGATCTTCTTCGCGGACGGCACCCAGCACTTCGATCACCGCTCCGAGCAGGAGCACGTGGCCCCCAACTGCACCAGTGACCTCCTCTACAAGGGAGCGCTCCGCGATTCCTCTCGCGGTGTGTACTCGGGCTGGGTGCACGTGCGCAAAGAGGCGCAGAAGACGAACGCCATGCAGACGAGCCGAAACATCCTGCTCTCCGAGCACGCGTTCGCGCGCTCGATCCCGAACCTCGAGATCGAGGCGAACGACGTGCGCTGCGGTCACGCGGCGAGCGTCGGCCCCGTCGAGGAGGAGCAGCTGTTCTACCTGATGAGCCGCGGTATCCCCCGCCACGAGGCCGAGCGCTTGATCGTCTTCGGGTTCTTCAACGAAGTACTCGAGCGCATCCCGGTCGCGGAGGTCCGCGACAGCGTCAGCCGCGCGATCGAGCAGGAACTGGCGAGGGACTGACGTGGCCCTCGTGCGCCTGTGTAACGTGAGTGACGTGCCCGCCGGCGACGTCCGTCGCTTCGAGGTTGACCATCGCCCGATCGCGGTGGTGAACCTCGGCGACGAGGGCTTCCGGGCGATCGACGCGATCTGTTCGCACGCCCATTACTTCTTGGACGAGGGAGAGGTCGACGTCGACCTGGAGACGATCGAGTGTCCGAAGCACGGCTCGACCTTCGACCTCGCCACCGGCAAACCCCGAACGTTGCCTGCCACCCTTTCGGTGCAGGTCTTCCCCGTGAAGATCGAGAACGACGACATCCTGATCGAGGTGAACGATGAGTGAGCAAGCGACGCTGCAGATCGAGGGCCTGAGGGCATCGGTCGAGGGCAAGGACATCCTGCAGGGCATCGACCTGACGGTGCGCCAAGGCGAGACCCACGCCCTCATGGGACCGAACGGCTCGGGCAAATCGACCCTCGCGAACGTGATCATGGGCCGGCCCGGATACGTGGTGACCGGAGGCGACGTGCGCTTCAAGGGCGAGAGCGTGCTGAAGCTCACCGCGGATCAGCGCGCGAAGAGAGGGTTGTTCCTCGCGATGCAGTACCCGGTCGAGGTACCCGGCGTGTCGGTCGTGAATTTCCTGCGGACCGCGTACACGGCGGTGAAGGGCGGGGACACGAGCGCGCTCGCCTTCCGAAAGCACATGAAGGAAAAGATGAACACCCTCGGGATCGAGGATGCCATGGTGAACCGCTACCTCAATCAGGGGTTCTCGGGCGGGGAGAAGAAGCGCAACGAGATCCTGCAGCTCGCGGTCCTCGAGCCTGAGATCGCGATCTTGGACGAGACGGACTCCGGCCTGGACATCGACTCGCTCAAGCAGGTGGCGACCGGTGTGGCGCAGCTCGTTGGGCCGAGCCTCGGCGTGCTGCTCGTGACCCACTACCAGCGGATCTTGAACTACATCACGCCGGACTTCGTCCACGTGATGATGAACGGGCGTATCGTGAAGTCCGGCGGCAAGGAGCTCGCGGCCGAGCTCGAGCAGAAGGGCTACGAGGAGATCCGCAAGGAGCTCGGCCTCGAGGAGCCCGTTGCCGTCGACGCTCGATAGACGAGGAGGCGTCGTGCGATGTCGGTGACACAGGAGCGGCCCGTGGCCTCGCTGGACGTCGCCCGCGTGCGCGCCGACTTCCCGATCCTGTCGCGCACCGTGGGCAACCGGCCGCTCGTCTACCTCGACAGCACGAACACCTCGCAGCGGCCCCAGCAGGTGATCGACGCCGAGCGCGACTTCTACGAGCACCACAACGCGAACGCCCACCGCGCGATCTACATGCTCGGCGAGGAGGCCACCGAGCGCTTCGAGGGGGCGCGCGCCAAGGTGGCGGCGTTCCTGGGAGCGTCGGGTCCCGACACGATCGTGTTCAACCGTGGCACCACCGAGTCGATCAACCTGATTGCACACGGCTGGGGCCGCAAGTTCCTCAAGTCCGGCGACGAGATCCTGCTCACCGAGATGGAGCACCACTCGAACATCGTGCCGTGGCAGCTCTGCGCGAAGGACACGGGCGCGGTCCTCCGTTACATCCCGATCACCGACGACGGCCTGCTCGACCTGTCCCAGCTTGGGTCCATGCTCACCGGTCGGACGAAGATCCTCTGCGTCACGGGGATGTCGAACTCGCTCGGCACGATCACGCCGCTGGAGCAGCTGGTCGCGGCCGCGCATGCGGTGGGGGCGCTCGTCCTCGTGGACGGCGCGCAGCTCGTGCCGCATCACGCGGTGGACGTGACGGCGATCGATTGCGACTTCCTCGCCTTCTCCGGACACAAGATGCTCGGGCCGTTCGCTTCCGGCGGGTTGTACGCCAAGCGTGAGTTGCTCGAGGGCATGGATCCGTTCCTGGGCGGGGGCGAGATGATCCTGGAGGTCCACAAGGACCATTCCACGTGGAACGACGTCCCGTGGAAATTCGAGGCCGGCACGATGAACGTGGCGCAGGAGGTCGCGCTCGGTGCTGCGATCGACTACCTGCAGGCGCTCGGCATGGACTCCGTGCGCGCGCACGAAGAGGAGATCACGGCCTATGCGCTCGACAGGCTCCAGGAGGCCGGTGCCACGATCTACGGTCCGACGGATGTCGGCGTCCGCGGCGGGGTCGTCTCGTTCGTGTACAAGGACATCCATCCGCACGACCTCGCCACCATCCTGAACGAGGAGGGCGTGGCGATCCGGGCGGGGCACCACTGCAACCAGCTCGTCATGCGCCGGTACGGTGTCGCCGCCACGGCGCGCGCGAGCTTCTACGTCTACAACACGAACGAAGAGGTCGACGTGCTCGTCTCGGCGCTCGCGAAGGCCGAGGACGTGTTCGGCTTCTAGAAGGAGAGCTCGGTGGCCCTCGACGACATGTACAAGGAAGTCATCCTCGACCATTACAAGAACCCGAGGAACAAGCACGACATGCCCGACGCCGAGCTGCAGGGCTCGCGCAACAACCCGCTGTGCGGCGACGAGATCACCGTCTTCGTGCACGAGGACGGTGACACGGTTGCGGCCGTGTCGTTCCTCGGGCAAGGATGCTCGATCTCGCAGAGCTCGGCGTCGATGATGACGCAGGCCGTCACCGGCAAGCCGGTCGTCGACGCCGAGCGCATGATCACCGAGTTCCGCGGCATGATGGCCGGAGAGGTCGACCCCTCCGAAGACGAGTTCGGCGACCTCGTGGCGCTCAAGGGCGTCGTGAAGTACCCGATCCGCATCAAGTGCGCGGTCCTGGCGTGGGACGTGCTGCAAGAGGCGCTCTCCGGCGACGGTGCCGCGGCTGGCTCGGTGCCGCACGCGGTCGGCTGAACCGCTACCGCTGTCCGCCCGTATCGGGGTCTAGGCTTCGCGGATGCGCAGGCTGACGCCGTCGCTCGACTGGCTGCTGGTGCTCGTGCCCGTCTCGATCGTGCTCGACGTGGCGACCGACGCGCACGTGGCCGTATTCGCGACCTGCGCGCTCGCCATCGTGCCGCTCGCGGGCGTGATCGGTCGGTCAACCGAGCAGCTGGCCCTCCACACCGGGCCGAAGATCGGTGGGCTCATCAACGCCACCTTCGGCAACGTGACCGAGCTGATCATCTCGATCTTCCTGATCGTGGACGACAAGGTCGCGATCGTGAAGGCCTCGCTCACGGGCTCGATCCTCGGCAACCTGCTGCTGGTGCTCGGCATCTCGTTCTTCGTCGGAGGTCTGAAGCACCCGGAGCAGGAGTTCAACCAGCGCTCGGCGTCGGTGCACGCGACCTCGTTGATGCTCGCGGTCGCCGGTCTGCTCATGCCGGCGTTGTTCGCCTTCGGGGGACGTGAGACGTTCATCCAACGAGAGGTCGTGAGCGGGACGGTGGCTGCCGTGCTCATCGCGCTCTACGTTGCCGCGCTCGCCTTCACCCTTATCACCCACGAGCACCTCTTCCGCACGCCGGCGGCGGGGGAGGAGCCATCGTGGCCGCGTCGCCGAGCCGTGCTCACCTTGCTGGGCGCCACCGCGCTGGTGGCACTCGAGTCCGAGTTCCTCGTGAGGTCGCTCGAGCCGGCGCTGGCGTCCCTCGGGCTCTCCGAGCTGTTCGTCGGGCTCATCGTGATCCCGATCATCGGCAACGCGGCGGAGCACTCCTCCGCCGTGCTGTTCGCCCTCCGAAACAAGGTCGACGTGACGCTCGAGATCGCGATCGGCTCCTCCACGCAGATCGCGTTGTTCGTTGCGCCGGCCCTCGTGTTCGTCAGCTTGCTGATCGGCCATCCGATGGATTTCGTCTTCAGCACCTTCGAGGTGGCCGCGGTGGCCCTCGCGACGGTCCTGGTGTTCATGATCTCGGCGGACGGCCGGAGCAACTGGCTGGAGGGAGCGCAACTCACGGGGGCGTACTTCATCATGGCGATCTCGTTCTTCTTCGTGGAGCGTCTGTGAGCGTCGCGGTTCGAAGGATCCTGGTTTGGGCCCTGCTGCTCGCAGCGGTGAACGTGGGGCTGCCCTCGGGATCGGCGTGGGCGCAGGGATCCGCGTTCGAGTCGATCAAGCGATACGACGTGCGGATCGACATCCAGCGGTCGGGTTCGACGCTCGTGACCGAGATCATCGACTACGACTTCGGCTCCGTCGCCAAGCACGGGATCTTCCGCGACATCCCCGAGCGGCTCCACTACGACGACACGTACGACCGGATCTACCGCATCGACGTCGTCTCGGTGACGGCCGTAGGCGCTCCGGCCGACTTCGAGGTGGAGCATCAGGGCGGAGGCATCCTCCATATCCGGATCGGCGACCCGGACGTCACCGTGAGCGGTGAGCACGTGTACACGATCGTCTACCGCGTGGACGGAGCGCTCAACGGGTTCGCGGACCACGACGAGCTGTACTGGAACGCGATCGGGGCGGATTGGGACGTGCAGATCGATCAAGCATCGGTGCGCGTCACAGGCCCTGCCCCTGTCACGAAGGTCGCGTGCTTCACAGGGCCGGTCGGCTCGACGCTCGGGTGCGCGAAGGCGGTCATCAAGAACGGAGCCGCCGTTTTCAACCAACCGACCATGCCGCCCTACAACGCGCTCAGCGTCGTCGTGGCACTCCCGAAGGGCAGCGTCGCGAGCACGGCCCCGATCCTCGAGGAGCGCTGGAGCCTGGACCGCGCGTTCGAGCGGACGCCCTCGACCGTCGGTGGTTCCGTTGGGCTGCTCGCCGTCATCGTGATCGGGTTCGGCCTGCTGGTGTGGCGTCGAGGCCGAGATCGGCGCTACCGTGGCTCCCAGGTCGACCAGGTGATGGGCTCCCCGGGTGGGCAGGAGCAGGCGGTGCCGTTGTTCGAGAGCGGCGAGGCGCCCGTCGAGTTCGCGCCCCCCGAGGAACTGCGTCCCGGCCAGGTCGGCACGTTGATCGACGAGCGGGCCAATACGCTCGATGTGACGGCTACGATCATCGACCTCGCCGTGCGCAAGTACATGGCGATCGAGGAGATCGAGAAGCAGGGCTGGTTCGGCAAGCCGGACTGGAAGCTCACGCGAACCGACAAGGCGGAGGACGACCTGCTCTCCTACGAGCGCAAGCTTCTCGACGCCTTGTTCGCGACCGGGAACCAGGTCCTCATGTCCGGCCTGAAGACGAAGTTCCACGAGCAGCTCGCGGAGGTCGAGGACGCCCTGTACGCGGACGCCGTGCAGCGCAAGTGGTTCCTCGCGCGGCCCGACGCGGTGCGCGAACGGTGGGTCGCTCTCGGAGCCGCCGCGCTCGTCGTGTCCGCGGGCTTGGGCTTCGTGCTCGTTCGGTGGACGAAGCTCGGTCTGTTCGCGATCCCGTTCCTAGTCGGCGCGCTGCTGCTCCTGGTGGGCGCGCGGTGGATGCCGAGACGCACGGCGAAGGGAACCGCCATCACGCGCCGCGTGAACGGGTTCCGGCGTGTGATCGAGACCGCCGAGACCCACATGTCGCGGTGGGCCGAGCAGGAGAACGTCTTCACGCGGTACCTTCCGTTCGCGATCGTGTTCGGCTGCACCGAGAAGTGGGCGAAGGCGTTCGAGGGACTGGCGCTCCCGGCGGACACGTCGTGGTACGTCTCCTCGCGCCCGTTCGTGTACGCGAGCTTCGCCGCTCAGATGGACGGCTTCACCGTGACGACGAGCGGCACGATCGCGTCGACGCCCGCGGGATCGGGCGGGAGCGGGTTCGGCGGCGGGGGATCCTCCGGCGGGGGTGGGGGAGGGGGAGGGGGCGGCGGAGGCTCCTGGTAACCGCATCGGACCTCCGAGACTCGCGAGCGGCCCACCTATGATGGACGGATGTTCCTGCGGGAGAACGAGGAGGGGCGGCGCATCGCCCCGCACCTCGAGGCCGGTCAGACGATGCTGGATCTAGGGGCCGGGACCGGTTTCATGGCCCGATGGCTGCAGGCGAAGACCGGGGTGCGACCCGCGATCTGCGACCTCGTCGACTACTCCAACCGCGATCGCAGCCTGCCGTTCATCCATCAGACGGACCCGGGGCACGTTCCGGTGGAGGACGGCTCGTTCGACGTCGTGCTCATGATGTTCGTGTTCCATCACATCGCTCGGTGGGAGGATCAGGAGCGGCTGCTCGACGAGGCGGTGCGGATCGCGCGTCACCGGATCGTGATCGCCGAGGACACGCCCACATCGAGGCTCGACCGCGCGTGCAACGTGTTCTGGGACCGGCTGCTCAACCTCCGCCACGGTGTGCCGACGCCGTTCACCTTCCGCTCGGTCGATGGGTGGATCGAGCTGTTCAAGGCGCGGAGCCTGTCGATCGCGCACGCCGAGATCTACCGCCCTTGGTGGCCCACCCTCGGCACCTACCACCACGGTCTGTTCGTCCTGGACCCCTAGCGCGATGCAGGTCACCTTCAGCGACGACGGACGGGACTTCGCCCGCAGGGACTGGTCGACCCTTGTCACCGCCGATCCCGCGGGCACGTTCTTCCATACGCCGATGTTCCTCAAGATCTACTGGGAGGAGTTCGGACAGCGTCCGGAGCATCTGCTCTTCGGGTTCGCCGAGGACGAGGCGGGTGCACAGGTGGGCGCGGTGGCGTTCGAGCTCGTGGACTCCACGCTGCGGTTCCTCGGCGGGACCGAGGTGACGGACTACATGGGCCCGGTCGCGCTGCCCGAGGTGGGTGAGTCGGTGGCCAAGGAGCTGTTCGCGGCGCTCGCCCGCCGCGCCGACTGGGCCGACGCCGATCTGCGTGGTCTGCCCGAGGACCGGGAGTGGCTGGGGTGGCTGACCGAAGCCGCTGCGGCGCAAGGCTTCACGACCGAGATCCTGGAAGACCAGAACGGCGTGGCGCCGTTCCTGCCGCTCCCGGGGTCCTGGGACGAGTACCTGGCCGGGTTGCCCTCCAAGCTCCGTCACGAGGTGAAGCGCAAGGCGCGCAAGCTCGAGACAGACGGCGGGCCGTACCGGATCTGCCTGGCGACGGAGGCGACGCTCGTCGGTTTCCTCGACCGGTTCGTCGAGCTGCACCGCTCGAGCGAGGGCCCCAAGGGCGTGTTCCTGCAGCCGGGGATGGAGATCTTCTTCCGGCGCTTGGGCGAGGCGTTCCTGCCGCGCGGGATCTTCAACCTCACGTTCATCGAGATCGACGGGCGGAAGGTCGCGGGCACGATCGGGTTCCGCTTCGAAGGGACCTACTCCTTGTACAACTCCGCCTTCGATCACGAGTGGCGGAACCTGTCGCCCGGCATGGTGCTGGTGGCCGAAGACATCCGCATCGCGATCGAGGCGGGGTGCTCGGCCTTCGACCTGCTGAAGGGTGACTACGAGTACAAGTACCGTTTCGGTGCGTACCCGAGAGCCATCAAGCGTCTCGTCGTCACGCGTTAGTCGGACCCGATCGTCGCGGTCGCGATGAGCCCGGCGTCGTCCCACACGTTCACGCGGTCGAACGCCTTCAGGTTCGAGGAGGTCACGAGCCACGTCGAGGCCTCGCCACCGGCCTCGAACTCGACCGGGCGCAGGTCGATCGTGCGGTTCGCCGAGCGGAGCGTGACGTGCGCGGTGCCCTGCATCCCGGGCGCGCGTACGAGCACGAGCACCCATGATTGCTCGACCGTCGAGTCATACATGACGACGCTGCCCTCCAGCTGCTGCGCCGTCGAGGGTTGGAACTGGCCGACTCGGACGTTCTCTCCACCCAGGATGCCAAGGAACGCCTCGTATTTGTGAGCCGACGCCTCGTAGCGGCTCGCCCGCGATGAGGCGATCGCCCCCCACGCCAGCGCGCCGGCGAGCGCGACCACGACGGCCGCCCGTGCGAGCCACACCATGTGTCGCCCGAGGCCGCGCGCCGGTGGACCTTCGGCGGTCCACTCGTCGTCGAGTGTCGAGAGCGTCCGGTCGCGGAGCGCGTCGGGAGGTTCGACGTCGTGTGCCGCCAGGGCGAGCGTGCTCACGCCCTCGGCCAGAGCTGCCATGTCGCGGCGGCATCCGGCGCACCCGCGCAGGTGTCGCTGGACCTCGGCGTCCACCCTTGGCTCGAGCGTGCCGAGCAAGTGCTCGGCGAGCTGCTCGCGGACCTCGTCACACGTCACGTGGTTGCTCCTCCAGGGCCTCACGCAGCTTGAGCAGCGCGGTCCTGATCCTCGTCTTCGCCGTGCCGAGGGGGATGCCCTCGAGCTCGGCGACCTCAGCGCTGGTCTTGCCCGCGAAGTACGCGAGCTCCAGCGCCGCGCGCTGCCCGTCGGAGAGATCCGACATCGCGCGGCGGGCACGATCCGCGAGGTCCGTCGTCTCGGCGACCTCGTCGGGTCCGCGCTCCGGCGAAACCTCGGCCGGCGGGCCCGTTCGTTGCAGCACGCGAGACTCGAGCACGCGTCGCCGCAGCCCGTCGATCGCCAGGCTGCGGGCGACGAGCAGCACCCACGTCTCCAGCTTGCCGCGCGCCGGCTCGTAGCGGTCAGCGCTCCGCCAGAGCTTCACGAAGGTGTCCTGCACTAGATCCTGCGCCGCCGCGTCGCTGCCGAGCATCACGATCCCCAGTCCGTAGATCCGCGAGGCGAACCGGCCGTAGAGGTCCTCCGCAGCCCCGAGCTCGCGCGCGGCGAAAGCCCGCATGAGCGCGGCGTCAGAACCCCGGTCTCGGTTGCGCACGGAAGGCACGGTACCTGCAAGGGGTACGGACGGGAGCGCCCGACGGTTTCCCGCGCCGGTCTACTCGACGTAGGCGTGCACGTGCTCGAGCACGGCGAGCGCGATCTCCTCGTCCCCGCCGACGACGAGGTTCCCGTCGTCCAGCAACGCCTCACCGGAGACGCGCCGGCCGGCTGTGAGCGCGAACGCGTAGGCGCGGCCGTCGACGAAGGCGTCCGGTTTCTTGTCCTGCGGCGGCGACTCACGCGGCGCGAGTCCCCAATGCCAGGACCCGCCTCCCATGCCCTCGAGGTCGACCTGCACGCTCTTGCCCGGGAACGCGAGCCCGGCCTGGCCGAGCGAGTACGGGAGCATCCGGATGCCCATGTCGTTCGTGAGGAAGATCGGCCAGTGCTGGAGGTTCTCCTCGAGCCCGGCTCCCTCGCGGATGTCCTCGCCGTGCAGCCACCACTCGATCGCGCGCGACTGGATGAGGTATTTCACGCCGATCTCGCCGGCCACCCAGGGGATCTTCGTCGTGTCCCACTCGGTGGGATCGATCCTCGAGGCCCGCATCAGGAACAGGTCGACCGCCCGTCCCCAGTCACCGATCACCTGCCGGGCGGGGAGCTCGGCGCGAAGCTGCACGGCCCACTCGTTGAACCCGTTCACCCACAGGTCACCGTCGTTCGCCTGACGGAAGGCGTCGAACTCCTCCGCCGCCTCACTGCCGATGAGCTGCGCCGCCGCGGTCTCCTGCGCGGCCATGTGCGCCATCACATCTTTGTTGCGCCATCCCTCGCACGGGCTCGGACCGTCCCACGACGCGGCGGGCGCGTACTGGATCGTGCGACCGAGCCGCTCTCGTTCGGCGTGCGCGATGCCGAGCAGCTCCTCGCGGTGCAGGGTCACGATCGGGAACCTCCAGGGGTCGGTCGCGGGCGGATTGTACCCTCGCGGGGTGCGCGTCCTCGTCGCCCCCGACAAGTTCCGAGGCACCCTCACGGCTCGCGAGGCGGCGAGCGCCATCGCGACCGGGTGGCTGCGCTCGCGTCCGGCGGACGAGATCGTTCAGATCCCGATGGCCGACGGGGGCGAGGGAACGCTCGACGCCCTCGTCGATGCCACGGATGGCGGCCGCCGCACGATGCTCGTCGAGGGTCCGCTCGGCGAGCCCGTGGAAGCCGAGTTCGGCTGGCTGGGCAACGCGGATCCGCCGGTCGTCGTCGTCGAGATAGCCCGGGCCTCCGGGCTCGAGCTCGTCCCCCCGGAACGGCGGGAGCCGATGCGCGCCTCGACGTTCGGCACGGGGCAGTTGATGCTCGCGGCGTGCCGCGAGGGCGCGGACGAGGTGATCGTCTGCATCGGCGGGAGCGCGAGCACCGACGGCGGCGCGGGCATGGCACAGGCGATGGGTGTGCGCCTGCTCGATGCATCGGGCGATGAGATCGGCCGGGGCGGCGCGGCGCTCCTCGACCTCGCGCGGATCGACCTCACCACGCTCGACGCCGCTGCTCGACGGACGCGCATCGTGGTGGCGAGCGACGTGGACAACCCGCTGGTCGGCGCGAACGGCGCGGCGCACGCGTACGGACCGCAGAAGGGCGCGTCGGCCGAGGAGGTCCTCGTGCTCGATCGAGCGCTCGGGCATCTCGCGGCTCTGGTCTATCGCGACCTCATGATCGACGTGCGGCACGTCCACGGCGCCGGCGCCGCCGGCGGCTTGGGCGCGGGCCTGGTCGCGTTCCTCGGAGCGAAGGTGCGTCCGGGGACCGAGATCGTGATGGAAGCCGTTGACTTCACGTCAGCGCTCGCCGGCGCTGACCTCGTGATCACCGGGGAGGGCGCGTTCGACGAGCGATCGCTCGACGGCAAGGTGCCCGGTGGCGTGATCTCGGCCGCGGTCGGGGAAGGGGTCAAGGTGACCGTCCTCTGCGGACGTGCCGTCGTGCGGCCGCCGGACGTCGACGTTGCCTCGCTCGTGGAGCGGTTCGGGCAGGCGCGTGCTCTGGAGGACGCGCGTCGTGCTCTCGAGGATCTGGCCGCGCTCATCGCGGCGGAGGCGTGAGGAAAGGGGTCGTGCATGCCGCAGGTGGGTTCGAGGTCGTCGAGGTTCCGCATGGTCATGATCGCGGCGCTGTTCTGGGTCGTAGGGATCGCGAGCGCGCTCGTGTGGCAGGTTTCGGTCCGAGGAGGGATCTGCAGCGGATGAGGGGCGTCGCGAGCCTCGACGGGACGACGGTCCAATGAGCAACGCGATCGAGCGGTTCCGCCAGGCCGCGGGCGCGCTCGGATACGTGGTGCCGGAGGTGCGCCGGTTCCCGGAGGGGACGAAGACGGCCGGCGATGCCGCCCGTGCGATCGGGTGTCGGATCGACCAGATCGTGAAATCGCTCGTCTTCTTGGTCGCCGATGAACTGGTGCTCGCGCTCACGTCCGGCGCGAACCGAGTCGATCCCTCGAATCTCGGCCGGGTCGCCGGTGGAGCGGAGGCGAGACGCGCCAGTCCGGAGGAGGCGCGAGCGGCCACCGGGTTCGCCGTGGGTGGAACCCCACCCTTCGGTCACCCCGAGCGCGTGCGGACCTTCCTCGACCCCGGTCTGCTGGGCTTCGAGGAGGTCTGGGCCGCGGCGGGCACCCCGGACGCGGTGTTCCCCATCGCGCCCGCGGAGCTCGTCCGCGTGGCTCAGGCGGAGGTCGCGGACTTCACGGAAACCTGATGCGCCACCGCTGTTCCGGGCCGGCTTCCGCTAGAATCGGTGGGCACGCTCGAACCGCGACCGGAGGACGGATGATCCAGCTCACGGAATCGGCAGCAGGCAAGGTCAAGGAGCTCCTCGTCGAGGAAGGCCGTGCCGACATCGCGCTCCGCGTGGCCGTCCAGCCGGGCGGATGCTCGGGCCTCAGGTACGCCATGTACCTCGACGATCAGCTGTCGGACAAGGACGTGGCCGAGGAGCAGTTCGGCGTCCGGGTGGTCATCGACAAGATGAGCGTCCCGTACCTGTCCGAGGCGAAGATCGACTTCGTGGACTCCCTCGAGGCATCCGGGTTCACCATCGACAACCCGGTCGCGCAGAGCTCCTGCGCGTGCGGCAACTCGTTCCACTAGTCGCGGGCCACGCGCGCTCGAAGACCTCGATCTACCCGACGGCGTCGAGCGCTGCCGCGATGCCGCCGCGCAGCTCGGCGAGACCGTCCGCGTCGATCACGAGCGCGGGGGAGATCTGGAGACCGCCCGTCCCGAGCGCTCGCGTCATGATGCCCGCCTCGCGACACGCCGACACCACCCGTCCCGGCAAGGTCGGATCGTCCGCGATCGCGTCGGTCGACAGCTGCACCGCAGCCAGGACGCCGGTGCCGGCGCGCACCTCGCCGACGAGCGGATGCCCCTCGAGCGGTGCGAGCGCCTCGGCGAGCTCGCCCTCGAGACCGAGCGCCCGCTTCGGGAGCGCCTCGCGTTCCAGGATGTCGATGTTGGCGAGCGCCGCGGCCGCCACGGTCGCGTGACCCGAGTAGGTGTATCCGTGGCGCCACAGCCCGGCGCCCGGCTTCCAGAACGGCTCGGCGACGGCCGGTGATGCGATCACGGCGCCCATCGGGAGGTACCCGCTCGTGATGCCTTTGGCGCAGGTGATGAGGTCCGGACGCAGATCCCATCTGGAGCTGGCGAACCAGTCGCCGACGCGACCGAACCCCGTGATGACCTCGTCTGCGACGAAGAGGACGCCGGTCTCCCGGCAGATGGAGCGCACCTCCTCGAGGTAGCCCGCCGGAGCGGCGAACACGCCGCCGGCCCCGATCACGGGTTCGCAGAAGAACGCGGCGACCCTACCCGGCGTCGCGAGCGCGATCGCATCGCGGAGCTCGTCCGCCGAGTCCCAGGCGACCTTCACCACGTCGCCGACCAATGTGCCGTATCCGGTCGCGTTGGCCTCGATGCCGGCCAGGCTCGTCCCCGCGATGTGCATGCCGTGGTAGGCGCGCTCGCGCGTGATGAACACTGTGCGATCGGGTTGGCCGACGAGCTGCCAGTACCGGCGGGTCATCTTCGCGGCCGTGTCGATCGAGTCCGATCCGCCGCTGGTGAGGAACACCTTGCTGTCGGCCATCGGGGCAAGCGCAGCCACCCGCTCGCACAGCTCGATCGCCGGGCGGTTCGAGAGGTCGCCGAACGTCGAGTACGACGGGAGGGTTCGGAGCTGGGCAGCAGCCGCCTGCGCGATCTCGTCGCGGCCGTAGCCCACGTTGCAGTACCACAGAGCGGCCGTGGCATCGAGGTAGCGCTTCCCGTGTTCATCCCAGACGTGCACGCCCTCACCTCGCTCGACGACGAGCTCGCCGTTCGCCTCGATGGAGGACATGTCCGCGAACGAGTGCCAGAACCGACCCATGCGGCTCACGCTACCAGCGGCGACGGGAGGGTCTCGTTCGCCGGAACGGCCGGTTCGGAGGGGAGGCTTAGTCCGGCTCGTAGGCGAGGTTGGGGCGCAGCCAGGCCTCGACCTCCTTGCGGGGCATGTCTCGGCGTTTCGCGTACTCCTCGACCTGGTCGCGTCCGATCCTCCCCACGTTGAAGTAGCGCGACGCCGGGTGCGCGAAGTACAGGCCACTGACGCTGGCTGCCGGGGTCATCGCGCAGGACTCGGTGAGGGCCATGCCGATCTCGCGCGCCCCGAGCAGGTCGAACAGCGTGAACTTCTCGCTGTGGTCGGGCGACGCCGGGTATCCGAACGCGGGGCGGATCCCGCGATACCGCTCGTCGATCAGCTCGTCGCTGGTCATCTTCGTTCCCGATTCGTACCACTCGCGGCGCGCGCGCTCGTGGAGCCACTCGGCGAAGGCCTCGGCCAGGCGATCGGCGAGCGCCTTCACCATGATCGAGTTGTAGTCGTCCAGATCGGCCTCGAACCGCGCGGCGAGCTCCTCGACGCCGAGGCCCGAGGTGCACGCGAACGCCCCGAGATGGTCGACGAGCTCACTGTCGGCCGGCGCGATGAAGTCGGCCAGGCAGCGGTTCGGGCGGCCGTCGCCGTGATCGGCCTGCTGGCGGAGCATCGGGAACCGGACGCCGTTCTCGAGCACGATGTCGTCGGCCTCCGTCCACGCGCGCCAGAAGCCGTACACGCCGCGAGCGGTGAGCGAGCCGTCGCGCTCCAGACGATCGAGCATCTCGTTCGCGTGTTCGAAGAGCTCGCGGGCGGCGGCTCCGTGGTTCGGGTGGTCGAGGATCTGCGGATACCGCCCCTTGAGCTCCCAGGCGGTGAAGAAGAAGGTCCAGTCGATGTACGGGCGCAGCTCGGTGATGGCGGGTTCGACGGATCGGACACCGGTGAACGGCGCCTCGGGAACGTCCTCTGCGTGCCACACGATCGGGGGGCGGTGCTCGATCGCGAGGCGGTAGGGGAGCAACGGCTGCTCCTGCTTCTCGGCGTGGAGCTTGCGGAGCCGTTCCTGGTCGACGCGGTTGTCCCGGTCCAGGGTTTCTTTGCGACCCGGGTCGAGCAGGTCCGAGACGACGCCCACCACCCTCGAGGCATCGATCACATGCACGACCGGCTGGGTGAACTCGGGCGCGATCTTCACCGCTGTGTGCTGGCGGGACGTGGTGGCGCCGCCGATCAGCAGCGGGAGCTCCATGCCACGGCGCTCCATCTCCTTCGCGACGTTCACCATCTCCGACAGCGATGGCGTGATGAGCCCCGAGCAGCCCACGATGTCGCAGCCCTCGCGCGCCGCGGTGTCGAGCAGCACGTCGGCGGGCACCATCACGCCGAGGTCGATCACCTCGTAGTTGTTGCATCCCAGCACGACGCCCACGATGTTCTTGCCGATGTCGTGCACGTCGCCCTTCACCGTGCACATGACCACCTTGCCCTGGGACTGGCCGACCGTGCCCGAGCGCTCCTTCTCCTCCTCCATGAAGGGCTCGAGGTAGGCGACGGCCTTCTTCATGGCGCGCGCGCTCTTCACGACCTGGGGCAGGAACATCTTGCCGCTGCCGAAGAGGTCGCCCACCACCTTCATGCCGTCCATGAGCGGGCCTTCGATGACCTCGAGCGGCATCGGGTACTGCTTGCGCGCCTCCTCGGTGTCCTCCTCGATGAAGTCGACGATGCCGTGCACCAAGGCGTGCTTCAGCCGCTCCTCGACGGTGCCCTCGCGCCACGTGAGGTCGAGCTCGCGCTTCGTAGCGGCGCCCTTCACGGTGTCGGCGAAGGTCACCATGCGCTCGGTGGCGTCGGGTCGCCGGTTGAAGATGATGTCCTCGACGTGCTCGAGCAGGTCCGCGGGGATGTCCTCGTACAGCATCAGCTGTCCGGCGTTCACGATGGCCATGTCGAGCCCGGCGGCGATGGCGTGGTACAGGAACGCCGAATGGATGGCCTCGCGGACGCGGTCGTTGCCGCGGAACGAGAACGAAAGGTTCGAGACGCCGCCCGAGACACGGGTTCCGGGGAAACGCTCCTTGATGATGCGCGTGGCCCCGATGAAGGCCTTCGCGTACTCGCTGTGCTCCTCGATGCCGGTGGCGATGGCCAAGATGCACGGGTCGAAGATGATGTCCTCGGGGGCGTAGCCCACCTCGTCCACGAGCAGCCGGAAGGCGCGCTCCAAGATCTCGACCTTGCGTTCCACGGTGTCGGCCTGGCCCTGTTCGTCGAACGCCATCACGACGACGGCCGCGCCGTAGCGCTGCGCGGTGTGCGCCTTCAGCAGGAAATCCTCCTCGCCCTCCTTGAGCGAGATCGAGTTCACGACCCCTTTGCCCTGCAGGCACTTCAGGCCGGTCTCGATCACGGACCAGCGCGAGCTGTCCACCATGACCGGGACGCGCGCGATCTCGGGCTCAGTGGCGATCAGGTTGAGGAACGTCGTCATCGCCTTCTCGGAATCGAGCAGGTCGGCGTCCATGTTCACGTCCAGCATGTTCGCCCCGCCGCGCACCTGGTCGAGGGCCACGTCGACCGCACCCTGGTAGTCACCCGCCTCGATGAGCCGGCGGAACTTCGCGGAGCCGGTGACGTTCTGCCGCTCACCGATCATCACGAAGCCGGTGCTCTCGCGGATGAGGAAGGGCTCGAGCCCCGAGAACCTCGGCACGCGTTCCGGCTCCGGGATCTGCCGCGGCGGCAGTCCTTCGAGCGCCGAGGCGATCGCGTGGATGTGCTCCGCCACGGTGCCGCAGCACCCGCCGAGGATGTTCGCGAGGCCGCTCTCGGCGTACTCGCGCAGGAACTTCGATGTGGTCTCGGGACGCTCGTCGTAGCCGCCGAACGCGTTCGGCAGGCCGGCGTTCGGATGGCACGACGTATACACGCCGGCGATGCGCGACAGCGCCTCGAGGTAGGGGCGCATCTCCGCGGCTCCGAGCGCGCAGTTCACCCCGACGCTGAACGGTTGGGCGTGCTCGACCGAGAGCCAGAACGCCTCGACGGTCTGCCCCGACAGCGTTCGACCGCTCTTGTCGGTGATCGTGACCGAGATCATGAGCGGGAGCTCGGGCGCGACGTCCTTGGCGGCCGCGATGGCCGCCTTGCCGTTCAACGTGTCGAAGATCGTCTCGATGAGGAGCAGGTCCGCGCCGCCGTCCCGGAGCCCTCGGATCTGCTCGGCGTAGCTCGCACAGAGCTCGTCGAAGGTGATCGTGCGGTACGCGGGGTCGGCCACCTTCGGCGACAGGGATAGGGTCTGGTTCGTCGGTCCCACCGAGCCGGCCACGAACCGGTCCGCGTAGGCGGCGGTGACCCGTTTCGCGATCTCGGCCCCGGCGCGATTGATGTCGTACACGGCGTCTTCGAGGCCGTAGTCGGACTGGGAGACGGAGGTCGCCGTGAACGTGTTCGTCGAGACGATGTCGGCGCCCGCCTCGATGTGCCCGAGGTGGATCGACTCGACGATGTCCGGCCGGCTGAGGTTCAGCAGATCGGTGTCGCCCTTGAGGTCCCGGGGGTGGGCTCGGAAACGGTCGCCTCGGAAGTCGTCCTCCGAGAGGCCGTGCGCCTGGATGGCGGTGCCCATCGCGCCGTCCAGGACGAGGATCCGCTGCGCGAGGAGCTCCTCGAGCCGCTGTCGCATAGGCGTCTCACGTTACCTGACGTGACTACGGGTCACGGCGAGGACGCGTCGCCGACGCCCGCCGCGTGGAGTAGGCTCGGGCGTCCACGGGCGAGGAGGACGAGGTGAAGGACGCCATCGATTCGCTGTCGTCGGTCGTGCCGGGAGGGGTGGCGTCGGAGGGGATCGGCGTCCGGTCCTCGGGCGGCGAGCGCCGGCCCGATCGACCGCTCCGCAAGGACGGCGCGGCGATCTTGGCCCAGGTGCCGCTGTTCGCCGGCTTGTCCAAGCGACACCTGAAGAGGCTTGCTGAGCACGCCGATGAGGTCGACTACGGCGTGAGGGAGGTCGTCGTCGAGGCCGATGACCCAGGCGGAACCTTCTACATCATCTTGCAAGGCGAAGCGAAGGTGACGAGGAAGGGCAAGACGATCGCGACGCTCGAGCCCGGTGACTTCTTCGGTGAGATCTCGCTGCTCGACGGCGGGCCCCGGACGGCGAACGTTGTGGCCGAGACACCCCTCGTGGTGGTCCGGATCTTCAAGCGATCCTTCGACAAGATGGTGGCGGAGGAACCGGGCGTGGCCGCGAAGATCCTCGAGGTCGTGGCGCGCCGGTTGCGTGACGCGGAGCGGCGGTCCCTGCACCGTTGATGCTCGGCGCCTTCGACTACCGCTGGTGGGTGTTCCTGCACATCATCGGCGTGTTCGGGTTCCTCGTCGCGCACGGAGTCTCGATCTCCGCCGCGCTGAAGCTGCGGAACGAGCGCGATCGCGCGCGGATCACCGAGCTGCTCCAGTTCTCGGGCGGGTCCGTCCTGTGGATGTACGTCTCGCTCGTCCTCCTGCTCATCGGTGGGGTGGCGGCCGGCCTGCAGAACCATTACTTCAGCTTCTGGTGGATCTGGATCTCGCTGGCCCTGCTGGTGGCGGCCGTGGCCGAGATGACCGCGGTGGGTGCCCCGTACTACCGCAAGGTGAAGGAGGCGGTGCAGCTGCGGGCCTCTGGTGTGCCGCGAAAGAGCGACGAGGAGCTCGATGCCCTCCTGCGCTCATCGCTGCCGATGGTGAACTCCGTGTTCGGCTTCGTGGTGCTAGCCGTCATCCTGTGGCTGATGATCTGGAAGCCGCTCTGGACGCTCTAACGTCCCACCGCACCGAGCCGCGCTAAAGGTCCGTCTTCTCCAGCGGCTTCGCGGCGGGACCTTGCACGACCTCGCCGGTCGGGGCGTATCGGGAGCCGTGACACGGACAGTCCCAGGTGTTCTCCGCCGGGTTCCACTTCACGGTGCACCCCATGTGTGTGCACCTGGCTGAGAGGGAGACGACGTTGCCCTTCTTGTCTCGGTACACGGCGATCTTGGCATCTCCGGAGGTCACGATGCCGCCCTCGCCCTTGGCGATCTCGGAGAGGCTCTGCGTCACCGTGCGGGCGATGAGCACGTCGATCGGGGAGAACTCCGCGACCTTCCTCGGCACCGAGCCGAGGATCATCGCTTTCGCGCCCGTCAGGCCCTTGTTCCCCACGATGACGAGGTCAGACCCCTCCTTCACGGCGGCGGCGAGGATCTCGTCTGCCGGGTCGCTGCCCCCTTCACGGATCACCGTATGCGAGGTGACCTCGGGGTCGCCGATCGAGGCGACGGTGTCCTGCAGGACCAGCTCGCCGGTCTTCGGGTGGCCGACGAAGCAGAGCGTCACGGTGGCCTCCAGTCGCTTCGCGAGTGCGTACCCCTTGCGCGCCGCGCGATCGGCGGTCGCGGAACCGTCGGTGGCAATCATGATCTGCCGGTAGGGGATCGCGCCGTGCGGACGGTCTTCCTCGGCCCGCTCGCGCGTGAGGAGGACGTCGCACGGTGCGTGCGTCGCCACCTTGCGAGCGACGTTGCCGATCACCTGCTCGGCTTTGTAGAACCCCCGGCTGCCCATGACGAGGAGCTCGGCCTCCTGCTGGTCCGCGATCTCGACGATCGCGCGATCGGGCGGATCGCCGGAGGCGATGACCTCGGCCTTCACGCCCTCGCGCCCGGCGATCCTCAGCGCACGTGCCACGGCGGCCTCGACGCGGTCGGGATGCTCATACGCGTGGGCGATCGCGAGTTTGCCCTTGACGGATCGGGCGAGCGTCACCCCGACGTGTTCGGCGGTCTCGGCCGAGGGGGAGCCGTCGGTGGCGAGGACGATGCGCTTGTACGACATGTGTTTCGGCCTCCGGGCTGTTCAGGCGAACGCGGGACCCAACGAGAGTAGCGAATCGACCTCGGCCACGGTCGCCGCGTCGAGTTCGACATCGCCGGCCGCAGCGTTCGAACGGACATGCTCCGGGTTGCGGCTGCCGGCGATCGCCGAGGTGACCCCGGGCTGCGCACCGGTCCACGCCAGCGCGAGCTGCGCGACCGTGCAGTCCAGTCGTTCGGCGATCGGGCGGAGCGCCTCGACCAGCGCGAGGCTCCGAGCGCGCCGGTCCGGCCGGAACATCGCCTCCCACGCCTCCCCTGCCTCTGCACCACGGAAGTCGCCCTCGGCAAACGTGGTATCCGAGGAGATGGCGCCCGTGAGCAACCCATACGCGAGCGGGCCGTAAGCGAGCACCCCGGTACCCTGCTCCCCGCACCACCGGACGAGGTCGCGGTCCTGGAGCTGCAGCATCGAGAACTCCTGCTGGAGCGAGTCCACGTGTCGGATCGCCTCGCATGTGTCGATCATCGCTTGATCGAAGTTCGAGACGCCGATCCAACGGACGAGACCCTCGTCCACCAGGGCGGCCATGGCCCCCCACGTGTCCTCGACCGACAGGCCGGTTTCGTCGGGCCAGTGCAGCTGGTAGATGTCGATCCGGTCGGTGTCCAGGCGGCGCAGACTGCCTCGGCAGGCGCGCCCGACCTCGGCGGGTCGGAAGCCGGAGCCCTCGGGAGCAGGCGCGACCTTCGTCGCGATGAACACCTCGTCGCGGTGGTCGGCGACGGCCCGCCCTACGAGCTCCTCAGAGTGTCCCCTCCCGTATACCTCCGCCGTGTCGATCCAGTCGATCGAGGTTTCGAGCACCGCGCGGATCGCGTCCACGATGGCATCGTCGGACGGAGCGTCGCCCCATTCGGCGCCGGCTCCCGCCTCCCAGGCGCCGAACCCCACCACGGAGAGCTCCGGACCTGCCGAACCGAGCCGCCGTCTCTTCATCGATGACCACCTTCCTGTGCGCTCGGCCACAATCTATCGCCTGAGGCTGTCCCATCCGCCGGCGCGCGCTACGCTAGATGGCGGAACCCCCCCCACATGCTCGAAGGAGGACCGCCGGGCGCCCCGGCAACCCACATGACCAAGACGGTCGAGGAGAAAGAGCGCGTCGTCATCCGGTTCGCGGGCGACTCGGGTGACGGGATGCAACTAACCGGCGACCGATTCACGAACGCCACCGCCGTCCTGGGGAACGATCTCGCGACGCTCCCGGACTTCCCGGCTGAGATCCGCGCCCCCGCAGGGACCGTGCACGGCGTCTCGGCCTTCCAGATCCAGTTCTCGTCGAGAGACATCATGACCCCCGGGGACCACCCGAACGTGCTCGTCGCCATGAACCCGGCGGCGCTGAAGGCGGAGCTTTCCACCGTCGAGAAGGGCGGCACGGTCATCGTCAACGAGGACGCGTTCGTCCAGCGGAACCTCGACAAGGCCGGCTTCGCGACGGATCCGCTCGAGGACGGCACACTCGATGGTTTCCAGGTCTTCCGCGTCCCGATGACGTCCATCACGGTCCGTGCCGTCGAGCAGCTCGGCCTCACTCGGAAAGAGGCCGAGCGCTCGAAGAACATGTTCGCGCTCGGGCTCGTCTCGTGGATGTACGGGCGGCCGATGGACGTGACGATCAACTGGCTCCAGAAGAAGTTCGGGGACAAGCCCCAGGTGTTCGACGCGAACGTGGCTGCCTTCAAAGCCGGGTACAACTTCGGCGAGACCACCGAGCTCTTCGCCACGTCCTATCTCGTGAAGCCGGCGCCGGCCACGCCCGGCCTGTACCGGAACATCTCGGGTGCGACGGCGCTCGCGCTCGGGCTGGTGGCCGCGGCCGAGCGAAGCGGCGTGGGACTCTTCTACGCGAGCTATCCCATCACGCCAGCCTCGGAACTCCTGCACGAGCTGTCGAGGCTGAAGAACTTCGGCGTGATGACCCTGCAGGCGGAGGACGAGATCGCCGCCGCCGGCATCGCGCTCGGGGCTGCGTTCGCCGGAGAGCTCGGCGTCACGGGCACGAGCGGGCCGGGCATGGACCTCAAGGCCGAGACGCTCGGCCTGGCGGTCACGCTGGAGCTCCCGATGGTGATCGTGGACGTGCAGCGGGCAGGACCCTCGACGGGGATGCCGACGAAGACCGAGGCCGGCGATCTGCTCCTCGCGATGTACGGGCGTCACGGCGAATCGCCGATGCCGATCGTGGCCGCGAAGTCACCGTCGCACTGCTTCGATACGGCGATCGAGGCATGCCGCATCGCCATCACGTACCGCACCCCCGTCATCGTGCTGTCGGACACGTATCTCGCGAACTCCTCCGAGCCCTGGCGGCTGCCCGATGTCGACTCGTTGCCGACGATCGACCCGAAGTTCGCGACGGGTCCCAACGCCGGCCAGGAGTTCCTGCCGTACCTTCGCGACCCCGAGACGTTCGCACGCCCGTGGGCGATCCCGGGCACGCCGGGCCTGCGCCACCGCATCGGCGGGCTCGAGAAGGAGGACGGCACCGGCGATATCAGCTACGACGCCGAGAACCATGAACGGATGACGCACATCCGCGCCGAGAAGATCGAGAAGATCGCCGATTCGATCCCACCACTCGAGGTTGATGACCCGGACGGCGACGCACAGATGTTGGTGCTGGGCTGGGGCTCGAGCTACGGGACGATCCGCGCGGCGGCCCGCCGGGTGCGCGAGGCCGGCCACCAGGTGGCCACCGCGCACCTGATACACCTCAATCCGTTCCCGAAGAACACCGGGGAGGTCGTTCGTCGATACCCGCGTGTGCTCATACCCGAGATGAACATGGGGCAGCTCGCGCTGATGATCCGCGGGCGGTACCTGGTGGACGCGAAGAGCTTCACGAAGGTGCAGGGCCTTCCGTTGTTCATCGAGGATCTGGAGGCCGAGATCGTGAAGGTGATGGACGGATGAGTGACGAGCGGATGGAAGTGGCGAACGGCAACGGCTCGGCAGAGGCCGGCGCCCCGGTGGGCACGCTCTCGAAGAAGAGCTTCACGAGCGATCAAGAGGTGCGCTGGTGTCCGGGGTGCGGCGACTACGCGATCTTGGCGACCGTGCAGTCCTTCATGCCGGAGCTCGGAATCCTCCCGGACGACACGGTGTTCGTTTCGGGCATCGGGTGCAGCGGCCGATTCACCTACTACATGGACACGTACGGGGTACACGGGATCCACGGTCGCGCGCCGGCCATCGCGACGGGGATCGCCACCTCGCGACCGGACCTATCGGTTTGGGTGGTGACCGGCGACGGTGACGGCTTGTCGATCGGTGGCAACCACTTGATCCACGCGCTGCGTCGAAACGTGAATCTCAAGATCCTGCTGTTCAACAACCAGATCTACGGTCTCACGAAGGGCCAGTACTCGCCGACCTCGGAGGAAGGCAAGGTCACGAAGTCGACGCCGTTCGGTTCGGTGGACCATCCGTTCAACCCGATCGCGCTCGCCCTCGGCGCCGAGGCGACGTTCGTCGCGCGCACGATGGACAACGACAAGCAGCACCTCACCTCGGTGCTGCGGCAAGCGGCGCAGCACCGAGGGACAGCGTTCGTCGAGATCTACCAGAACTGCAACGTCTTCAACGACGGCGCGTTCGATCTGCTGCGAGAGAAGCCGCAGGGTGCGCACAACCAGATCCGGCTCGAGCACGGCAAGCCGATCCTGTTCGACGAGGACACGCGTTGCGTCGCCGTGGGGGAGAACGGTCGCCTGGTGGTCGCGAACGTTGACGAAGTGAGCCCGGACGATATCGTCGTGCACGACATGCACGGACGCCCCTCGCTCGCCTTCGCCCTCGCGCATCTGTCCCACGGACCGAACGAGCCGACGTGCATCGGCGTCTTCCGCGAGGTCGAGCGACCGGTCTACGGCGAGGCCATGCGGGCCCAGGTCGAGCTGGCGACCGAACGCCTGGGCCGGGGCGACCTCGGTGCCCTCCTTCGGTCCGGCGACACCTGGACCGTGTCCGCCTCGGTCTGAACCTCAGCCGCCGTCCTGGCGGAACCGGGCCATCGCGGCCTCGGATGCCACCCCTACCCGGCGGAGCTCGTCGACGAGACCCGGCAGCGTCTCGAGGAACCGATCTACGTCGGCCTCGAGTGTGGAGGGTCCGATCCCGATCCGAAAGCTCGTCGTCCCGGCCACGCCCATGTGCTCGAGGACGGGGGAGGCCTCGCCCGTCGCTCCGGAGCAGTTCGACCCCACCGCCAGGCGGAACCCGTGGTCGTCCAGGGCCATCGCGAGGATCTCGGCGTCGAGTCCCGTGACGGAGAAGCACACGAGGTGGGGTGCTCGCTGCGTTGCATGACCGTGCAGCGTGACGCCCGGCACCCGAGCGCCGATCCCCGCGCGCAGGCGGTCGGTGAGCGCCCACTGGCGCGCGGCCTCGTCCGCCATCTCAAGGGCGGCGGCATCGAGCGCGGCGGCCATGGCCGCGACGCCCGGGATGTTCTCCATGCCCGACCGGCGTCGCCGCTCGCGGTCGTCGCCGCACGGATAGGCCGCGATCGGCACGCCGCGGCGCACGAAGAGGGCTCCGATGCCGGCCGGCCCGCCGAACTTGTGCGCCGAGAACGAGAGCAGGTCGACCTGAAGCGCCCCGGTGTTCACGGGGATATGCCCGACCGTCTGGCAGGCGTCGGTGTGGAAGAGCACGCCCGCCTCCCGGCAGAGCCGGGCAGCCTCTCCGATCGGCTGCATCGTGCCCACTTCGTGGTTCGCGTGCTGGATCGAAGCCAGCAACGTGCCGGGCACGCGTACCTCGCGCGCGAACGCATCGAGGTCGACCCGTCCGTCACCGTCGACGGGCACGAGCACACCTTCGAAACCATCGGTCTCGAGGGTGTGGAGCACCCCGCCGACCGCCGGATGCTCGACCGTCGTGGTGACGATCCGGTGGCCGAGCTCCCGGATCGGGCGCACCCCGCCCCAGATCGCGAGCGCGACCGATTCCGTGCCTCCCGAGGTGAACACGAGCTCATCGGGTTGGGCTCCGAGTGCGCCCGCCACCGTGGCCCGGGCGTCGTCCAGCAGGCGTTTGGCCGTGAGCCCGTTCGCGTGCAACCGGAGAGGGTCGCCGAAGTCGTCGAGCGCCGCCACGAAGGCGTGTCGAGCCCGAGCGTCGAGCGGGGCCGCGGACGCGTGGTCGAGATAGGTCTCGATGCCCACTGGGAACCTCCGGACTGCCGGCCTCGATCACCGTACGGCCTGTACGGCCGGCGACCGCCCGCCTATCATAGCCAGGACGTACGTCCTTCCGTGCCCGGAGCGTCCCGTGGCCGATCGAGCGCACAAGCCAGAGCCATCGCCCGACCAGATCCCGGCCGAAGGCGGCGAGGTCCGTCGCTGTCTCGAATGCCGGACGCCGCTGTCCAGCTACAACCCCGGCCCGAATTGCTGGCAGCACACGATCGGGTATCCGTGGCGCGGCCCGACCGCGAAGCCGAAGGTCGGCCCGTAACGGACCTCGCGTGCGCAGCGGCTACAGCGTCGTGAGCTGCTGATCCCTCAGGAACACCATCGAGTACACGACGGCCGCAACGATCGCGCCCGCGACCGGCCCGACGATCCACACGAACCAGTTGTCCCACGCGCCGGCGGCCAACGCGGGTCCGAGCCATCGGGCGGGGTTCACCGCGGCGCCGGTGAGGGGACCGAAGGCCATGATGTCGAAAGCGATCACCAGGCCGATCGTGAGTCCGGCGGTCTTCGCGTACGGACCCCGCTCGTCTATGGCGGTTCCGAAGACGGCGAAGACCAAGAGGAAGGTGCCGACGGCCTCGAGCACGATCCCCTTGCCGCTCGCGATCTGCGAGTTGAGCACGGCCGCCCCGCCGGTCCCCGCGTCGTAGACGATCGGGGGGAAGAGGAACTTCACGAGGTACGCGCCGGCGATCGCACCGAGCAGCTGGGCAACGATCAACACCGCCGCACGTCCCGAGGGGATCTTGCCGGCGACCCACACGCCGATCGTGACGGCCGGGTTCACGAACCCTCCCGACAGGTGGGCGGTGATCGACACCATGATGGCGAGGACGAGCCCCTGGGCGAGCGCGACGCCCGTGAGGTCCAGGACGCCGGACGACGCGTTCAAGATCACGGCCGACGCCCCGATGAAGACCAAGCCGAAGGTCGCGACGAACTCGGCGATGGCCGCCTTGCCGGTGTTCTCCACGGCTCCCTCCTTCGATGTCGAGGCGACGATAGACCACGCCCGGAGACGGCACAAAGACCGGGACGGGCGATGGGTAGAATGCCGGACGTGAAGGTGCTGCTCGTGTCCCCCGATCCGCGATCGCGTCAGCTCATGGCGCTCGTGGTCGCGAGCATCGAGCGCCGGCTGGCGACTCGGCTCGAGTTCGTCGAAGCCTCGAACGGTGAGCGCGGGCTCGCGCTCGCTCGGCGCGAGCGCCCCGACGTGATCGTGGCGGACGAGATCGCCTCGAGGGCCGGTGCGTTCGCCATGGCGAGGGATCTGCGCGGGTCGGCCGACCCGTATCCCGGCGTGATTATGATCTTGCTGGAGCGCAAGCACGACATGTGGCTGGCGAGGTGGTCGGGTGCCGACGCGTGGTTCGTGAAGCCGGTCGATCCGTTCGACGTTGCCGATCGGCTCGTGGAGCTCGCGACGCGGACCGACGAGAAGGAGAGCGTGTGAAGATCAAGGGGACGTGCCGACACTGCGGCCGAGAGTTCCTGGTCGAGCAGACCCTGCAGAACGGGGGCAGATGCCCGTGGGACGGCAAGCCCTTCCAGGCCGACTACGCCGTCGTCCTCGTGGACTCGCTCCGGGACGCGGAGGCGGCCGGCAACACCCTCGAGAACGCTTTGGAGAAGATCGCCGACATGCAGCCCGATTTCGTCTTGGATCCCGAGTCGGTGATCACGCAGATCCGCGAGTACCTCGAGCGGCTCGAGCGAGCGCACGGCGGGTCCTAGCGTGACGTCGGCCTCCGCTTCGGCGCCGCCGAACGGTTTCACGGTGGAGATCCGGCGGGGCGAGGACGGGTGGAGCGTGGCGATCGTCGATCCCGCGGGTGTGGATGCTTCCGTGCGGGCCTGCCGTGACGAGGTCGAGGCGCACACGTACGCCTCGACGGTCCGTCAGCACGCGTACTGGCTCTCAGAGGAGCAGTTCCGGCGGTACTACCGGTTGCTCGCTCCGCAGGAGATGTAAGCAATGGGTTTCAACGCCATGCAGCCCGGCAAGATCAAGCGAGGCGATCTGCTGTATTTGCTCGCGGCGATCGTTGTGGTCGCCGGGCTCCTCGTCTGGGTCGCGCGCTGAGGGTGGATGAGGCGGAGCTCGGCGCTCTCGACCACTGCTACGTGACCACCACGGGGCGCCGATCGGGGGAACCGCACACGATCGAGATCTGGTTCGCGCTGCACGAAGGCCGTGTCTACCTCCTCTCGGGTGGGGGCGAGCGGAGCGATTGGGTGAAGAACCTCGGTGAACATCCGACCGTGGGGCTGCGCATCGGCGATCGCGACATGATCGCGACCGCCGCGCCGGTGACGGATCACGAGGAGGACGGGCTCGCGAGGCGTCTGCTGGTGGAGAAGTACCAACCTCGGTACGCGGACGACCTCAGCGAGTGGGGTCGCACGGCGCTCCCGATCGTCATCCAGTTGCCCGAGCCGGCGGCCCGGCCGTAACGCTCAACCTTCGTCGAAACCGATCGAGAAGAGCCGTTCGAGATCGTGCTTCGAGTACACGTGGAAGGCGATCAGGGTCTCGGTCCTCGCGACGCCCCCGACCTTCGAGATCCCTCCGGGGATCACGGTCGCCAGCTCGTCGTGGCCTGCGACGCGCACGATCGCCACCAGATCGAACTCGCCGGCAACCGAGTACACCTCGCTCACGCCGTCGATGGCCGCGATCGCCTGGGCGGCCTCGGGAATCTCGTCGATCTCGCACTGGATGAGGACGACGGCGTGGACGGTCACGCTCGCTCCAAGACGACCGCAAGTCCCTGACCGCCCGAGATGCAAAGCGTCGCGAGCCCGAGCGCGTGTCCGCGCTCGCGCATCTCGTAGGCCATCGTGAGGAGCAGCCGGGCGCCGCTCATGCCGATCGGATGACCGAGCGCGATCCCACCTCCGCGGACGTTCAACGTGTCGCGGTCGAACTTCAGCTCGCGCTCGCAGGCGACCACCTGTGCGGCGAACGCCTCGTTGATCTCGATCACGTCGATGTCGGCGAGCGACAGACCCGTCCGCTCTAGGACCCTCTTCGTCGCCGGGACGGGGCCGATGCCCATGATCTCTGGGGGGACGCCCGCCCACGACATCCCGATGATGCGCGCGAGCGGCTCGCGGGACTCGGCTCGGGCGCGCGACTCGCTCATGAGCACGAGCGAGGCCGCGCCGTCGGTGATGCCGGAGGAGTTCCCCGCCGTCACGCTGCCGCCGTCGCGGAAGACGGGCGGGAGCTTCGCGAGGGTCTCGAGCGTGGAGTCGGGCCGCGGGTGCTCGTCCTCTGCGAGCGTGATCATGCCCGTGCCCGACGGGCTCGGCGCCTCGACGGGGAACATCTCCTGTGCCCGGTGGTCCGTGGCTGCCGCGGCCTTGTGCTGCGATTCGAGCGCGAACTCGTCCTGCTCCTCGCGGGAGATGTTGTAGAGGTCGACGAGGTTCTCGGCGGTCTCTCCCATGATGAGGCCGCTGAGTGGATCGAGCAGCCCGTCGAGGTACATCGCGTCGTGGACGGTCGCATCCCCCATCCGATAGCCCGAGCGCATCCGGTCGAGGATGAACGGCACGCGCGTCATGTTCTCCATTCCCCCGGCAAGCACGACCTCGGCGTCGCCGAGCTGGATCTGTTGCGCAGCCAGCTGGACCGCCTTCATCCCGGAGCCGCAGGCGATGTTCACGTTGTAGCCGCTGACGCCGACGGGGACCCCTGCTCGTACGCTCACCTGCCGCCCGGTGTTCGGCCCGTTCCCGGCCTGTCGGGCGTGCCCGAAGATCGTCTGGTCGACCTCATCTGGCTCGATACCCGCCCGGCGCATCCCCTCGGCCGCGGCCAGCGTGCCGAGCTCCACCGCCCCGATCTCGGAGAACGAGCCCAGGAATCGACCGATCGGCGTCCGTGCGCCCTCGAGGATCACCGCGCGTTCCACGATCGGATTCTAGCGGCCCGCTCGGTGTCGTCCGTCCTGCGTTCGCAGTCGCGTGAGGAGGCGGTGGAGTGCGGCGCCTCCCTCGACGGGTTCAGCCGTCGAGGGACCGGCTTCCTCGACCCGGACCGGGTGGTGTTCGAGCCACGAACGCACGGCAGCGAGCTCGTCGGCGCGCTCCCGGGGACATGGGTGCGGGGGCGGGAGCGTTGGGTCGGAAGGATCTCGCACGAGCCACCCGTTCGCGAACCGCAGGACATGCCCGTCGTGGTCTCGGACCTGGAGTCGATCCGTGCCGAGCAGCCACGTGTCGGTTCGCGAACGCAGGAGTGCCTCGGCGATCGCGCGGAGCCGCTCGCGGGCGAGCACGGCCTCCTCGAAACGCTCGGCGGCCGCCAGGACCTGCATCCGTTCCTCGAGCGCTTCGAGGAGCCCACCCGACTCGGAGAGGGAGGAGAGGAGAGCGCGGATGAGCTCCCCGTAGCGCTCGGGATCGGAGCCGCCGTCGCATGGCGCCACGCACCGACCCATCTCGGCGAGCACGCACGGCGCGAAGCGCGTGGAGGCGCGCATGGCCCTCGTGCATCGACGGATGGGGAAGACGTCCTCGAGGGCGTCCTTCGCCAGGCGCGCACGCTGCGTGGACGGGAACGGGCCCAGGAACGTCGCCTCGCCCTTTGGTTCGGCGACGACCTTGATGCGCGGGTACGCCTCGGCGAGGTCGATCTTGAGGTAGGCGTAGCCGCGCCACGTCTTCCCACGGCGGTTGTACTTCGGCTCGCGCGCGCGGATGAGGCGCGCCTCGAGGACGAGCGCTTCGAGCTCCGAATGGCACGCGATCCCTTCGACCTGCGTCGTTTCGGTGAGGAGGTCCTCGACCTTCTTGCGCGGGTCTCCGTAGAAGTAGCTCTTCACCCGAGCGCGCAGGTCCTTGGACTTGCCGACGTACAACACCCGCCCATCGCGACCCTTGAACAGGTAGACGCCTGCGGCGTGTGGGAGTGCGTCGGCAAGGCGGATCTTCCCGAAGTTCGGGCGGCCTCGCGCTCGAACGGCGGCGTGCAGGTCGCCGAGCGTGAGGATCCCGAGTCGTCCACCCAGGTCGATCAACCCGTGAAGCACCTCGGCGCAGGCCTCCGCGTCGGCGAGCGCTCGGTGCCTTGGTTTCACCGCGGTCCGGAAGTACTGCGCGAGCGTGGCGAGCCGCACGTTGGGGACGTCGGGCCAGACCACACGGCGCGCGAGGCGCGCCGTGCAGACCGGCGGGGGCGGTATCGGGTCGTAGTCCAGACGCGAGAGCGCGAGGTTGACGAAGGTGAAGTCGAACCGCGCGTTGTGCGCCACGAAGACACAGCCGCCGGCGAACTCGGAGAAGCTTGGGAGCGCCCACTCGATCGGTGGGGCGCCGGCGACCGCGAGGTCATCGATCCCGGTCAGGTGCGTGATGAACCGCGGGATGGGCACCTCGGGGTTCACGAGCGTCTCGAATACCCCGATCCGCTCGCCCCCGCGGTACTTCACGGCCCCGATCTCGGTGATCCTCGAGTCTGTCGGCGATCCCCCGGTCGTCTCGAGGTCCACCACGCAGAAGGTCACCTCGGCGAGGGGGATGCCCTCTTCGAGGGTGGTCTGCACCGCTCCCGTGAGCACCGGCCCACCTCCCCACGGGGCCGCGGGGAGCGTTACCCTACCCGAACAGGTGTTCGACGGTCAAACCGAGACGGTCGGGCTCCCCTTGGGGTAGAGCCCGTCCTCGACGAGGAACGCGATGAGCTGACCCACGGCGATGTGCGCCTCCTGGATGTGCGAGGTCTCCGAGCTCGCGACCGTGATCTCGATGTCCGCAAGCGGCCCGAGCTTGCCGCCCGATTCGCCGGTGAGCGATACGGTCCGCAGGCGGCCGGCCTTCGCCTGGGCGAACGCCCGCACCACGTTCTCCGAGTTGCCACTGGTCGAGATCCCGATCAGGACATCGCCCGCTCGGCCGAGGGCCTCGACCTGACGCGCGAAGACGCTCTCGAAGCCGAAATCGTTCGCGACCGCGGTCAGCAAGGACGTGTCGGTCGTGAGTGCGATCGCCGGGATCGCGGCGCGTCGGCGATCTCGGGTGAGCGTGCTCACGAACTCGGTGGCGAGGTGCTGCGCGTCGCCGGCGCTGCCGCCGTTCCCACAGATGAGGATCTTGCCGTCCTCGCGGACGGACTCCACGATCGCGGCGGCGGCGTCCAAGATCTCGGGGGCACAGCGCTCCGCAGTGCGCGATGCCGTCCGCGAGGTCTCGAGCAGGTACTCGCGGATCCGTTCGAGGCTCACCGGGTGGCTCCGGAGAGAACCCGCTCGCGGATCACGGCGGCGGCCTCGCGCAGATCCGCGACGATCGCGTCCGCATGGCCCCCTGCCCCGTTCGTGAGCTCCTCCTCGCCGTGTCCGGTGCGCACGAGGATCGTCGTAGCGCCCACGGCCCGGCCGAGGCCCATGTCGACGGCGTGATCGCCCACCACGAACGAGTCCGCCAGCTCGAACCCGAAGGTTTCGGCGGCTCGGAGGGCCATCCCGGGTTTCGGCTTGCGGCACTCGCAACCGTCTTCGGGACGGTGCGGGCAGACCTCGATGCCGTCGACGTGAACGCCCCCTGCGCGCAGGAGCTCCAGGAGCCGAGCGTTCACCGCCTCGAGTTGCTCCGCGGCCAGCAGCCCTCGCCCGACGTTCGCCTGGTTCGTGACGATCACGATCCCGAGCCCGAGCTCGCGCAGCGAACGCATCGCGTCGAGCGAGCCGGGGATCAGCTGGACGCCGTCGGGGTCGGCGAGATGACCGACCTCCTCGTTGATCGTCCCGTCGCGATCGAGCAGCACGAACCGCCCGCTCACACGGGTCTCCAGGTCCGGCCACCGACGGTGGCCTGCACCCCCGATCGGTCGAACGAGAACCGAGCGAGCTGCCCGCCGAGCCCTTCGAGCGCGGAGCGCACCGCCGGTTGACGCTCGGGCCGGCATGCGAGGAGCAGGTACCCGCCGCCGCCCGCGCCGCAGATCTTGCCCCCGAGCGCCCCGGCTTCGCGCGCCACCGCGAAGAGGCGCTCGATCGGGGTCCCTTCGGCGATGTGAGGGTTCATGCGCTTCTTGGCTTCGTACGCCTCCTGGAGCATGCGGCCGAGGGTATCGACGTCACCCCGCTCGACCGCGTCGCGCATCTCGAACGCCATCTCGTGCAGCTGTTTCATGCCCTGGATGGTTTCCTCCCGACCCTCGTGGAACAAACGGATCTGAGCGTCGATGAGGCCGAGGTTCGTTCGAACCGCGCCGGTGTAGCAGAGCAGCAGGTTGGAGCGGAGCTCGGCGAGCCCTTCAGGCGGGAGGTCGACCGGCGTCACCGTCACGCCGGCGGCCGTGAACTCGATGAGGTTGAACCCGCCGAAGGCGGTCGCGTACTGGTCCTGCCATCCGCCGGCGATGCCGAGATCCTCGCGCTCGATCACGGTGGACAGCTGCGCCACCTCCTCGCGCGAGTACGCACGCCCGCCGAGGGCTGAGAGTCCGCCGACGATCGCGGTGACGAGCGCCGAGGAACCTCCGAGTCCGCTCCCGGGCGGCGCGTCCGAGGACACGTCCACGTCGAGACCACCCTCGACCCCCATCCTGTGGATCGCCGCCTTCGCGAGATCCATGACCCCGTCGTACACCGGGCTCGCGTCTAAGGGGTATTCGACCACGTGCTCCAGGTCGAGCGATCGGATCCGGATCTCGCGGTCCGGGCGCCGCCCGATGCTCACCCGGGCGTAGTGGTCGATCGTGGCGGAGAGGACCGCTCCACCCTCGCGACGGAAGTAGTGCGGAAAGTCCGTCCCGCCGCCGACGAAGCTGATGCGCAACGGGGCGGCCGCGCGGACGGTGGGGTCGTTCATGGATGCGCCCAGTATGCGGGGAGGTTGCGCTCGGCGACCAGCCGCCCCTCAGGCGACGAAACGGACGACGCGGCGTCGTTGCTGCTCGGTGAGCCCGCCCCAAACCCCGTAGCGCTCCCCGTTCTTCAGGGCCCAGGCTAGGCACATCTCGCGGATGCGGCAGGCGCCACAGTAGGCGAGCGCCGGGCCCGCTTCTTCCTCCGAGGTCGGAAAGAACACATCGGGATCGATGCCGTGGCAGCTAGCTTGGTCCTGCCACATGTCAGGTGGGGCGGGGTTGGTTGGTAAGGAGGTCAGGTCGATGCCGCCGGTGCGTTCCGTGTTCACAGGTCTGACTCCTGCCTCGGGCGGAGGTGGAACCTGTCCGATCGGCCTGGAGGCCGTCGCGTTTGGCTGATCGATAGATATCAGTCGGTTCCGGACAACGGAAGTCTTGAAATGTCGTTTCCACCGTAGTAGGCGCATCACCTCGGCGGCCTCAGGCTGGTCGCAGCGCGGTCCCGGCGGCCGTACGTAGATCCGATCCAGCCGCCGACCACCGCACCCGTGCGAGCAGAGCCGAGCCCTCAGGGACCGGCGTCGTGCTCGTCACGACGCCGACCTCCTCGCCG
>JBDTYT010000010.1:0-33291 GCA_040005555.1 Actinomycetota bacterium | reverse complement strand
GCTTGCGCGGCTCGGTGACGCCGGCCATCTCGTACGCCATCCGTGCCGCGTTCTGCACGTACTCGGGGAACACGAGGTCGCGGTTCGTCCAGTACGCGGTGTCGAGGTTCCACCCGACGCCCTCGATCCACACGGGGTTGTCGGTGAGACGCCTCGCGGCGTCCTCGGAGGCGATCACGAGCGCCACGGCGCCGTCGCTGATGGGTGACACGTCGAGCCGCTGCACCGGCCACGCGAGCGTCTCGGACGCGAGCACGTCCTCGATCGTGATGTCGGCCTGCCCGAGGAGCGCGGCGGGATGATCCGCCGCGTTGCGTTTGTTCTTCACCGCCACGGCGGCGATGTCGCGCTTGTCGAGGCCGTAGGCGTTCATGTAGCGGTTCATCTCGAGCGCGAAGATCCACAGCAGGTTGGGCCCGAGCGGCCGTTCGAGGATGGAGTCGAAGATCGTGAGGAACGCGCCCTGCGGGTGCGGCTGCGTCGAGGACATCTTCTCCTCGGCCACGAGGAGGGCGACGTCGAACATCCCGCTCGCCACCGAGTACCACCCCTGGATCGCCGTGAACACGCCGCTGCCCCCGCCGACGTACGTGCGCATGAACGGCTTGCCGAAGGCCCCCGCACCGTCCGAGAGGTACTCGCCCTTCATATGCACGCCATCGAACGCGTCCGGGGCCGATGTAAGGCAGACCACGTCGACGTCGGACAGCTGCAGCTCACATGAGTCCAGGGCCGCCCTCGACGCCTCCCACGCGAGCTCTTTACCGGTCTCCTGCGCGCGCCGGACGAACCGCGTCATGCCCGCACCGATCACCGCGACGCGCCGGCCCACGCTCAGTGCTCCTCGAAGTACTCGATGATCTGCAGGCTGTTGCCGTCGGGGTCCTCGAACGACGCGAAGCGCGCCCGGCCCTCGACCTCGCCCACGTGCGCGTCGAACGTCACGCCCTTCAGCTCGAGAGCGAACCGGGTCTCGTCGAGGTCGTCGACGCGGAACACGGCCGTGCCGCCGTGGGGCAGATCGCGCCCCTCACCCGCGCCGTGCAGCGCCAGGCGCACGGCCCCCGCTTCGAACTCGGCCCACTCGTCGCCGTAGCGGGAGCGTGGCGAGAGGCCGACGACGTCGCGGTAGAAGGTCACCGCGCGATCCATGTCGCGCGTCCAGAACCACACGTGATCGAGCGCCCAGCTCACTCGCCGGCTCCCTCGTTGCTTGCGAGGACCGCGACCGCGGCCGAGGTCGTCGGGACACCACGCCAGGACTGCGCCACCGCGACGGCGGCGTCCTCGACCTGCCGCTCCCCCGCCTCCCCGCGGAGCTGCTCCACGCATTCGAGCACCCGTGCGAGCCCGTTCGCCTCGAACAGGTTGCCCTGACCGATCGCCCCGCCGGACACGTTCACGGGGAGCTCACCGTCGGGCTCGAGCTCCTCGTCCTCGACGAGCGCGCCGAGCTCGTCCACATCGGCGAGGCCGAGCGCCTCCAAGTGCATCAGCTCCTTGAACGCATACGTGTCGTCGGCTTCTGCCAGGTCGATCTGCTCGGCGGGGTCGTCGATGCCGGCCATCGCGTACGCGCGCTCGGCCGCGGCGCGCACGAAGTCCGCCTCGCCCCACGCGCGGCTCTCGAGCGTGGGACTCCCGCTCGACCACCCTACGCCGAGCACCCACACCGGCCCCTCGCTCAGGTCCGGCACCCGGTCCTCGGCCGCGAGCACGACGACGACGCACCCGTCTGCGCGGGCGGCGATCTCGAGCTCGCGGAGCGGCCAGAACATGGGCGTCGACTCGTCGACGTCATCGGCCGCCAGATCGGCCGGGTACGCCGCCCTCGGGTTGTCGAGCGCGTTGCGCCGGTTCTTCGCCGCGACCATCGCGCAGTGTTCCTCGGTGAGGCCGGTGCGCTCGAGGAAGGCGTTCATGTCCAGCCCGGCCACCGCGAGCGTCGATACGCCAAGCGGCCGGTTGAGGACCGGGTCCAGGCCGAACGCCTCGATCGCACCGAGCGACAGCACGTCGGAGATCTTGCTGTGGGCCTCGACGGCCACAACGCTCGCCACGCCCGAGCGGATGAGCATGAGCCCGGTCGCCAGGCCGAACAACCCGTCACCGGAGACCGTCTGCACGGGCCGCTGCATCGCGCCGAGCTGGTCCGGCACGTACTCGTCGAAGATGCTCGTGCCCTCGAGGAGATCCTCGGAGCAGCCGATGAACGAGTCCACCTCGGACCGAGGGTCGACGCCGGCGTCGGCGTAGGCGCGTTGCGCCGCCTCGAACATCAGCTCCTTGTACGAGATGCCGGCCGTGATCGGAGCGAACCCGGCATGCCCCACCCCGACGACGGCAACGCGCGGTTCCACGCCTCCGGTTCTACCATCTTGCCGAGCGGGTCGCGCGACCGCTTGCTACCCCTCGCCCAGGATCTTGTTCTTCTGGTTCTGGAACTCGGACTCGGTCAGGACGCCCTTGTCGCGAAGCTCCGCCAGTCGCTGCAGCTCGGCGGCCATCGACGGCGCCCCGGCGGGGTTGCTCGAGGAAGCCGCGGCGCCCGAGCCCATCCCCTGGTACATGCGCTTCTGGTTCTGCTCGCCCTGGTGGTAGATCGTCTTCTGCACGTCTTCGGGGTGACGGATGTCGCCGAAGACCTCGCGTCCGGATTCGCTCGCCGACTGGATGATGAGGTCGCCGGCCCCGATCATGCGCTCGAACACGCCCTGGTGGAACCGCACATCGTTGATCGCCTCGAGCGGGATCTCCATGGAGTTCTTCGCGATGAGCCCCTGCCGGTGGATCACGCGATCCGAAGTCACGACGAAGTGCGAGGTCGCCCAGTGCACGGAATCGCGCACCGTCCACCACAGCATCGCGAGGATCCCGAGCCCGATGACGAGCCAGAACAAGATCTGGTGCGAGCTTCCGTCGGGAAGACGCGGCAGGAGGACGATCCACGCCACGATCGTGAGGATCGCCACACCGACCGCGCGGACGAGCGCGATCCAATGCGGGCGCAGGTCGAGGATCAGCTCCTCGCCCTCGATGAGCAGGCGTGTCGGGAAGGGCATGGGCGGACGCTACCCCGGCGCCGCCCGTCACGGCAACCGAGCGTTCAACGCAGGTGCTCAACCTCGCCCGACCGGACGAGCTCGAGGCCGTCGGACGTCCCGACGATGAGCGCGCCCGTCTCGTCGACATCGACCGCTTCGCCTTCGACCGTCGTCCCCTCGGTGGTGAACGCCCGCACCCGCAGGCCGAGCGTCGCGCACACGGGGCGGTATCGCTCGACCACCTCGGCTGGAAATCCAGGGTGCGCGGGAACGTAGGCGTCGGCGAACACGCGCAGGAACGCCTCGAGCAACTCGCGGTCGTCGACATCGAGCGCGGCCGCCCCCGGCACATCCGGGGTCCGCGGCCCGATGTTCACGCCCACACCGAGCACCACATGATCGAAGCGATCGCCCGAGACCACGGACTCGGCCAGGATGCCGCCGGCCTTGCCGCTTCTCACCGTGAGATCGTTCGGCCACTTGCACCGCACCGCGGTCCCGAGCTCGTGGGCCGCGCCCGCCATACAGGCGCCGGCGAGCAGCGTGATGAGCCCCGCACGATGCGGTGCGAGGTTCGGCCGGAGCACGAGCGAGAACATCAACGCGTCGCCGGGCTCGTCGCGCCACTCGCGGCCGAGGCGCCCGCGCCCCTGGGTCTGGTGGGCGGCGGCCACGAGGGCCCACTCGGGCGCGCCGGCCGCCGCGAGCTCTAGGGCCGTGGCGTTCGTGGACCCGGTAACCTCGTCGAACCGGACCGGGGCGTTCGCCCCGATCTGCTCGAGCGCGTGACGCAGGACGTGTTCGGACAGCAAAGGTTGACTCCCGTCCGGGGCAGGGACAGTATCGCGAGCCGGAGCCTCCTGTGCCGAAGACACGGATCTTGATCGCGAACCGCGGCGAGATCGCCGTGCGCATCATCCGCACGATCCGAGAGCTCGGCTTCTCATCCGTCGCGGTCTACTCCGACGCCGATCGCGATGCGCTGCACGTCCAGATGGCCGACCAGGCCTACCGCATCGGACCGGGGCTCGCCGCCGACTCCTACCTGTCGATCGGGGCGATCTTGGAGGCCGCCCGCAAGGCGAAGGTGACCGCGATCCACCCCGGCTACGGGTTCCTGTCCGAGCGCGCGCACTTCGCCAGAGCGGTCGAGGAGTCCGGCTTCGTGTTCATCGGCCCGCCCGCGGAGGCCATCGAGATGATGGGCGACAAAGTCGCGGCGCGCCAAGCTGCCGACCGTGTCGGCGTGCCGATCGTTCCCGGCACACCTGAGCCCGTCTCGACCGAGCAGGCGCCCGCCGAGGCGGAGCGCATCGGGTTCCCGGTGCTCGTGAAGGCCGCGTTCGGGGGCGGTGGGCGTGGGATGCACGTGGTGCGCTCGGCCAAAGAGCTCGAGCCGGCGCTGAAGCGGGCGGCGCGCGAGGCGCAGGCGTACTTCGGCCGCCCCGAGGTGTTCCTCGAGCGGTACATCGATCGCGCGCATCACGTCGAGGCGCAGATCCTCGCCGACTCGCACGGCACCATGTTCTTCCTCGGTGAGCGCGACTGCTCGGTCCAGCGTCGGCATCAGAAGCTGGTCGAGGAGACGCCCTCCCCCATCGTCGACGCCGAGCTCCGCGCTCGGATCGGCGAAGCCTCGCTGGCGCTCGCGAAGGATGCGGGATACGTGAACGCCGGAACCGTCGAGTACATCGTCGATGACGACGGCAGCTTCTACTTCCTCGAGATGAACACGCGCTTGCAGGTGGAGCACACGGTCACCGAGATGGTCACGGGCCTTGACCTCGTGGGGTACCAGATCCACATCGCCCTCGGTGAGCGGATCGACCTGTCATCGGTGCGACCCCAAGGTCATGCGATCCAGTGCAGGATCAACGCCGAGGATCCGGCTCGCAACTTCCTGCCGGGGCCGGGGCGCGTGACCGGGTATCGCGAGCCGTCGGGTCCCTTCGTACGCGTGGACTCGGGGATCCGAGAGGGGAAAGAGATCCCCACCGACTACGACTCCATGTTCGCCAAGCTCGTGGTCTCGGGCGAGGACCGCGAACGCGCCCGCCGGCGGATGCTCCGCGCCCTTGCGGAGTTCCAGGTGGAGGGCGTGGCCACCACGATCCCGCTCCACCAGTGGATCATGCAAACGTCCGCCTTCAAGAAGTCGACACACACGACATCCTGGCTCGAGCAGGCCCTGCGCGGCGTCGAGCTGCCCGACGGCGACGCGGCGCCGGCTCCAGGCCCCGAGCCCCGATCGGCCGTCCCGGCCGAGCTGCTCGTCGAGCTCGACGGCCGTCGCGTGCCGGTCCGGATCTTCGACCAGCGTCGTGATACGGCCCCCAAGCCCCCCGCGCGACACGCCACGCACCATGGGGGATCGGTCCACAGCGTGATCGCGGCGCCGATGCAAGGGACGATCGTGCGCGTGCTCGTCGAGAACGGCCAGGACATCGAGGCCGGAGACGTCGTGTGCATCCTGGAGGCCATGAAGATGGAGAACGCGATCCCGGCTCCGCGCGAAGGGGTCGTCTCCGAATTGCCGATCGAGGAGGGTCAGGTCGTGCAGGCCGGCGACACGCTGGCCGTCATCGACTGAGCAGGAAGATCCTCCGCTCGGACCGCGATGTGTCGTGCGTCGCAGCGTCGGAACCCTCCGGCGGCACGAGCGGGATCCACAGGCAGAACACCGTGCCGGAATCCGTCGAGCGCTCGAGCCACACCCGGCCGCCGACCGAGTCGGCCATGCGTCGGCAGATATACAGACCCAGGCCCGTGCCCCCGACCGCGCGCGTGGCCGAGCTATCGACCTGGTAGAAGCGGTCGAAGATCTTCTCGTGTGCATGCGCAGGGATGCCCGGCCCCTCATCCTGCACGGAGATGACCACGCCGCCGTCGCGCTCGACCGCTCGGATCGTGACCCTCGTGTCGGGCGGCGAGTACTTCAGGGCGTTCTCGACCAGGTTGGAGACGATCTGATGCAGTTTGGCTTCGTCGGTCTCCACCAGCGCGAGGTTGGGATCGAAGCGTAGATCGAACGTGTGGCCGTGCGCGCGAGGCTCGAGCTCGTCGACCACGTGCCGCGCGAGCTGACCGAGGGAGACGAGCGAGACGGAGAGTGGCTCCACGTGCGACTCGATCCTCGACACCACCAGCAGTTGCTCGATGAGTCGCCGGAGCCGGTCGCTCTGGCGGTCGGCCGCCTGCAGGAAGGAACGCTGTTGCTCCTCCTCCAGCTCCGCCGACAGCTGCATCAGCGTCTTGATGTAGCCCTGGATCGACGTGAGCGGGGTGCGCAGTTCATGCGAGACCACCGCCACGAAATCGTCCTTCACCCTGTTCAGGTCGGTCATGTGCGCCAGGGAATCCTCCAGGCGCGAGACGAGCCGGGTGTTCTCGAGCGACGCGGTGGCGCCCCAGTAGACCGCGGCGACCGGCACCGCGAGCAACGGCACGAGCCACAGCGATCGATCCGCGACGACGATCACGATCGGCGCGAGCGAGAGCAAGGCGGCCGCGATCGCCGCCTGGAACCACAGGTCGCCGACGATGTACCCGAGCACCGGCGCGCCCTGCGCGAGCCCGACCGCGATGCCCGTGAGCACGTTGTTGACGACGAAGAAGGTGATCGCGGCTGCCAGCATCGGTGCCAGGCTGGAGAGCGCGATGTGGGAGGGGCCGCCGAGCGCCGCGTACACCCCTCCGGCCGCGCCGATCGCGAGCGAGTACTGCGCGAGGTTGAACAGGACCTTCCACAGCGGTTTGCGGTGGATCAGGTCGGCCACCACCGACGACAGCGCGAGTGCGGCGACCGCCCCCGTCGCGCCCGAGCCGATCACGAGTGCGAACGCGAAGGTCGTCGAGGTGGTGATCTCCTCGACGTCGTCACGGCGCGGGACCGTGATGGGGAACAGTTCGCCGGCAAGCACGAACGCGGCGATCAGCCAGTACGAGGGGGGGATGTGCGCGAACCCCTGGAGCCCCGCCTGGGCGCCCATGGCCGCGAGGAGACCCACGCCGGCCACCGAGACGAGCGCGACGAACCGTTGCGATCGGGTCTCGACGTTCGAGGAGCGCGCTGAGACATCCTCGGACTGCCCGGGATCAGACGTCCCGACGGCTCGAGGCGATCCGACGTCTTCGGGGATCGGCTTGGCTACGGCTTGGGCCATTTGCGACCTGCGCCCAGCACCATCAACAGAGCGACCAACGTTCCAACGGAGTACGCGACTCGGATGAGGCGTTGCTTCACGAACCTCACCTCCCTTCACTCGACCGGACGAACGGTCTGGAGCTCGCTCGTCCTCTTTGGGTTTTCGGCCACCGGCGACGGTGCTTGAGACGTCGCAAGCGAGTGACCCAACGGTAGCCGTGCGGCCGTGCCCCCCGCATCCACCGATGGGCTCCTTCCGTTATCGGCCTCGGCCGAGCCGAACGGGTCCGAACGGCATCCCCCGCTCGGGGGAAAACTCAGCACGAAGTCCGGGCACCATCACCGCGCCCGGGGTCCTCGGACGAGGGACAGACTCAGGCGGACCGGTTCGGACGTCGATAGTGGGAAGGACCCGTGCCCGGGAAGGTCGAGCACCGTGCTGTTACTTGCATTCTTGCTACTTGCCGTGGCCTTGGTTCCGCTCGGCCGCGGTGACCTTCGGGAGCTCGGCCGCCTGCGGTTCCGAGGCACATGGATGCTCGGTGTTGCCCTCGCGCTGCAGGTCGCCCTATACGTCTTCCCGGGCCAAGCCTCGTGGCTGCGGCAGGTCGTGTACGTGGCCTCGTATCCGATGGCGCTGACGTTCGTCCTGGCGAACCGACGGATCCCCGGGGTGTGGCTCGTCGGGCTCGGAGCGGCCCTCAACTTCCTCGTGATCTCCACGAACGGAGGAACCATGCCCGCGGCGCCCCACGCGCTCGCGGCCGCAGGCTTGCCGCTTGACCCGGGACAGTTCACGAACTCCTTGGCGCTGGCCTCACCTCGGCTGCTCTTCCTCGGAGACGTCTTCGCGGTCCCGAAGGGGATCCCGTTCGCGAACGTTTTCAGCGTCGGGGACATCGCGATCGCGCTCGGCGGCGCCCTCGTCGTTCATCGCGTCTGCGGATCGCGACTCGTCCCCGGCGGCGACGGTCAGTTCTCTGCCCTGCTGAAGGACCGGAACTTCATGCGCGTGTGGGGAGCGCAGGGCGTGTCCAACCTCGGAGATTGGGTGTACGCGCTCGCGGTTGCGGCGACGCTCGCATCGCGGGGCGGGACGCGGGCGCAGGTGGCGCAGACGCTGGCCTTGCTGTTGGTCGTGCAGGTGGGGCCCGCGGCGCTGTGCGGCTTCCTGTTCGCGGGGCCGCTCGTCGACCGGTTCCCGCGCAGGACCCTGATGGTCGTGGCCGACGTCCTGCGAGGGCTCTCGGTCGCGACCTTGCTGTTCGACCCTCATCCTTCCCCGGCGCACTTCTACGCGGTTGCCGTCTGTCTCGGCGTCTTCGGTGCGGTGTTCCAGCCGGCGCTGCAATCCTCGATCCCCAACCTCGTCGATCCCGATCGACTGGTCGCCGCGAACGCGCTCGTCGCGACGACCTACCAGTTCGCGGTGATGGCCGGACCGGCCCTCGGCGGTGTGCTCGTCGCGTCGTTCGCGCCTCGCGTGGTGTTCTCGCTGAACGCTCTCTCCTTCGGCGTCTCGGCCGCGTTCCTCGCCTTCACGCAGATCCCACACGCGGTGCGAACGCACGCGTGGGAGGGCCTCCGCGCGGCCAAGGCCGACCTCGCCGAGGGCTTCCGTTACGCGATGTCCTCCCGGCTGATCCGCGGCATCTTCATCGCGACGACCGTCGTGATGCTCGGCGCAGCGAGCAAGACGCCCGTGGAACCGCTCTTCGTGCGGCAGGTATTGACGCAAGGGCCGGACCTCGCGCGCACGGCCCAGGTGCTCGGCCTCATCACGGGAGCGTGGGGCATGGGCATGCTGTTTGGCTCGTTCGCCGCGCCCGCGCTCGCTCGGAGATGGCCGCGCGAGCGACTCCTGCCCGTCGCCATCGCGGTCGTCGGGACGCTCGTCCTGCTGGTCTCGCGCACGACGGACTTCTCCACGGTGTTGCTCGCATGGCTCGCCGCCGGATCTGCCAACGCCGTCGGCAACGTGTCGTACGACTCCCTCCTGCAGGAGCGGACGCCCGACGCGCTGCGCGGACGGGTGTTCGCCGCCTCCGAGGCGGTGCTGGATTCGGCGTACCTGGCCGGAGCCTTCCTCGCCGGATGGCTCGCCGGCGCTTATCGCGCCTCGACCGCGCTGTCCGTGTCCGGCGCGATCCTGCTCCTGGCGGCGGCTCTCGGTTGGATCTTGATCCCGACGCGTTCAACCAGCGCCGGGGCGGAGCCGGCGCCCACCGCGGTCCCGGAGAGGGCGTCGACGACCGCCGGGTAGGCCTCGGCCTCATCCACCGGGTCGACCCCACGAATCGCGACCCGTGATGCGGAACCCTGCGTCGTGCACCTTGTAGGCGCGGTTGATCGAGATGAGGAGCGCGGTCAGCGTCTCGGAGATCCGCGCCTGCGACAGGTCACCGCAGTCCACCCAGCGCAGGTTGGGGATCTTCTCGATGAGATCTCCCACGACGACCTTGCCCTCGGCGTCGCCGCACACGAGGACGTCGCTGTCCATCGCGTGCTCCAGGTCTTGGAGCCGGCTTCCGGCGATCGTGTGGAACGCGGCCACGATCTTGCCCTTGGAGCCGAGGAGGGCCTTGGCCTGCTCGGCCGCCGATCCGTGCCACGGCCGCACGACCTGCCATGCTCGGCCACCCACCGCCGTGGCGAGCGGGCTCGTGCAGTCGACGACGATCGCCGTTTGCGGAACGTGCGGTGCGATGGCGCGGTAGATGTCGGACTGTCCCGCATACGGGACCGTGACGAACACGACCTCCGCCGACGCGGCAGCGTCCTCGTTCGTCATCCCGTCGATGTTCGCGTCCGCGCCGAGGAGCGCTCGGGCGGTGGTCGCCGTGGCCGCGCCCTTATCCTGCGACCGGGAGCCGATGATCACGTGCTCCCCCGCGCGGGCCAGCCGTATCGACAGCCCGTACCCCTCCTCGCCGGTCCCACCGATCACCGCGATGTCCACGGCCCGAGCTTATCCCGGCTCCTTCGGCGACGCCTGGTACAACGGCTCGGTGTCCGACGCGTTGACCTACGGCATCGAGGCCGCCGTCGGGGTGTGCTGCCTCGTCGCCGCGGCGGGCGCATGGCGGCGCGCGCCGCTCCGATGGCTCGGCGTGGTGTTCGCCGTCGCGGGGCTCGCCGCACTCTTGCACGCGGGGAGCCGACTGCTCTGAGCCGACGACGACGCGGTCAGCGCGCCCGGTACTCGCCGAAGACGGCGCGGAGCACGTCGGACACCTCGCCGAGTGTGGCTCGGGCGCGCAGGGCCTCCTTCATCGGGGGAAGGAGGTTGTCCGTGCCCTTGGCCGCGGCCTCGACCGCTTCGAGGGTGCGGTCCACCGAGGCTTGGTCGCGCTCGGAGCGCAGCCGCCGGATCCGCTCGATCTGCTTCGTCACCTCGGTCTCGTCGATGCGTTGGATCTCGACCGCGTCGCCCTCGGGATCTTCGAACCGGTTCACGCCCACGATCACCCGGTCGCCCGATTCGATGCCCTGTTGGATCTTGAACGCGGCCTCGTGGATCTCGTCCTGGTAGAAGCCCGCCTCGATCGCGGCCACCGCGCCTCCCATGCCCTCGATCTTGTCAAGGTAAGCGTCCGCGCGCTCCTCGATCTCGTTCGTGAGGGCCTCGACGAAGTAGGACCCGCCGAGCGGATCGACCGTGGCCGCCACGCCCGACTCGTACCCGATGATCTGCTGGGTGCGCAGGGCGATCTTCGCCGCGCGCTCGCTGGGCAGCGCGAGCGCCTCGTCGAACGAGTTCGTGTGCAGCGACTGCGTCCCGCCGAGGACCGCGGCCAGCGCCTCCAGCGTCGTGCGCACGATGTTGTTCTGCGGCTGTTGCGCGGTGAGCGTGGCTCCGCCCGTCTGCGTGTGGAACCGCAACATGAGGCTCCTCGGATCCGAGGCCCCGAAGCGGTCCCGCATGATCTGCGCCCACATCCGTCGGGCGGCCCGGAACTTCGCGACCTCTTCGAAGAAGTTCATGTGGCACGCGAAGAAGAACGAGAGCCGCGGAGCGAAGTCGTCGACGGAGAGCCCGGCGTCGAGCGCCGCCTGCACGTACGCCACCCCGTTCGCGAGCGTGAACGCCAGCTCCTGCACCGCGGTCGCTCCCGCCTCGCGCATGTGGTAGCCGCTGATCGAGATCGTGTTCCATCTCGGGATCCGCTCACCGCAGTACGCGAACAGGTCCGTGATGATGCGCATGGATGGTCTCGGTGGGTAGATGTAGGTGCCGCGCGCCGCGTACTCCTTCAGCAGGTCGTTCTGCACGGTCCCGGAGATCGCCGAGGCGTCGATCCCGTGCTCCTCGGCGACGAGCTCGTACATCAGCAGCAAGATCGCGGCGGTCGCGTTGATCGTCATCGACGTGGAGACCGTGTCGAGGGGGATGCCCTCGAACAGCCGTCCCATGTCCTCGACCGAGTCGATCGCCACACCGGTCTTGCCGACCTCGCCCTCGGCGCGAGGGTGGTCCGAGTCGTAGCCCATCTGCGTCGGCAGGTCGAACGCGACCGACAGCCCGGTCTGGCCGTGCTCGAGCAGGTAGCGGAAGCGCTCGTTCGTCTGCGAGGCGGCGCCCATGCCCGCGTACTGGCGCATCGTCCACAGGCGTCCGCGGTACATCGAGGGATACACACCGCGCGTGAAGGGGAACGCGCCGGGCCGTCCCAGCTCGCGCTCGAGGTCGAACCCTTCGAGCGCGTCGGGCCCGTAGAGCGGCTCGATCTCGATCCCGGCGTCGGTGGTCCGCGGGTCCTCGCTCATCGGACCTAGCCTACGCCGCGGTCCGTGCCGCTCCCATCCGGCGGATCAGCGGCGGGTGAACAGGATGTTCTCGGTGAAGCCGCCGCTCGAACCGCTGCCGACGCGCCGGCGCATGTCCGTCCACGCGAGGCTCGCCGAGCCGTCGGCGCCGAAGTCGAGCGAGATGTAGTCGCCGTGGAACGTGGCGCACCGCTCGCACCCCGGGGTCTGGGCTCGGAAGACCGCGTCGTCCACGGCGTTCGAGGGGGCGGAGTCCAGGCGCGTTAGGGTGAACGCCCCCGGTTGCCCGAGCGCGAGGTACGTGTCGTACAGCGCCGGCTGCTGTGGTCGCCGGCTGTGGAACAGCACGCCGACGTCCCCGGTGACTGGATCGACGTCGAGCGCCGGGAACCATTGATCCCCCGGCAGGTCGGCGACGGGCACGGGGGCGCTCCACGTGACGCCGTCCGTGGAGCTCACGATGAACACGCCCGTGTCGGTGACGGGGTGGTTCACGTCGTGGATGCCGTTGCGGTTGTCGATGAAGGTGAGGAACACCTCGCCGGTCGTGGGGCTCACGGCGAGCCCCCCGCTCGGGGCGATGCGCAGCTGGAGACCCGACAGGGTCGGGAGATGCGACACGTTCCTGGGGAAGTCGCGCTTGCCGTCCTCGAGCGTGGCGGCCACCACCGGATCGGACCAGGTGCTGCCACCGTCGGTCGAGCGCACCACGAACGCCGTGTCGTCCAGACGCTCCTTCGGTTCCCATGCCGATTCGTTCTGTGGGGTGAGGAACGAGACCCACACGGTGCCGTCGGGGCCGACCGCCACGAGCGGCGACTCCGACTCGTCGCACGGACCGATCGGGCCGGTGAGCTGCTCGGTGCACACGGGGTTTGAGCCCGAGATCTCGAGCGGCGAGGTCCACGTGCGGCCGCCGTCGTCGCTGTGCGCCTCCATCACCGGCGAACGCGTGTACCGGCCCGACCGGGCGAAGAAGGCGCTCCAGACCAGATAGGTCCTGCCGTAGAAGGGCGAGGCCGGATCGGTGTCGGTCACGATCCAGCCCTTGTCGTTGAAGACCTGCTGCGGGTCGTTGTCATCCCCGAGCCCGGCGCCGACCACCACCGGCTTGCCCCACGTGACCCCGCCGTCCGTCGAGATCGAGACGACGATGTCGCCGTCGTCGGTTCCGTCGGGACCGAAGAGGAAGTTCAGCGACGCGTGGATGACGTTGCCGCTCTTGGGGTCGATCGCGGTGACGGGGTCGCTCCCGATCCTCGCCGGGCTCTCGAGCGACATGTTCCCGGTGGTCCAGTGCAGACCGCCGTCGAACGTCGTGTAGAACTGGTCGCCGTTGGAGTTGAAGTCGTTCGAGGTCACCACCACGTGCATCGGGTCGGCGGGGTCGACCACGACGTGCGGCTCGTTGTTAGGCGACCGATGTCCGTCACAGTCGAGGTCCACCTCCACCGCAACGGGAGCGGCGACCGAGCACTCGATCTCGGACGCGAGGAACCTCGCGCGGTATGGGTCCGCCGTGCGCGGAACCACCGGTTTCGCCGTCTCCACGAGCGGGCTCGCTGCCGCGGACCCGGTTGCCATCGCCAGCAACAGCATCGATCCCAGCATGAACGCGATCCGGCGCTTCCACATGTTCGGTCCTGTCGATGGCGAGAGGGACTCGTCCGTGTATACCCGGGCGCGAGCGCGGGGACAACGATGCGGCGTAGATTCGAGGGATGGACATCGTGAACCCAGCGGTCGAGGACTACATGCGGACGCTCCAGACCCGGCACGACGAGCCGGTGTTGCTCGATATGGAAGCCGAGGCCGAGGCGAACGGCTTCCCCATCATCAACCGCCTCGTCGGCGTGACGGTCGAGCTGCTCGCGCGCTCGGTCTCCGCTCGCCGGGTGTTCGAGCTCGGCTCCGGCTACGGCTACTCGGCGTACTGGTTCTCGCGCGCGGTCGGACCGGGCGGCGAGGTCCACTGCACCGACGGAGACCCGGCGAACGAGGCCAAGGCCCTGGGGTACCTCGGCAGGGCGGGACTCGCGGAGCGCGTCCGATGGCACGCCGGTGACGCCCTCACCCACCTGGAGGCCACCGAGGGCGAGTTCGACGTCGTGTACGACGACATCGACAAAGAGGGATACCCGGACGCCTGGCGCGCTGCCCGAGACCGGATCCGCGTGGGCGGCTTGTACATCTGCGACAACGTCCTGTGGTCCGGCCGCGTCACCGGCGCCGAGGAGCTCGCGGACGACCAGCCCGGGCGATCCATCGATTGGCAACGCTCGACCACCGAGGCCATCGTGGAACACAACCGGCTCATCGCCGAGGACGAGCGATTCCTCTCCACGATCGTCCCCACCCGCGACGGCGTCATGGTCGCGCTCCGCCTCGCGTAGCGGTTCGACGTTTCGGAGTAGACTCCGCGCGGCCTGGGGACTCGGCGGCCACCGGCCGTTCCCCTGCTCCCGCTAGGCTCGTCCGAGAGGACCACGTGGCCAAGCAGAAGTCGGACATCGGGACGATCTACAAGGGCAGTCCGGGGCAGTGGTCTTGGCTCGCTCACCGCATCACCGGTGTCGCCGTGATCCTCTTCCTGTTCGCGCACGTCGTCGACACCGCGGTGATCGGTTGGGGGCCGGAGGCCTACAACCGCGTCCTGCGCGTGTACCACAACTGGGGGGTGCGGCTGCTCGAGCTCGGCCTCGTGGCGGCGGTCATGTACCACGCCATCAACGGCGTGAAGATCATGATCATCGACTTCTGGCCGGCCTCGACGCGTCACTACAAGGCGCTCTCGCTCGCCTCGACCGGTCTGTTCCTCGGCGGCATGATCCCCATCACGTGGATCATGGGTCACGAGATCCTCAAGCTAGCCGGGGTGCTGTGATGGCCATCGACACCCAGGCCCGCTCCGAGGAGCGCCGGCCGCGCTCGACGAGCGGCGGGGGATACCACGCCGGTCGAGAGCGACCCGCCGGCGGCTGGGAGCTGTGGACGTGGCTGTTCATGCGCGTCTCGGGCGTGCTGCTGTTGCTGCTCGCGGTCGGCCACATCCTGATCATGCACGTCTTCGACGGAGGGGTCGGTCGCGTGAATTTCGGCTTCGTGGCCGCCCGGTGGGGCAACCCGCTGTGGCGCACCTGGGACTGGGCGCTGCTGTCGCTCGCGCTCGTGCACGGCGTGAACGGTCTGCGGGTGATCGTGCAGGACTACGTGAAGTGGCCGGCGATCCGGTTCGCGGTGAATATGTTCTTCTACGTCGTGACGTTCACGCTCTTCGTGCTCGGCACCGTGATCGTGTTCACGTTCGACCCGAGCAAGTGGCGCCCGGCATGACGATCACGCACACCTACGACGCCGTGATCGTGGGCGCCGGCGGCGCCGGGCTCCGGGCGGCCATCGAGGCGTCGGATCGCGTGAAGACCGCGGTGATCTCCAAGCTGTACCCGACGCGCTCGCACACCGGAGCCGCGCAGGGTGGCGTGTGCGCCGCGCTCGGCAACGTCGAGGAGGACTACCCGGAATGGCACGCCTTCGACACCGTGAAGGGCGGCGACTACCTCGTCGACCAGCCCGCGGCGCAGCTCATGACCGAGGAGGCCGTGCGCGCGGTCTACGAGCTCGAGCACTGGGGCCTGCCGTTCAACCGCACCCCCGACGGCAAGATCGACCAGCGCCGGTTCGGCGGTCACACGCGCAACCACGGCGAGGCCGCCGTGAAGCGGGCGTGTTTCGCCGCCGACCGCACCGGCCACATGATCTTGCAGACCCTCTACCAGCAGTGCGTCAAGCGCGACGTCCGCTTCTTCAACGAGTTCTACGTGCTCGACCTGCTGCTCACCGAGGGTGCGACGGCCGGCGTCGTGGCGTACGAGCTCGCCACTGGCGAGCTGCACGTCTTCCGCGCGAAGTCGGTGCTGTTCGCCACGGGCGGCTACGGCCGGATGTTCAAGGTGAGCTCGAACGCGCACACGCTCACCGGCGACGGACCCGCGGTCGTCTATCGCCGGGGCATCCCGCTCGAGGACATGGAGTTCTTCCAGATCCACCCGACCGGTGTGTACAAGATGGGGATCCTGCTGTCGGAGGCCGTCCGCGGCGAGGGCGGCATCCTGCTGAACGCTGACGGAGAGCGTTTCATGGAGCGCTACGCCCCGACGGTGATGGACCTCGCGCCGCGCGACCTGGTGAGCCGGGCCATCTATCAGGAGATCAAGGAGGGGCGCGGCGTCGGGCCCGACAAGGACGCGGTGTACCTCGACGTCCGCCATCTCCCTCGCGAGGTCATCGAGGAGAAGCTTCCCGACGTCACCGAGTTCGCCCGCGTGTACCTCAACGTCGAGCCCACGACCGAGCCCGTCCCGATCCAACCCACCGCCCACTACGCGATGGGCGGGATCCCCACGAACGTCGACGCGCAGGTAGTCACGGGCGAAGCCGAGACCCCGGTCCCCGGCCTGTACGCCGCGGGCGAGTGCGCCTGTGTGAGCGTGCACGGCGCGAACCGGCTCGGTACGAACTCGTTGCTCGACATCGTCGTGTTCGGCAAGCGGGGCGGGATCCACATGGCCGAGTTCGCGAAGGGGGTCGAGCAGCCCGAGCTCCCAGAGCCGAAGCCGGAAGCGGCCGTCGCCGCGCAGCTCGAGGGCCTCAAGGGCCGCGCGGAAGGCGCGAACGCCGCCGACATCCGCCGCGACCTCCAAGATCACATGTTCGACCTGGCGTTCGTCGTGCGGACCGAGGAGGGGCTGCGCAAGATGCAGGAGATCCTCGGAGAGCTACGCGATCGCTTCGACCACGTGTTCGTGCAGGACACGGGATCGATGTTCAACACCGAGCTCATGGAGGCGATGGAGCTCGAGTTCCTGCTCGACTGCGCGGACACGCTCGTGGCGACCGCGCTCGCGCGCGACGAGAGCCGCGGCGGGCACTTCCGCGAGGACCACCCGCTCCGCGACGACGCGAACTGGCTGAAACACTCGCTCGCGTACCGGCAGGACGACGGCTCGGTCCGGCTCGAATACAAGCCGGTGAAGCTCGGCCCCTACATCCCGATGGAGAGGAAGTACTGATGGGAACCCCGCTCGGCGAGGTGCTCGAGGACTCCGAACGACGCCGAGCCGGCGCTGCCGGCAAGGTCACGATCACGGTGAAGATCCGCCGGTACAACCCCGAGACGCGCGGCGACGAGTCCTGGTGGGACGAGTTCACGGTGGCGATGGCGCCGAACGACCGGCTCCTCGACGCCCTGCACGAGATCAAGTGGTACCAGGACGGCACCTTGGCGCTCCGGCGTTCGTGCGCGCACGGGATCTGCGGCTCGGACGCGATGATGATCAACGGCCGCAACGCGCTCGCGTGCAAGGTCCTCGTGAAGGACGTGGCGCCGAAGGTCACCGTCGAGCCGATCCGCGGCCTGCCGGTGCTCAAGGACCTCATCGTCGACATGGAGCCGTTCTTCCGCGGGTATGAGTCGGTCCTGCCCTATCTCATCAACGACGAGGGCGAACCCGACGCCGAACGCCGCCAGTCCCCCGAGGACCGCCACCGCTTCGACGACACCACCAAGTGCATCCTCTGTGCCGCGTGTACGACCTCGTGCCCCATCTTCTGGGGCGACGAGGAGTACGTCGGCCCCGCGGCCATCGTGAACGCGCACCGCTTCATCTACGACTCACGGGACAAGGGCGGCAAGGAGCGCCTGAAGATCCTCGCCGACAAGACCGGAGTCTTCCGGTGCCGCACGACCTTCAACTGCACCGAGGCGTGCCCTCGCGGCATCGAGGTCACGCGCGCGATCCAGGACGTGAAGCGCTCCATCCTGTTCGACCGGTTCTGACCGGTACAGTTCGCTCGTGCCGCACCTCGTGACGCTCGTGCCCGGCGACGGGATCGGTCCCGAGGTCTCCGACGCCACGCGGCGCGTGCTCGACGCGACCGGCGTGGGGATCGAGTGGGACGTCGAGGTGGCGGGCTCCAGCGCCCTGGAGCGCGAGGGCACGACGCTCCCCGATCATGTGCTCGCGCAGATCCGACGGTCGCGGGTCGCGCTGAAGGGCCCGATCACGACGCCGGTCGGCTCTGGGTTCCGCAGCGTGAACGTGGCGCTGCGGCACGAGCTCGACCTGTTCGCGGCGGTGCGCCCCTCGCGCTCGCTGCCCGGCGTGCCCACCCGATACTCGGATGTCGACCTCGTCGTGATCCGCGAGAACACCGAGGACCTGTATCAGGGCATCGAGTTCGAGCGAGCCAGCCCCGAGGCCACCGCCCTGCGCGAGGAGATCCGCCGGCTCGCCGGCATCGAGATCCGAGAGGACGCCGGCGTCACGGTGAAGCCGATCTCGGTGACCGGCGCCCGGCGGATCGTGCGGTTCGCGTTCGAGTACGCGCGGGCGAACGGACGGCGCAAGATCACGCTCGGCCACAAGGCGAACATCATGATGTTCTCGGACGGACTCTTCCTGCGGATCGGGCGTGAGGAGGCCGAGCGGCACCGGGACGTGGCCTTCGAGGAGATGCAGATCGACCAGCTCTCGATGCGCCTCACGCGCGAGCCCGACACCTTCGACGTGTTGTTGCTCCCGAACCTGTACGGGGACATCCTGTCGGACCTGTGCGCGGGGCTGGTCGGCGGGCTCGGGCTGGCCTCCGGCGCGAACCTGGGGTGGGAGTACTCGGTCTTCGAGCCGGTCCACGGCAGCGCCCCGGACATCGCGGGCACGGGCCTCGCGAACCCGCTCGCCATGATCCGGTCGGGCGCGATGCTGCTTCGGCACCTCGGCGAGCGCGACGCCGCTACCGCCGTCGAGCGTGCGGTCGATGACGTGCTGGAGCGCGGGGTGGTTCGAACGGCCGATCTGGGCGGAACGTCGTCGACGTCGGACGTTGCCGACGCCGTGGCCAGCTCGCTGCGTGAGATAGGCCGTTAAGACCTCAATGCGGGTGGGGGTGCGGGTGTCCTTCCCCGGGGCCCCGACCGGGACCCTCGCGAGGGAGCTGTCAGCATCCGGGTTCGCCGAGGTGCCCGCAGCACTGCGAGCGCGAGAACGTCGCCGTCAACCGGTTGCGGAGCGCGAGCCGCAGCTTCGTGGGTAACGGCGCATCGTACTCGCGCCAATTGGTGAAGAACGCCGCAACGTGGTGGCCCAACTCGCGGAAGAACGCTCGGACGGTCACATCCCGCCGCCGTCGCCGTTGTAGGTGTCGACCGGGATCTGGAGGTCCTCGGGAAGCAGCTCGTTCTTGCGCCACGGTCGCACCGTGTCGGTGTAGAAGTCGCGGCCGGTGTGATCGTTGACGACCCAGACCGGGAAGTCCTCGAGCTCGATCGTGCGCACCGCCTCCGTGCCGAGCTCTTCGAACGCGATGATCTTCTGCGAGCGGACCTGCAGGGCGGCGAGCGCTCCCCCACCGCCGAGCGCGGCCATGTACACGGCGGTGTGCTTCTTCAGCTCCTCGCGGACCGCGGGCCCTCGGCCGCCCTTGCCGACGATCCCCTTGAGACCGAGTTCGAGCAGGCGTGGTGTGTACGAGTCCATGCGGCTGGCGGTCGTCGGGCCGGCCGAGCCGATGATGTTGCCCGGGCGCTCGGGGGTGGGGCCCACGTAGTAGACGATCTGTCCCTTCGGGTCGAAGGGCAGCTCCTCGCCGCGGTCGAGCATCTCGATCATCACCTTGTGCGCGGCGTCCCGAGCCGCGTACACGGTCCCGTTCACCAGGACCACGTCACCCGCCAGCAATTGCAGCACGTCGTCGTCGGACAGCGGAGCGCGGATGCGTTTGCGACCGTCCTCGAGCACCTCGACGGGCATCAGATCACCCTCGAGCCCGTGCGGTGCGCGTGGCACTCGATGTTCACGGCCACGGGCAGGGAAGCGATGTGCGTCGCCATCGTTTCGACGTGCACGGCGAGCACCGTCTGCGTGCCGCCGAGCGCCTCGGGGCCCAGACCGAGCGCGTTGCACTTTTCGTAGAGCTCGGCTTCGAGCTCGGCGATCTGCGGATCGGGGTTCGGCTGACCCACCTTTCGCATGAGCGCCCTCTTCGCGATCACGGCGGACATCTCGAAGTCACCGCCCACCCCCACGCCGATGATCCCGGGCGGGCACGCGTTCGGTCCGGACTCGGCGACGGCTTGGAGCACGAAGTGCTTCACGCCTTCGATGCCTGCCGCCGGCTTCAGCATCGCGTGCTTGCCCATGTTCTCCGAGCCGGCGCCCTTCGCATCCACCTGGATGCGGATCTGATCGCCCGCCACGATGCGTGTGTGGATGAACGCGGGCGTGTTGTCGCCGGTGTTGCGCCGGTTGAAGAGTGGGTCGAGCACGATCGAGCCCCGCAGATACCCGTCCGTGTACCCCGTGCGGACGCCCTCGTTCACGGCGTCGTACAGATCGACGCCGGACACATGCACGTCCTGACCGATATCCATGAAGATCACGGTGTAGCCGGTGTCCTGGCAGTACGGATATTCACCCTCGGCGGCGAGCTCCTGGTTGCGGATCAACAGGTCGAGCACCTGCCGCCCGAGCGCCGATTCCTCGCGTTCGCGAGCCCGCTTCACGAGAGTGACCATCTCCTCGGGGACCGTGTAGCAGATCTCCATGCAGAGCTCTCGGACGACCCGGCTGATCTCGGAGGCGTCGATCTCGCGCACGCTCGTCATCGCACACTCATGCTAGCGCCGCGTGCTTCCCACCGTCCCGCCCAGGTGCGACGATGCCGGGAGTGGCCCGCGATACGCTCTCGATATCCCGTCCCGGTCCATTGCGTCTGGCCGGATTCGCCTGCACGGCGATCGGCGCGTTGCTGATCGGGCTCGGTGCGACGTGGGACTGGGCAACCGTCCACGTCCCCGGCGTCACCGGAACCCCGATCTCGCCCTTCAAAGGGGTGGACGTATGGGAGGGCAAGATCGCGCTCTTCGCCGGCATCACGATCCTCGTGTTGGTCATCGCCTCGCGGCTCCTCGCCGGTCGGGCCGCCGCCCGAGGGGTCGCAGTGATCATCGTCGCGCTGGGCCTCGGGGTGGCGGCACTGGCCGCATCCGACGTGATGCGGGCGGACACGCGGTTCCGCGCGGATGACGGCCTCGAGCGGATCGCCCGCTCGGTCTCCGTCCAGCTCGGGCTGCCGTTCCAAGACGTGCTCGCCCAGCTGAAACGCATCGTCCCGAAGCTCGAGATCGCCGCGGCGTCCGGTACCTACGTCACGATCGCGGGAGGCGTGCTGGCCTCGATCGGAGGAGTCCTCGGCTTCGTTTGGGCCTCACGCCGTCCAGGGCTTCCCCCGAACGACGGGGTCGCCGAAGCCGGCGCGGCCGGAGCTCCGCCGGCCGGCTAGAGCTTCGCGAGGTCCGCGCATTTCGCGCGGATGCCCTCGGCAGCCGCTCGCAAGGCCTCCAGCTCATCGTCGTTGAGGTCGAGCTCGACGATCTCGGCCACGCCCACGTTCGAGAGTCGGGCCGGCACGCCGACGTATACGTCCGAGATCCCGTACTGGCCGGTGGTCCACGCGCACACCGGGAGCACGTCGCCCGAGTCGGTGCCGATCGCCTCCACCATCCGCGTGATGGACGCCGAGGGCGCGTAGTACGCGCTGCCCTTCTTCAACAGGGCCACGATCTCGGCGCCTCCGTCCCGGGTCCGCTGGTACAGCCGCTCGAGGGTGGCCTCGTCGACGAGCTCGGTGAGCGGCTTCCCCTCGACGGTCGCATGTCGAGGCAAGGGCACCATCGACTCGCCGTGCGAGCCGAGCGTCATGGCCTCCACGGACACCGGCGACGCGCCGAGCTCCTCCGCGATGAAGTACCGCAGGCGGGCGGAGTCGAGCACCCCGGCCATCCCCATCACGCGCTCCCGTGGGAACCCGGAGACGTCGGCGGCGAGATAGGTCATCTCGTCGAGCGGGTTCGTCACCACGATCACGATCGCGTCCGGCGAGCCCGGCACGATCTGCTCGACGACCCCGCGCACGATGCCGGCGTTCTTGCCGAGGAGGTCCATGCGGCTCATGCCGGGCTGCCGAGGGAACCCGGCGGTGATGACGACCGCGTCGGAGCCGGCCGTGTCGGCGTAGTCGTTCGTTCCCGTGATGCGCGGCTCGAAGCCAACGACCGGGGCCGCCTCCTTCATGTCGAGCGCGAGGCCCTGGGGCAACCCCTCGACGATGTCGATCAGCACGACCTCGGCGAGCCCACGCTCGACCAACCGCATGGCCGTGGTCTGGCCGACGAAACCGCTTCCGACGACGGTGACGCGCATGCGCTGCTCCTCGGGTCGAAGATCGGGATGCGAACGGCCCCATCCTATCGATGCCTTCCGGGCGCTCCTCGCCGGGTCAGGTGCCGAGGCGCTCGATCACGGCATCGGCCACCTCGGACGTCCCGACCGCCGTGGGATCGTCGCGGCTCGGCTTCATGTCGAACGTGACCGAACGGCCTTCGGCGATCACGTCGGCGATCGCGTGCTCGAGGCGATCGGCGGCGCTCCCCTCCTCGAGATGGCGCAGCATCATGACGCCGGACAGCATCATCGCCATCGGGTTCGCCATGTTGCGCCCGGCGTACTTCGGCGCGGTGCCGTGGGTCGCCTCGAACACCGCGCACCGGTCGCCGAAGTTCGCGCTCGGCGCGATGCCGGGCCCGCCGACGAGCCCGGCGCACAGGGCCGAGACGATGTCGCCGTACAGGTTCGGCAGCACGAGCACGTCGAACAGCTCGGGCCGCTGCACCAGGTGCATCGTGAGCGCGTCGATGATCCGGTCGTCGAACGCCACGTCCGGGTACTCGGATCCCACGCGCCGAGCGGCCTCCAGGAACACCCCGTCGGAGAACTTCATGATGTTGGCCTTGTGACCGGCCGTGACCGAGCTGCGGCCGTGCGACCGCGCGTAGTCGAACGCGAACCGTGCGATCCGCTCCGATGCTCCCGTCGAGATCGTCTTGATCGAGACGCCGGAGTCGTCGCGGATCCGGTGTCCGGTCATCCGGTCGATGAACCCGATGAGCTCCGCGGTCGCGGGCTCGCCTTGCTCGAACTCGATACCCGTGTACATGCCCTCGGTGTTCTCGCGTACCACGACCACGTCGACGTGCTCGTACCGGGACGGCGCCCCGGAGAACGTCCGGGACGGCCGGACACACGCGTACAGGTCGAGCGCGACGCGGAGGGCCACGTTCACGCTGCGGATGCCGCTGCCCAGGGGCGTGGCGATCGGGCCCTTGAGGGCCACGCCGTTCGTGCGGATCGACTCCAAGACCGGCTCCGGCAGCGGCGTGCCCAACCGATCCATCACGACCTCGCCCGCCTCCCGGACGTCCCACGAGAAGCGCGCGCCGGTCGCGTCGAGAACGCGTCGCGTTGCCTCGGCGAGCTCGGGGCCGACCCCGTCGCCGGGGATGAGCGTCACTCGGTGGGTCGTCAAGAAACCGTTCCTCCTTGGCGCGAAACGAACTCGGCCGTGTGCGGCCTGCGTGTTCGGGGACCGCGGTAGGCTTCATCATGATGAACGCGACGACCTACCGACCACTCCCGGCGTCGCCGAAGGAGCCCGCGTGACGGAGAAGGGCCTGCGAGAGATCGTCGCGGCGCAGACGAAGATCTCGGACATCGACGGGACGAATGGGCGGCTGTGGTACGTCGGGTACGCCATCGAGGATCTCGCGGCGAACGCCACCTTCGAGGAGGTCATCTACCTCCTGCACAACCTCCGGCTCCCCACGCCGCCGGAGCTGGAGGGGTTCACGGACTTCCTCACCGAGGAGCGGGAGGTATCGGCGTTCCTGCGCGATCTGATGCCCACGCTCGCACAGCAGACCTCGCCGATGTCGATGCTCAGGACCACGGTGTCGGCAGCGTCGGCCTACGACCCGGACGGATGGGACAACTCCGCCGAGGCGAACGCGCGCAAGGCCCTGCGACTCATCGCGAAGACGCCGGTCCTGCTCGCGATGTACCACCGGCTCCGCACGGGTCAGGAGGTCGTCCCCCCGAACCCGAAGCTCCCCCACGCGGCGAACTTCCTGTACATGCTCCTCGGCGTGGAGCCCTCGCAGGAGGACGCCGAGGTCCTCGACGCCACCTTCACGCTGTACGCCGACCACACGATGAACGCCTCCACGTTCACCGCGCGCATCATCGCCTCCACCCTGGCCGACATGTTCTCGGCCATCACCGGTGCCATCGCGGCGCTGAAGGGACCGCTCCACGGCGGCGCGAACGAGGAAGCCATGAAGATGCTCGAGGAGATCGGCGATCCTCAACACGCGGACGACTACGTGCGGGACCGCCTCGGGCGGCACGAGAAGATCATGGGGTTCGGGCACGCGGTGTACACGACGATGGACCCTCGGGCCCGCGTGCTGAAGGAGATCTCTCGCGAGGTGGGTGAGCGCCACGGGGAGCCCGGGTGGTACGCGACGTCCGAGTCGATCGAGCGCGCGGTCCTGGACCAGAAGGGGCTCCATCCGAACGTCGATTTCTACGCCGCCAGCGTGTACCACGCGCTCGGCATCCCGACGGACCTCATGACGCCGATCTTCGCGGTCGCCCGGATGGCCGGTTGGACCGCCCACGTCCGAGAGCAGTACGCGGACAACAAGGTCATCCGTCCCGCCTCGGAGTACATCGGCCCGCGCGATCAGGTCTGGGTCCCGCTCGAGGAGCGCTGAAGCTCAGCTCGGCGGCGGTGGCGGCGGGAACGATGGTGCCGGGGACGCTTGCCCTGGGCCAACGGCCTGGTCCCAGACTCGGTTCAAATGCTCCTGGATGTAGATCGTGTTCCCGATCGAGAAGACGAACATCAACACGATCGTGAGCGCCGGCTCGAGCGTTTGTCGAACGCCCACCCGCGTCTCCAAGGCCTGAACGTGCTTGGCGGTGTTGTACATCGCGATGAACGGCGGCACGATGATGAGCCATCCGAAGATCATCGCCATCAGGGACCGCGTCGGACTGATCGTTTGGTCGTTCTCGAAGCGGCGGATCTCGTCGTTGATCTTGTAGTACCAAACGAAGAAGTAGATCGTGACCGTGATGAACGCGAGGCCGAGGACCCCGAGCGGGCTGCGCTTCTTGTACTGCTGACCTTGGATCGTCAGGATCTCGGCCATCGGACGCCTCCCTCTGGTCGGCCGACAGGTCGAGTCTATGCAGTTGCCGTCGGCCGCGGCAGGAGCCCGGCGCCCTCGATGACCCTCCGGACAGCGTCCTCGTGACCCATCCCCATGACATGCACGCCGGCGACCCCGGGGATCTCCCGCAGTTGCCGGATGACCTCGATCGTCTGACGGGTGCCCTCGGTTTCCGCCTCGGGCCCTGCTTCGTCGAGCGCGTGGAGGACGTCGTCGGGGACGGTGACGCCGGGGACCCGCTCGTTCAGGAAGCGGGCCTGCTTCGCGCTGCGGAGCGGCGCCACGCCGATGATGGCCGCCGCGCGCTCGAAGATCCCTCTTTCGCGGACGACGTCCGCCCACGCGGACAGCGCCTCGACGTCGTACGTGATCTGGGTCATGAAGAACGCGGCGCCGGCATCGAGCTTCACCTCGAGACGCCACGGATCGTACTTCGGCGCGAGCGGGCTCTCGGCCACGCCGATGAAGTAGCGGGGTGGTGCCTCCACCTCGCGGCCGGAGAGCAGGGTGCCCTCCGTACGCAGGCGCGCCGCGAGCCCCACGAGCTCGGTCACATCCAGGTCGTTCGCCGGAATCGCGTCGGGGTGGTCCCCCACCTCGAGTGGGTCGCCGGTGAGGCAAAAGAGGTTGCGCGCGCCGAGGGCCCACGCCCCCAGCAGGTCGGCCGAGAGCGCCAGGCGGTTGCGATCGCGCACCGTGAGCTGGATCGTGGGCTCGATGCCCGCCCGTGCGACCATCGCCGCGCCCGCGAGCGGCGACATGTGGGCCGAGGCGGTGGGGTTGTCGGTGACGTTCGCGGCATCCGCGTACCCGACGAGCGCTCGCGCCTGTTCCTCGACCTTCGCACCGTCGCCGGAGCGCGGCGGCACGACCTCGGCGGTGACGCAGAAGGTGCCCGAACGGACGATGCGCTCCAAGCGCGACGCGGGGCGGGTCAACGGGACTCGGCGAGCGCCTCGGCCGCCGACACCGTGTTGAGCAGGAGCATGGCGGTCGTCATCGGGCCGACGCCGCCCGGCACCGGCGTGATCATGCCGGCGACCTCCTTCACCTCGTCGAAGCGAACGTCCCCGATCAGCCCCGACTCGGTGCGGTGCACGCCCACGTCCACCACCACCGCCCCCGGCTTGACCATGTCGGCCGTCACGAGCTCCGGCGTACCGGCCGCGGCCACGAGGATGTCGGCTCGGCGCGTGTGCGAGGCCAGGTCGCGCGTGCGGACGTGACAGATCGTGACGGTCGCGTTCCCGCGGATCGAGTCCTGCGCGAGCATGATCGACAGCGGCGCGCCGGCGAGCTCGCCGTAGCCGACGACCACGACCTCGGCGCCGTCCAGCTCGACGCCGCTGCGCAGGAGCAATTCGACGATGCCGTACGGCGTCGCGGGCTGGAAAGCCGGTTCGCCGCGCACCATCAACCCGACGTTCAACGGGTGGAGACCGTCGACGTCCTTGCCGGGGTCGATCGTCGTCTGCACCTTGAGCTCGGAGATGTGCTTGGGAACCGGCATCTGCACGATGATGCCGTGGATCTCGGGGTCGCGGTTGAGGCGGCGGATCGTAGCGAGCAACTCACCTTCGGTGATGAACGCCGGCAGGTCGATCTGCTCCGAGCGCATGCCGACGTCGGCGGCCGCCTTGTGCTTGGCGGCAACGTAGATGCGCGAGGCTTCCTCGGCGCCCACGAGCACCGCCGCGAGCCCGGCCTGGATGCCCCGGTCCGCGAGCGCGGCGACCCGTTCGGCGACCTCGGAACGGATCCCCGCGGCGATGGCCCGTCCGTCGATGATGGTGGCGGTCACGAGCCGACATCCTACCCACCCGCCTACGTGCCAGAGGTCAGTGGCGGAAGTGGCGACGGCCGGTGACGACGACGGCCATCCCGCGCGCGGCCGCGACCTCGAGCACGTCGTCGTCGTGGATCGAGCCGCCGGGATGGATGACCGCGGTGATCCCGGCGTCGGCCGCGACCTCGACCGCGTCGGGGAACGGGAAGAACGCATCGCTCGCCATGACGGCTCCCTCGGCGCGATCGCCCGCCTTGCGCACCGCGAGGACCGACGCGTCGACCCTCGACATCTGTCCCGCGCCGACGCCCACCGTCGCGAGGTCCTTCGCGAACACGATCGCGTTCGACTTCACCCGCATCGCGACCGTCCAGGCGAACAGCAGGTCGCTCCACTCATCGTCGCTGGGCTCGCGCGGCGAGACGACCTCCATCTGCGCGCGGAGCTCCGTCACGACGTCCCGATCCTGCACGAGCGCACCGCCCGGCAGTGGGCGCACGTCGAGCCCTCCGGCGACGGGCACCGGCGCTCGAACGACGCGGAGCCCCTTCCGCGCACCGAACGCCGCGAGTGCGCCCTCGGTGAAGCCGGGTGCGACCACCACCTCGGTAAAGACGTCGGCCATCGCTCGAGCGGCGTCCTCGTCTGCCTCGCGGTTGAACGCCACGATCCCGCCGAACGCGGACACCGTGTCCGAGGCGAACGCGCGCGCGTATGCCTCGGCGAGCGAGGCGGCGAGCGCGGCGCCGCACGGGTTGTTGTGCTTCACGATCACGGCCGCCGGGCCGTCGAATGCGCCCGCGAGCGCGTACGCCGCGTCGAGGTCAAGCCAGTTGTTGAACGACATCTCCTTGCCGGCGACGAGCACCTCGGCGCCGCCGAGCGGACCCGGTCCCGCGGCCTCCGCGTAGAGCGCACCGCGCTGGTGCGGGTTCTCGCCGTATCGAAGGTCCTCGACCTTGTCGTAGGCGAGCCCCACGAACACCGGTAACAACTCCCCGCCGCCCGCGAACCAACCCGCCACCGCGGCGTCGTACGCGGCGGTGTGGGCGAACGCCGCCGCGGCCAGGCTCCGACGTGTCGATCGGCTGAGACCCCCGTCGCGGCGGATCTCCGCCAGGACGTCGTCGTAGCGAGACGGGTCGACGACCACGGCCACCGACTCGAAGTTCTTCGCCGCGGCCCGAACCATCGCGGGGCCGCCGATGTCGATCTTCTCGATGACGTCGTCCTCGCCCGCGCCGCTCGCCACCGTCTCGCGGAACGGGTACAGGCCGGCGATCACCAGATCGAAGGGCTCGATGTCCTGCTCGGTCAGCTGCCGCACGTGGTCGGGGTTACCGCGGTCGGCCAGGAGGCCGGCGTGGATCCTCGGGTGAAGGGTCTTCACGCGGCCGTCGAGCATCTCGGGGAACCCGGTGACCTCTTCGACGGGCGTGACCGGCAGACCGGCGCCGGCGAGCACCTTCGCCGTGCCGCCCGAGGAAACCAGGGCGACGCCCAGCTCCACGAGCGCCGAGGCGAACTCCACGAGTCCGGTCTTGTCGTACGGAGCCAACAGGGCTCGGCGGACGGGGCGGACCTCATCCACCGGCCGGCTCCTGAAGGACGTGCACGCTCCGCCCTTCGACGCGCAGGCGGCCTTCGACCATCGCGCGCACCGCGGCGGGGAGCAACCGGTGCTCGACCTCGTGGATCCGCGACTCGAGGGAATCCCAGTCGTCGTCGGGCAGGACCGGAACGGCCTCTTGCGCGACGATGGGGCCGTGGTCCATCTGCTCGTCGACGAGGTGGACGGTGACGCCGGTGACCTTGGCGCCCCATGCGAGCGCGTCCGAGACAGCGTGCGCCCCCGGGAAGGACGGCAGCAGCGCGGGATGCACGTTCACGATGCGACCCTCGAACGCGCTCACGACCTCGGGTCCGAGCATCCGCATGAACCCGGCGAGCACGACGCACGCGACACGCTCCCCTTCGAGGAGCTCGCGCAGCGCTCGGTCGTAGCTCGCTCGGTCTCGGTATCCGTTCGCGTCGAGGTGACGCGCCGCGATCCCGCGGTCGCGCGCGCGCTCGAGGGCTTTGGCGTCTGCCCGATCGGATACAACCAGCGCGATCCACCCTCCCACCTCAGGGTCATCCAACAGGGCCTGGAGGTTGGTCCCCTCGCCGGATGCGAGGACGGCGACGCGCGCTTCCACGCAGCGCACGCTACGGAGCGCCGCGCGCACCGTCAACAGGACCGCGCTGCTACGGTCGGAGCATGATCGAGGCGGTCGTCTTCGACCTCGGAGGGGTGCTGATCGATTGGGATCCGCGCTACCTCTACCGCTCCCTCTTCGAGGACGAGCGATCGATGGAAGCGTTCCTTTCGACCGTCACCACGCCCGAGTGGAACGAGCGGCAGGATCTGGGCCGCACCTTCGCGGACGGGATCGCCGAACTCGTCGAGGCCTTCCCTCAGCACGCCGATCTCATCGCCGCCTACCACACACGGTGGGAGGAGATGTTGGCCGGCGAGGTCGACGGTGCGAACGACCTGCTCGCCGAGCTGTTCGATGCCGGCGTGCCGCTCTACGCCCTCACGAACTGGTCCGCCGAGACCTTCCCCATCGCCCGACGACGGTTCCCGTGGCTGGGTCGCTTCCGGGGGGTGATCGTCTCGGGTGAGGAGGGCATCGGCAAGCCTGACCCGCGCATCTTCGGGCTGGTGCTGTCGCGCTTCGGGCTGCGGGCCGAACGAACGCTGTTCGTCGACGACCGGCAGGTGAACATCACGGCCGCCGAACGGTGCGGCTTGCGGACCGCGCCGTTCACGAGCATCCACCGGCTCCGAGCCGACCTCGTCTCCGAGGGACTGCTGCCGCCGACCCGGCGCTAAGCTTCGAGCGTGCCGACCGAAGAACGAAGCACGAAGAACGTCGAGCGGTGCGACCTGCACCCCGGGAGCATTTCGGTGGCGCGATGCGACTCCTGCGGTCGTCCTCTCTGTCTGACCTGTGCGACGCCGGTGCGGGGGCGGGTCTTGGGAGCCGAGTGCCTCTCCGCCGCGCTCGGGCCCGACGCAGTCCCGGAGGACGCCATCCGGGTCCGGCGGCCTTCGTCGGCGTTCGGCGCGCTGACCGGGGTCGCATTCGCCCTCGGCCTGGCGGCCACGGTGCTGCCCTGGAGCCGGTTCGGGATGGGGGCCGAGCCGTTCGGTGCGTGGGGACGGACCGTCCGATGGTCGATCCTGGCCGGGGTTGCCGCGGCCGCGGGAACGGCCCTGTGGCTCGCCCTGCGGGTCTGGCACCCGACGCCGAGACCGTGGATGCGCGCCGTGCTCGGGCTCCTCGGAGGTCTTTTGGCAACCGGCGGCCTCCTCGCGGTACTGCGGCCCCCACCGTTCACCCGGACCTGGATCGGAGCGTGGGTCGCCGCTTCGGCCGGGATCCTCGCGGCAGCCAGCACGGTGCGCCCGCTCCGTCCTCGCCGAGGCGCTCATACCCCGCATAGTTGACTCGGCCCATACCCCGGCATTCAATAGCTCGGGTCTACCAACCTGCAGGAAGGGAGCACCGATGTCGCAAGCGAACGGGTTCGACATGTCGAAGATGTCGACCGCCAGCAAGATCTTGCTCGGCGGGAGCATCTTGTACTTCATCGACATGATCCTCCAGTGGAACAAGGCCTGTTTCGGCCCGATCTGCGCGGGCGTGAGTGGCTGGCACGGCATCGGCATCATCAGCGGGCTCATCGTCCTCGCGATCATCGGCATGGAGGTCATCACGCTCTTCGGCATGAACGTGGAGATGGGCACGGCGCAGTCGCGCTCGACCCTCGAAGCAGGCCTTGCGGGAGCTCTCTTGGTGTTCACCCTGCTGAAGATCCTGATCGACAGCGAGTTCCTGTCGTGGCCGGCATGGCTGGGCATCGTGCTCGCCGTCGTGATCGCCTACGGCGGCTGGATGCGCTGGCAAGAGGCGAAGGTCACCGGCGGGATGACCGGCGGCTCCATGGGAGACGGCACGCCGAGCTGACCTCGCCGCATCCCTAGACTTCCCGAAGGCCCGCCGTGAAGCGATGTCCGTTCTGTGCGGAAGAGATCCAGGACGAGGCGATCAAGTGCCGTTGGTGCGGCAGCATGCTGACCGACGATCCCACCTCGTCGCCGCCGCCACGCATCGAGGATGAAGCCCTGCAGTTCACCCACTCGGGCCAGCGCTACCTGCTCGGCTACGGCACCGATTTCTTCGGCATCTGGGACCGGTCCGCTCCCGGACCTCCCGTGACGCGGTTCCCCAGGACGGACGACGGCTGGCGCGCCGCCTGGCTCCAGTTCGTCGGCACCGAGCCACACAGCACGGCCGTGGGTATCTCGGGCGGACCGGGGGCGACGGCGACGCTCGGTTCCGGGGCGCCGTCGCCCGGCGCCGGGAGCGCGCGACCGGAGTCGAAGACGAACGGCTCGGCCACGGCGGCGCTCGTGTTCGGGATCCTCGGCCTCCTCATCGGGATCTTGTCGGTGCCAGCGCTCGTGTTCGGCTACTCGGCGAGGCGGCAGATCGACCGTTCGGGTGGCATGCAGGGCGGGCGCGGGATGGCGATCGCCGGCATCGTCCTGGGGTGGATCGGAGCCGGTCTCTGGGCCGTCTGGCTCATCCTGCTCCTCACGGGACGAGCCGACGTGTCGATCAACTTCCACTGACCGAGCCGGACGGCGCGCTCGCGGCTTCGGCCGAACGGGCGTGGGCGCGTCCGCCGAGCGATCCGAACACCGTCCCCCACGCGAGGGCGAGCGCCGCTCCCGACATCACGAAAGGACCCGCGCGGACCGATCCGGCACCTCCGCTGCCTTGGAAGTCGGCGGCGTAGGTCACCGAGACGGTGGACAGGAACCCGACGGAGCCGACGAGTCCGGCGAACACCACACCGGCCGCGACGCCGACCGCGGTCGCCTCGCGCCGCGCGCTCGCCTGAGCGCGTGACGCTCCGTGACGACCCCCCCAGTAGGCGGCGGCCGCCGGCACGATCAGGAACGCGAGGTACGGCAGCGGCGCGGACCCGAACCGGGCTCCGGCCGAGACGGACGTGGAACCGCCATCGCTGGCGCCGGGGACGGGCAACGTCACGGAGTCGGGGAACCGCCAGTAGCACAGGAACGCCCCCGATACCGAACCCGACGCCCCATCGCAGCCACCCATCGCGGGAACGAGCGTCCAGAGTCCCTCGTTGGGCATCACCGTGACGTGGTGGGCGAACAGCGCGAGCCCGGCGAGCGGCCGATCGAACACGTCTCGGAAATAGGTCGCCGTGGAGGGCGTGAGCGCTGCCGCCGGTCCATCGGGTTGGACGGCACCCGCGACGAACAGGCCTGCGAAGGACAACCCGATCGCGAGCAGCAGCATCCGCCACCCACCTGCGAGCGCTCCCATCGTCCGGCACGCGCGAGCGCTCGCGTTCTCCGCAGGCATGGAAAGGAACCCCCCCGCTCCGCCTGCGATCGCTGCCAGCAGGAACGGAAGGACGAGCGCCGGCACCGGCGAGAGCCGGGCGTCCAGAGAACCAGACGCGAGCGTCCCGAACGTGAGATCCGCGTGCAGCCGAACGAGCACCGACAGGGCGAAGATCGGGAGCGCGTAGCTGGGGGCAACCGCCGCCCCCAGGAGCGTTCGATCGAACGGTCCCCCGCCCCCGGCCGACGCGGCTCGGCGACCGGCCAGGAACAGCAGCCACGCGGCGAGCCCCGTGACGAGCAGCATCGCCACCCCGAGCTCCCCCGAGGCCGACCCCGTCGTCGGGAGCGTGGAGCCCGGCACCACGCCTCCGGTCAGCCGGCCGACGTCGAGCGTCGGCAGGTCGACGACGATCGGGATGTGGTGGAACGCTCCCACGTACAGCCAGCCGAGACGCGCGGAGGCGGCAGCGGAGAGCCGGCCGCTCGACACGAGACGGAGAGCGAACGCGGCCCCCTGCCCGAGCAGCCCGATGATCGCGAAACATCCCGCCCCGAGGAGCGCTGCGATGCGAACCCCGGCCGCCGCTCCCGCGTCGCCGCGAGCGGGCGACGGGCCGGAGGTCACGGGAGTGCGGCCGCGACGAGCTCGGCGACCTCGGACGGCGTGCGCCCGACACGCACGCCGGCGCCCTCGAGCGCCTCGGCCTTGGCCTGGGCGGTACCGCTGGAGCCGGTGATGATGGCCCCGGCATGGCCCATCCGCTTTCCCGGCGGAGCGGTGAACCCGGCGATGTACGAGATGACCGGCTTCGTCACTCGTTCCGAGACGTAGCGGGCCGCCCGCTCCTCGTCGTCGCCGCCGATCTCGCCGATCAGCACGATGAGGTCCGTGTCGGGGTCGGCCTCGAAGCGCTCGAGCGACCCGATGAACCCGATGCCGTGCACCGGGTCCCCACCCATCCCCACGCACGTCGACTGCCCGATGCC
>JBDTYT010000009.1:0-34763 GCA_040005555.1 Actinomycetota bacterium | reverse complement strand
CGGTGTCGACCCCGTAGTTGAGCTGCGACAGCCGGGTGAAATGAGCGACGAGGTCACGCTCCGCCACCTCGGGGAGATCGGGGGCCACCTGGCGCGCCGTCTCCGCGGGCAGCTCCACCATCGGTACGTCGAGCGCGGGGAAGCTGTAGGCACGCCGGCCGCTGCGCGACAGCTCGTGCAGCGTGCCCTCCCCCGGCGGTCCTTGATGGCGAACGGGCGCGCCAGTCGCCCGACTCACGACAGGACCTCCTTCAGGGCGAGCGCCAGCGAGTCGATCTCCTCGCGCGTCCGACGCTCGGTGACCGCCACGAGCAGCGCATGTCCCCCGGCGTCGGGAAGGGCGACCCCCGCCAGGAACCCGCGCTCGATGAGGGCGTCGCGGACCTCGATCGAGGAGACGGGTAGGCGAAGCGCGAACTCCTTGAAGAAGGGCTGGCCCGCGAACAGCATCTCGACGCCGTGGACCTCGGTCAGGCGCTGCGCCGCGTAGGCGGCCTTCGCTGCGCATTGGCGCCCGAGCTCGAGGAGGCCATGGGGGCCGAGCCACGCCAGGTAGACCGTGGCCGCGATGGCCATGAGCGTTTGGTTCGTGCAGATGTTGCTCGTCGCCTTCTCACGGCGGATATGCTGCTCGCGCGCCTGGAGCGTGAGGACGTAGCCGGTGCGACCGTCGACGTCGAGGGTCTCGCCCACGAGGCGACCCGGCAACCGGCGAACGTCGTCGAGTCGCGTGGCGATGATGCCGAGGTACGGACCTCCGAAGTTCAGATGGTTGCCGAGGACCTGCCCCTCGGCGACGGCGACGTCGGCACGGAGCTCGCCGGGGGGCGCCAGGACACCGAGCGAGAGCGGGTCGAACACCTGGATGGCTCGCGCGCCCCCCGCGTGGGCCATCCCGAAGAGGTCGCGGGCAGGTTCGAGGATCCCGTAGGCGTTCGGATGCTGGACGACCACGCACGCCACGTCGTCGCCGACCGCCGGCGTACCGCCGCGACCGTCCGGCGCATCGAAGAGCTCGGGCTCATAGCCGGCTGCTCGGCCGTAGGTGCGCAACGTATCGACGTACCTGGTGTCCACCGTGGCGGACACCAGCACCCGGTCGCGGCCAGGTGATGACCGGGCCAGGTTCACCGCCTCGGCTAAGGCGGTCGTTCCGTCGTACAACGAGGCGTTGGATACCTCCAGTCCGGTGATCTCGCAGATCATCGATTGGTATTCGAACAGGGCCTGCAGGACCCCCTGAGACAGCTCCGGTTGGTACGGGGTGTACGAGGTGTAGAACTCCGAGCGCGCTGCCAAGGACCACACGGCGCTGGGCACATAGTGGTCGTACGCACCTGCCCCCGCGAAACAGATGAGGTCCTCGGCTGAGCGGTTGCGTCTGCCGAGTGTCGTGAGGTCCGCCAGGATCTCCATCTCCGACACACCCTCGGGGATGTCGAGGGGACGGTCGAACCGGACCGATTCGGGGATCTGGGAGAACAGGTCGTCCAACGAGTCGATGCCGAGGGCCCCCAGCATCTCGCGGACGTCGTCGTCGGTGTGGGGCGCGAACCTCATCCCGCGGCCCAGTCTAGCGGGGGTCGTGGATAGTGGCCGACGCTGCGCACCCGGCCTGCTCGCGCACGATTCTAATCAGCCCGAGATGTCCTCCAGGCCGTACTTGTCGACGAGCGACAGGTAATCGCGTTGGTAGAAGATCTTGCAGTTGACTCCGGGGTAGAGCTCGCGGAGGCGACGGACCTTTCGGTTCTTCTTCGTGACGAGCTTCTGATTCAACGTGGTGATCTCGATATAGAGGTCGTACTGGGGCAGGAAGAAGTCGGGCGTGAACCGCTGAACCACGTTTCCCTGCTTGTCCCACTCGAGATCGAACGAGGTGGGCTCGTAGTCCCACTCGATCTGGTAGAAATCCAGCAACTGCGCGAACTGGCGCTCGCTGCCGTGGGCGAAGCGGACGGAGTCGCTCTTCATGGCCGGTGGGACGGCCGCGAGGCTGTCGCTCACGCTCCTCCGGCCGAGGAGACCCCGCGGCCCTTCTTGCGGTTCCCCTTGTTGAGGGTCCCCTCGAGTTCTGTCCACACCTTGTCCACGGCGATCGCGAAGACGCCTTGGCCTTTGGCGAGCAGATCCACGACGGCTTCGGGCGACTCCAACGAGTAGATCCGAGTGCCGTCCGAGACGAGCGTCGTGCCAAGGGCGGGCTCCTTCAGCTCCTTCAAGGTGCCCATCGCCTTGCGGATCTGCTGGAGGTTGACGCCGCTGTCGAGCATCCGCTTGATGAGCTTCAGCATGGCGAGGTCCTGGAACGAATACAGCCGCTGCGAGCCCGATCCCTGCGCGTCCTGCACGGACGGCCGCACGAGCCCCGTGCGTGCCCAATAGTCCAGCTGTCGGTAACTGATCCCGATGATCTTGGTGACCTCGGGCACGCGATATCCCTGCTCGGTCATCACAACTCCGTAATTACGTGGGCGTGCGTAGGCTAGGTGGCCCTGAGTGACGTGTCAATCACCCGCCTCGCATGGCGAATGAGTGGTGCTCCTAAACCGTCGAGCCGGTAGGATGCCCGAGTTCCAACTTCCCCCTCTACGGAAAGGGTCGGTGCCGCCTATCGGAAGGAGACCGGATGACGTCGCTCACCTATGGATGGATACGTCGCGGAACGTTGGCGTCGATGTTGGTGCTAGCCCTCAGCTTCGGGGTCCTCGGGGCCTCCAAGGCCCAGGCGTCGCCGACGGATACCTACCGCACCACCCTTCTGAACATCCTCAACCGGACCAGGGCGCAACACGACCTGCGGCCCGTGAAGATCAACCTCCCGTTGTCCGATGACGCGTTGGCTTGGAGCAACGTCATGGTCCGCGAGGATCGGATCTACGACCCGCCGAACCTCGCACAGCTGCTCGCCCCCTACCGTTGGAACGACGTCGGCGCCGACGTCGTGGGCTGCGGCAGCACGATCCACGAGATACACAAGATCTTCATGACGGAGGCGTTCCACCGATCGATCATCCTGCACCCGAAGCTTCGACGTGTGGGGATCGGCGTGGTGCGCACCACCCAACGCAACCGCTGCGGGCAGAACTCGTACTGGGCGACCGAACTGTTCTACGGGTAGCGGTCGCCGAGCTCCCAACCTACTGGAAGTCCTCGGGGTCCACGTTGTCCAGGAACTCCCGGAACTTCTCGACCTCTTCTTCCTCATCGCCCACGGGGATGAGGATCGAGGCCTCCGCGAGTACCTCCTCGTTCGCGAAGATCTTGCAGCCCAACCGCACCGCGAGCGCGATCGCGTCCGACGGCCTCGACGACACCTCGTAGGCGGATCCGTTGCGCTGGAGGTTGATGATCGCGTAGAACGTGCCCTCGCGCAGCTCCGTGATCGCGATGTTGTGGACCGTCACCGCCATCTCATCGAGCATGTTCTTCATGAGGTCGTGCGTCATCGGTCGGGGCGTGACCGTGCCCTGGAGAGCGAGCGCGATGGCTGCCGCCTCGGGCTGGCCGATCCAGATCGGCAGGAACCGCTCGCCGTCGACCTCGCGGAGCAACACGATCGGCTGGTTGGTCGGCAGCTCGATCCGCACGCCGGCGAGGTTCATCTCGATCAACATGGCACCTCGCCGACTGTAGACCGGGGCCCGAGGTCCGGCAACCTAGGCCGTGGTCGGCGCGCCGGTCCCAGGGTCGGGCAGGTACGGCAGGAGCAGGTCGGGGTCGGCCTGCAGTGCCGGAAGATCGTGCACCGCAAGGATATCCGGGACGTTCCGGTAGCGCTCCTGGAAATCGAGGCCGTAGCCCACCACGAACACGTCGGGGCAGTCGAAGCCCCGGTACCGGATCTCGAGCGGGGCGATACGACGAACGGACTTGTCCAGAAGCGCGCACACGTCCATGGAGGTCGGGTTGCGCGACTCCAGCACACCGAGCAGGTACGAGAGCGTGAGGCCCGTGTCCACGATGTCCTCGACCACGATGACGTTGCGATCGCCGATGTCCTCATCGAGGTCCTTCACGATGCGCACCCGGCCCATCGACTCGGCGGCGTCGCCGTAGCGCGAGATCGACATGTAGTCGACCGCCAGCGGGAGACGGATCTCCCGGATCAGGTCGGCGAGGAACACCGAGCCGCCTTTGAGGACGGAGATCAATACGGGCGCGCGTCCTTCATGATCCCCGGTGATGGTGCGGCCAAGATCTTCGACCCGCCGGCGGATGTCCTCGCGCCCGTACAGAACGCTCGCAACCTCCGACATCCGGCGCGATCGTAGCAGAGGGATCAGCCGAACAGCGCGTCGAGCAGCCCGCCGACCGCGCCCGTCACGGACGAGAAGGCTCGCCGCCACCAGGGACCCGGCTCCTGCGGGGGGGATGGGCCCGGAACCGCGGTCACGAGCAGCGGCACCCGACGGATCTGCAGACGCCCGACCGTGAGCTCGACGGCACCCACCTGCTCGCCCAGGGCCGGCGGAAAGGTGATGCCGTGGCTCACGAGGATCGTCGATCGCACGCGTCGATCGGCCGGCACGAGGGCGCTCTGGACGGCTGCGCCGGCGGCGACCGTCACCGCGCGCCCTTGGATGGCCACGGTGCCCATCGGCTCGCCCTCGGCGAGCAGGTCGCGGAGCTCGAAGGCCGTGAATCCGTAGTTCAGCAACGCCGCGGCGTCCGAGAACGGCTCCCCTTGCTCGCCGAGGACCACCGCGACCAGCCGCAACCCTTCACGCTCGGCCGACGCGACGACGCAGAAGCCGGCCGCGCTGGTGAAACCCGTCTTCACGCCCGTCGCACCGGGATACAGCCACAGCAAGACGTTGCGGTTCTGGACGACGCGAGGCCCAACATCCTGCTCCGTACCGGGGACCGTGTGGAACCGCGTCGCGGTGATCGAGGAGAACCCGGGGATCCGGTACGCCGCCCTGGTGAGCGTGACGAGGTCGGCGGCGCTCGAATAACCGCCGTCGTCCAGGCCGCTCGGCGAGGCGAACCGAGTGTGGCGCATGCCCAGGTGCTCCGCCGTTCGATTCATCAGCGCGACGAACGCGTCGACCGAACCTGACACGTGCTCGGCCAGGGCGATCGCCGCGTCGCTCGCGGACTGCAGCATGAGGGCGTACAGGAGATCGTCGACCCGGATCCGCTCCCCCGCCTGGAGCCCCAGCTCGGAGACGCCAGGGCTCCGCCCGTTTCCGGCCGCGCGGGCGCTGACCGTGACCTGCTCCGTCGGATCTGCTCGTCGAAGGACGAGCAGCGCGGTCATGATCTTCGTCACGCTCGCGATCGGTCGTTCGGCGTCGGGGTCTCGCGAGAACAGCACCTGACCCGTGTCGAGGTCGGCAAGCACGGCGGAGGGAGCACGGATGCCGGGAGGCTCAACGGAGGGAGCCGGTGTGTGCAACGCCTGTGGGAACGGCGAGGGCGAGGTGCCTCCACCGGGCAGAACCACCGGCGTGGGCGGAGGACCCTCGACCGTCTGCGCGTCCGCGAGGGCCGGCACGAGCCCCAGGAGCGCGAGCGGGAGAAGGATGGAGGCTCCCGCCCGAAGCCGATGCCGAGGAGGGCCGCTCACGCCCAGTCGATCTAGGCGGATAGGTACTGTCGAAGGTTCGTCCTGAGCAGCGCCTGCTTGAGCTTGCGAGAGGCTTTCGCCAGGTCGGCAAGCGACGCATTCGCCATCTTGCGCGCGTCGGGGTTGCGCTGCCGCAGCTGCGGCAGGACGATCGTCTCGAAGAAGCTCGCCTCGCGTTCCTCGAAATGCTTGTACATCGTCAGGTGGCGAGGCTCGACGCCGTACTTGAAGAAATCCTTCACGACGGACAGGACGATGTAGTCGTCTCCGTCGTAGTACCTCGCGGACTCGGGGCCGTGCGACGACACCAGCCCGTAGGACTCGAGCTCGCGGATCCGTTCGCGGTCGACGCCGGTCGCGGCCGACATCTCCTCGATGGACATCTGCAGGCCGGTCGGCGCATCGGCGAGCTGCTCCTCGGCGTCCGCCTCGCCGTCATCGGACACGGGCGTGATGAGCTCGCCGTCTTCGGACACCTCCTGCAGCAAGCGATCCTTGATGACCTTCAACGGCAGGTATTCGTCCCGTTGCATGCGCAGGATCGACTTCAACCGGTCGACGTCTTGCTCGTAGAACTTCCGATACCCCGATGGAGTGCGCTCGGGCTCGATCAATCCCTCGGCTTCGAGGAACCGGATCTTCGAGATCGTGATGTCCGGGAACTCGGTCTTGACGTTCACGAGGACCTCACCGATCGATTGATAGTTGCGAGTCGCCATGTGCGCCCTCACCCCCCGCCCGCGAAGAACACCAGCTTGAACTTCCCGACCTGGATCTCGTCGCCGGAGGCGAGCGTGGTCATCTCGACGCGCTCGCGGTTCACATACGTGCCGTTCAAGCTGCCGAGATCATGGATCGTGAACGCTCCCGCGCCGTGCCGGAGTTCTGCGTGCTTTCTCGAGACCGTGACGTCATCCAAGAACACGTCGCTCTTCGGATCGCGCCCGATCGATGTCGAGTCGTCCTGGATGAGGAAGGTCGACCCGGCGTTCGGGCCGTGCTTGACCAGAAGGAGACCCTGCCCCGGCTCGAGCTCATCTTCGGGGAACGGGAACTCGGCGGGAGCTTCACCTTCGGTCTCGACCGGTGTGAGCGAGAGGGTGGTCTCGTCCTGCAGCGCAGACCCACAGTTCGAGCAGTAGCGGGCCTCGTCCTTGTTGGGATGTCCACAACGCGTGCAGAACAACCTCGATCACCTCTCCGCCCTCGACTCCCGCTGATGGTTGAGGTTGAGGTGCGACCCGAACCCTGCACGGGTGATCGACCTTACTTCCTCCTCCGGGGAGGGTCAACCAGGGGTGTGGTCCACCCTCGAGCACACCGGGAGGGCCGAGGTTCCGTGTCGGACCGGTACCGTCCGGACTGGGACGGGAGGTCGAGGGCGGGGCAGCTGATCGTTGAGACGAACCTCTAGTGGGGCTCGACCTGTTCGATGAAGGCTCGATAGGCCGCTGCGTCCATGAGCTCCGCGAGATCGACCCCCGCATCCACCTGCAGCACGACGAGCCACCCCTCTCCGTATGGGGCTTCGTTGACGAGCTCGGGCCGGTCCTCGAGCAGCGCGTTGCGTTCGCTCACGGTGCCGGAGACCGGAGCGTATACATCCGAGACCGACTTCGTGGACTCCACCTCACAGAACGGTTGATGGCCGGTGACCGAGGCACCCACCTCGGGCACATCGACGTAGACGACGTCCCCGAGCGCGTCCTGCGCGTAGTCGGTGATCCCGACCCGAACCCGCCCATCGCCCTCGTCGCGCGCCCATTCGTGCTCCTTGGTGTAGCGAAGGTCCTCGGGGAACTCCATCGCGTTTCCTCCAGGCGCCGTCCGACGTTCGGCAACCTAGCACTATCGCCGTGACGCGTTCGTGAGCGCCCGGCGCATGTCGCCGACGTACAGGGCCGTTGCGACGTAGGAATCCACGATGCCGACGGTGAACATCGACCAACCGATCACCAGAAACCCCTCGTCGAAAGCGTACCCGAGGTTGCCCCACGCGATCGCTGCGATGGAGCTCATCAGGCAGAACGTCGCTACCTTGCCGATGTAACGGACCTCGATCCGCGCTCCCCGACCGGCGAGCAGCGCGAGCCCGACGATGAGGATCATGCCGTCGCGGACCAGGATCAGCAGGGCCGCCCACAGCGGGAACGCGCCCCGCACGATGAGCGCGATGAGGCCGGCGGCGATCGACAGCCGGTCGGCGACCGGATCCAACACCTTGCCGAGCTCGGAGACCCGACCCGTGGCGCGGGCGACGGCGCCGTCCACCCAGTCGGTCGAAGCGACGGCGGCGAACAGCAGCAGCCCACCGAAGCTCGTGTCGTGGTCGAGGATCAACCAGACGAAGACTGGGATCAGCGCGATGCGAACGAACGAGAGCGCGTTCGGGATCGTGAGGATCGCGGAGGACGCGCGCTCCGTCGTTGATGCGGGATCCGAGCGGTACGACGCCATCAGATCGCGAACGTACCACCGATGTCGGGCCGGCCGGATTTGAACCGGCGACCTTCTGACCCCCAGTCAGACGCGCTAACCAAGCTGCGCCACGGCCCGTGTGCGTGAGTGTACCGGCTGAACAGGGCACGCACGGTTACTCGGATGCCGCTCCGTGGCGTGCACGACCCTTCGGCGCCCGGAACCGCAATCGGATCGGGACCCCGTCGAACCCGAACGCAGCGCGCAGGCGGCCCTCGAGGAACCGCTGATACGAAGCGTCGGGCCCCCGAGCGCCGAACAGCACGAACGTCGGAGGGCCGGCGCTCACCTGGGTGGCGTATTTGAGGTGGCCGCCGCCGGGAACGGCTCGCTCCGCGACGGCCTCCTGGAGCACACGGTTCACCTCGGACGTCGGCACGCGTCGCGACCACCGCTCCCGTGCCCCGAGGAGGAGCGGCGGGAGGCGGTGCACACCGAGTCCAGAGCGAGCCGAGGTGCGCGCGACCGACGCCCGGGCGAACACGTTCACGCGCTCACCGAGTTCCTTGTACGTCCGATCACGTTCCTCCACGAGGTCCCACTTGTTCGCGACGACGAGAAGGCCTCGTCCGGCTTCCATGACCTTCGCGGCCACCCGCTTGTCCTCGGCCGCGAGCCCATCGGTCGCGTCCAGGACAAGCACCGCGACGTCGGCGCGTTCGATCGCACGCTCCGCGCGAAGGAGGCTGAAGTACTCGACGCTCTTCACCTTCGATCCCCGGCGGAAGCCCGCCGTATCGACGAATCGGACCACGACGTCCTGCCACCTGACGACGGCGTCGACGGCGTCCCGGGTGGTGCCGGCTTCCTCGAAGACGACCGAACGCTCCTCGTCCACCAGACGGTTGAACAGCGAGGACTTCCCCACGTTCGGCCGGCCGACGAGTGCGAACCTCGGCTCCGTGGCTTCCTCGAGCGCGGCCCGGGGCGCATCTGGAAGGAGGGCGACCAGCCGGTCCAAGAGCTCGCCGACACCGAGCCCGTGCATGGCCGACACCGCGACCGGCTCGCCCAACCCGAGCCGGTGGAAGGCCGCGGCGCTCACCTCCTCATCCGCCGTGTCGATCTTGTTGACGACGAGCACGACCGGAGCTTCCGCGCGCCGGAGCTTGCGGGCCAGGGTGGCGTCCTCCTCGACCGGCCCGGTTCGGCCGTCGACGACGAGCACGATGACGTCGGCGAGCTCCGCGGCGCGATCCGCCTGGCGGGAGACGAGGGCGTCGATCCCCGTGCCCCGGCTCGTGTGGCCGCCGGTATCCACGAGCCGGAACGGACGTCCTCGCCACGTGGTCTCCAGCTCGACCCGATCGCGCGTGACACCGGGCATCGGGTGCGCGATCGCCTCACGACGGCCGAACAGGCGGTTGGCGAGCGTCGACTTGCCGACGTTCTGCCGGCCGATCACGGCGACCGAGGGCGAGGTCATCCGGCGCTGCCGTGTTCGGTGCGCTCGCGCACGAGCTCGAGGGCACGGGCGAGGACCTCCGCGGCGTCGAGGGACGTCGCGTCGATCACGACGGCGTCCTCGGGTGGCACGAACGGGTTCACACGAGCGTCGAGCGCGTCCCGAGCTTCGAGTCGATCAGCGATGATGCGCCCGCCCTCGTCGGCCTCTCGCTCCTGGGCTCGTCGCGCAGCTCGAGCCCTCGCGTCGGCGCGCAGGTAGAGCTTGAGGGTCGCGCCGGGGAACACGACGGAACCGATGTCTCGACCCTCGAGGACGGCGCCGTCACCTCCGAGCCGCCGTTGCTCGGCGCGCAGGACGGCGCGAACCTCAGGGTGACGTGCGACGCGAGACACGTTCGACTCGACCTCCGGTGAGGAAAGCCCCTCATCCGGAGGGCGGCCGTCGACGAGCAGCACGCCGGGCTCGACCGTCCGGTCGAGGTCGAATCGCATGGCGGTAGCGAGCGTGGCCAACGCCGCTCCGTCGTCCGCGTCGACGCCCTCCTGCAGGGCGCGGCGCGTGAGGGCCCGATACATCGCTCCCGTGTTCACGTAGGGAACGTGGAGCGCCGAGGCGAGACCGCGAGCAAGCGTGCTCTTGCCCGAGCCCGCGGGTCCATCGATGGCCACGATGATGCCTTCGTTCATCTCGACCCTCAACCCTCGATCCGCGCACCGAGGAAGCCCAACGCGGGGAAGAAGGTCGGGAATGACACGTCGGCGGCCTCTGCTCCGTTCAGCGTCGACGGCCCCTCCGCCCCGAGCGCCGCCACCGTGAGTGCCATGGCCATGCGGTGATCGCCGAGCGGATCCACGGTGCCCCCGTCGAGACCGCCACCCAGGACGACCAGGTCGTCCCCCTCGACCGCCGCGTGACCCCCGAGCGCCACGATCGCGCTGATAAGCCCGGCGAGTCGGTCGCTCTCCTTGAGGCGGAGCTCGTTCCCGCCCGCGAACCACGTTTCGCCGCGAGCGCACGTTGCGAGTGCGGCGAGCACCGGCACCTCGTCGATCACGAGCGGAAGCTCGTCGCCGTCGACGGTTGTGCCCACGAGGCCGTCGACGGAGTCGACTCGAAGATCGCCCAGCGGCTCGCCGAGCTCCTCGCCGGTGACCACGGCTTCGGTTCGGACCCCCATCCGAGCCATCACGTCCAGGTATCGGGTCCTGGTCGGGTTGAGCCCCACACGGCGCAGGGTCAACTCCCCACCCGTCACCGCCGTCGCGGCGACGAGGAACGCCGCGGAGGACACGTCCCCAGGAACGGTCCCTGCGAAGCCATCGTGTTGGAAGGCGGACACCGTGACCGCTTCCCCGGAGCGTCTGACGTCCGCGCCGAGGTGTTCGAGCGCCCGCTCCGTGTGGTCACGTGTCGCGATGGATTCCTCGACGGTCGTCGCACCCTCCGCCGCGAGACCGGCAAGCAGCAGCGCGCTCTTCACCTGAGCGCTCGGCACCGCCGTCCGATGGCGGATGCCGCGGAGCGATCCGCCCACGATGCGGATCGGGGCATGACCGAGCGTGGTCTCCACCAGCGCCCCCATCTGACGGAGCGGCTCGGCCACGCGCTCCATCGGTCGCTCGCGCAGGCTCTCGTCTCCCGTCAGTGCGCTCTCGAACCCGCACGACGCGAGGACCCCCGAGAGCAGCCTCATCGTGGTGCCGGAGTTGCCGCAGTCGAGCGGATCACCCGAAGCCTCCAGTCGAGCACGACCCCGGCCCCCGACATCGAGCGTCAGCGCAGCGGGTCGAGGTTCACCCTTGTTGAACGTGAAACCGTGAGCCTCGTCGGAGCCGGGAGCCCGGGAAGCCCACGCCTCGAGTGCAGGTCGAGCCTCGGGGGTGAGGCGAGCAACACATGCTGCGGTCGAGCGCACATCGAGGGCAAGTGGAAGTCCATGGATCTCGCTGCGGCCCGAGGCCGTCGCGGCCAAGATGAGCCAGCGGTGGGCGATCGATTTATCGCCGGGAACATCCATCTCGCCAACGATCCGAGCCCCGGGGACGATCTTGACCTTCATGGGCGCCTCACGCCAGCCGGAGCGTCTGGAAGGCCCGCTCGACGAGCGCCGCGCCGGCGGTGTCGGCCGCGTCGGCCGCGACCGTGAGGTGGACCACGCCCCGGCCGCCTTCAGGCGAGTGCACGATCTGCAGATCCTCGATGTTGACGCCGGCCTCGGACAGGGCGAGCGTGAGGTCGGCGAGCGAACCGGGTCGGTCCGGGATCGGGACCTGCAGCACCGCGACCCCGGCCCGAACCTGCGGCTTCGCGGCGAGGGACAGCCGGGCCCGCTTCGCCAGCGCGAAGGCTGCCTCTACGTCTGCCCGGGACTCGGCCCCGACCAGATCGCGAAGCTCAAGCAGCCGGGCAACGTACAGGTCGATGGCGGTCGTCACCTGCTCGCGGTTGGCGAGCAGGATGTCGCTCCACAGATGCGGGCTGGATGCCGCAAGGCGCGTCAAGTCGCGGAAGCCTCCGGCGGCCAGGAGCAAGATCTCCGGCTCGCCGGCTTCCTCGGTCGCCGCCAGGCTCATCAGCGCCGTCGATGCGACCTGAGGCAGGTGGCTCACGATCGCGACCAACCGGTCGTGCCGCGCGGGCTCGATGCGGACCGGCCGAGCCCCGACGGTCCTCGCGAAGGTCTCCACATGGGCCACGGCGGAGTCGTCGGTCGTCCCCGACGGGGTCACGACCCACACGATCCCGTCCAGGACCGACCTCGAGGCGAACTCGGGTCCCGACCGCTCGGAACCGCCCATGGGGTGGCCGCCGACGAACCTCCGTATCGACGCGGGGTGGGCTGCCGACTCGACCTCGACCATCACCTGAGACTTGACGCTCGCCACGTCCGTCACCACCGCATCCGGAGCGGCGCGCAAAGCCTCGACCGCGACCTGAGCGACGGATCGTACGGGGGTGCATACGAAGACGAGGGTCGCCCGCTCGACGGCCACCTCCATCGACCGCGAGGGCGCGAGCCCCGACCGCTCGGCGGCTCCAGCCAACGTCGCATCGTCGAGGTCGAACCCGCGGACCTCGGAGCCGGCCGCCGCGGCGGCCATCGCGATCGACGTGCCCATCAGCCCCGTTCCCAGCACCGCCACGCGCTCAGCCAAGGTCATCACGCAGCGACTCCGCGCCGTCCAGGTACGGGTGAGCCACGTCCGCCTGCGCCCGATGGGTGTGAAAGTGCATGAGGATCCGCACGACCCGCGGCATCGAGCCGATGACAGGGATCTCCCGGCTGCACATGAGGGGGACGCCGCCGAGGCCCATCCGCCGGGCCGCCTCCGCCGGGAAGGCGGACACGAGGTCCTCGGTGGTGGTGAAGAAGATGCTCACGAGATCGTCGGTCGCGACGCCGTTGCGCTCGATCATCGTCCCGAGCAACCGCTCGGTGGCCGACAACACGGTCTCGGGCGCGTCCGCCTCGACACCGATGGCACCTCGAGCCGCGCGCACCCTGATGTCGCCCATCTCCCGCAACCTCCCGGCACCCAGGCTACAGGCAGGGCAGGCCCAAACCGCGACGCGTTCCGGTGGGCGTACGCCAGAGCCGACCGCTACAGGCCGGCGGAGCGATAGAGGCCGCGCACCTCGTCCGGCGTCAGCTCGCGGATCTCGCCCGCCCGGAGCCGACCGAGCTTCACCGGCCCGATGCGGAGCCGAACGAGTCGCCGGACCGGAAGGCCCACGGCGCTGAGCATCCGGCGGACCTCACGTTTGCGGCCCTCCCCCATCACGAGGCGGATCGCCGTGCGTCCACCCGTGCGGCTCACCGCACGGACGGCGATGGGCGTGGCCCGGCCGTCCTCGAGGTCGACCCCCCGCCGCAGGCGAGCCAGGGTACGCTCGGTGGGCACTCCGTCGACGTCCGCGAGATATTCCTTCTCGACGCCGTGCCGCGGGTGCGTGAGTCGGTTCGCGAGTTCGCCGTCGTTCGTCACGAGGAGCAGGCCCTCGGTCTCGCGGTCGAGACGCCCGACCGGGAACACCCGAGGGCCGTTCGGCGGCAACAACGGTCGCAGGTCCGATCGGGCGTGCGCGTCGCGCATCGTCGTCGTGACTCCGGCGGGCTTGTGCAGCGCGAGGTACCGCATGGTCGGATCGGTGCTGATCCTGGCCCCCTTCACCCGCACCTCGTCGATCTCGGGGTCGACCTTGTCACCGAGCGTGGCCACCCTGCCGTTCACCTCCACCTTCCCCGCGGCGATGAGCTCTTCGCAGGCGCGGCGCGAGCCCAACCCGGCGCGAGCAAGCGTTCGTTGGAGTCGTTCGACCGTCACGCGCCGGATCCTCGCTTACTGGCCGCCGGCGGACTCGCCCTCGCCGCCGTCACTCAGCAATGGCGCGAGCGAGGGCAACGCCGACAGCGACGGGAGCCCCAAGCGCTCCAGGAACTCCGGGGTGGTGCCGTACAGCATCGGGCGCCCGGGGCCCTCCTCTCGCCCGACCTCGACGATGAGGCTCCGGTCAACGAGCGCGTGAAGCACGCCGTCGGAGTTCACGCCGCGGATGGCCGAGATCTGGTGCCGCGTGACCGGCTGCTTGTACGCGACGATCGAGAGCGTCTCGAGCGCGGCCTTCGTGAGCCGAGCGTGCCGGGACGTCAGCACGTACTGCTCCACGAACGGGGCGGCATCCGGATGCGTGCTGAGCCGCCAGCCGCCCGCGATCGTGCGGATCACGATGCCGGCGTTCCGCTCCTCGTACACGCGACCGAGCTCCTCACACAGCCCGTCGATCTCACGCCGGTCGACGTCGAGGGCCTGCGCGAGCACCACCGAGGCCACGGGCTCGTCCGAGACGAACAGGAGTGCCTCGAGCGCGCGGAGCAGCTCACGCCGGTCCGTCATACCGCCGAGCCCTCCCAGCGCACGTCGATCTCGCCGAACGTCTCGGCCTGCGACAGGTCGACCTTGCCCTCTCGATAGAGCTCGAGCAGAGCGAGGAAGCGCACGACGATCTGGATCCGATCCTCGCAGTCGGCGACCAGGTCCCGAAAGGAGGCCTCGGGCGTGCGGGACAGCTGGGCGCGCACGGCCTCGGTCGCCTCGGCCATCGTGTAGCGGATCGGCGTGACGTGCGACAGGTCCATGAGGGGCGCCGGACGGAGGAGCGCGGCCGCCAGACGCGCGAGATCGGCGGCCTGGACCTTCTCCATGACGTCCGGATACAGGTGCGAGAACTCCGGTGGCGGACCGATGTCGCGGGGATGATGCAAGGCCTCTCGCTCCATGCGTGCGGCGAGCTCGGTCGCCACGGTGCGAAACGCCGCGAGCTCGATCGAGCGTGCGTAGAGCAGGTCGGGCGAGATGCCGAGCAGGTCCTCCTCGTCGAGCACCTCGTGGCGAGGCATCAGGCGCCCCACCTTCAGCTCGAGCAAGACGGCGCAGATCGCCAGGAACCACGTGGCCTCCTCGAGCGACCAGGTCTCCGAATCACGTGCGTGCGCGAGGAAGCCGTCGGTCACGGCCGCGATCGGCACGTCGCACACGTCGACCTTCTGGTCGACGATGAGGTCCGCGAGCAGCTTGAACGGACCGGCGAAGATCGGCAGTTCGACGGCGAAGCTGCCGGCCCCCTCAGCCCGATCCTCGGCGGTCATGACAGATGCATCGCCGATCGAACGGCCTTCATCGTGCCTTCGACGACGGGGTGAACCTTCGCCGCTCCGGCCGCCAGGACCTCATCGGCGACCTCAGGCGTGCGATCCAACTCCTCGCGGCGCTCCCGGAACGGCGCGTAGTACCCGACGATGCGGTCGGCGAGGTTCCCCTTGCAGTCCACGCAGCCGAGCTCGCCCGTCCGGCAGTGCTCGTCGGTCCACTCGAGGATGTCCTGCGAGAACAGCCGGTGCAGCGCGAAGATCGGGCAGATCTCGGGACGTCCGGGATCGCCCTTGCGGACCTTCTGTGGATCGGTGATGAACGATCGCACCTTGGTCCGGATCGTGTCCTCGTCGTCGCGGACGTCGATCGTGTTGTCGAGGGACTTCGACATCTTGCGACCGTCGCTGCCGGGGATGTTCGGCGACGGCGACAGCAGCGGCTGCGGCTCGACGAGCACGTCGGCGAACAACCGATTGAAGCGGCGCACGATCTCGCGTGACAGTTCGAGATGAGCGACCTGGTCCTCACCGACCGGGACCAGCTCGCCCTTCACGATGGCGATGTCGACCGTCTGGATGACCGGGTAGCCGAGCAGCCCGTAGTTCGCGAGGTCTCGCTCTCCGTGGTCGCGCAGGCGCTCCTTGTACGTCGGCACGCGCTCGAGCCAGCCGAGCGGCGTGATCATGCCGAGGAGCAGCGTGAGCTCCGCCACCTCCTTCACGTCGGACTGGCGGTAGAACGTGACACGGTTCGGATCGACGCCCGCCGCGAGCAGGTCGAGGACCAGCATCCGCACGTACCCGGGGAGCTCGTCGGTCCGGTCGTAGTGGGTAGTGAGCATGTGCCAGTCGGCGATGAAATAGAACGCCTCGTGGTCCTCCTGGAGCCGGACTAGGTTCATGACGTTGCCGAACCAGTGCCCGACGTGCATCGGCCCGGTCGGACGGAACCCGGTCAGGACGCGCGCCGAGGGGGCGGAAGAGGGATCACTCACGTTGCGACCGATGATATCGCGCGCCCCCTCGCTCCCCTGGGAAGCGCCACGCAGATCTACGCCCCCGCGAGGAGCCGGAACAACACGTCGGCGAGCGACCGCACGATGCCGAGCAGCGGTCCGGCGAGCAGGAAGAAGATCACGAGCATGAACAGCACCAAGTATTGATCCATGCTCACGTAGACCTCGCGCGGGTGCGGAGGCAGGACCCGCGCGAGCAGCTTCGCTCCATCCAAGCCGGGGACGGGCATGAGTTGGAACACGAACATGAAGACGTTCACGATCAAGAATGCGCGCACGATGAGGCCGACGTCCCCGCCGATGCCGGCCCGGATGACGGTGCCGGCGACGGCGGCTAGGGCGAGGTTCGCAGCCGGACCCGCCAGCACCACGATGAGCGAGTCGCGGCTGCGGTTGCGCAGATACGTGGGATCGAGCGGCATCGGCTTGGCGTACGCGAAGATCGGCAGGATGAACCCCTTGCCGGCCGCGACGAGCAGCAGGATCAATCCCGGCAGGATGATCGAACCGAACGGGTCGATGAGCGGCTTCGGGTTCAACGTCAGGCGACCCCATCGGCGAGGCGTGGGATCGCCGAAGGCGTCTGCCGCGAACGCGTGGGCGTACTCGTGCAGGACGAGGCTCGGCACCAGGGCTACCGCGAGGTAGAGCGCAAACTTCACGTCGCCGAGGTTCACGACCCTCCCTTCATCCGCCGAACCAGCCGTACACGAGCGGCAGCGGGTCCACCGGGTCCTCGGACAGCGTGAGCGCGCCCAGCACGCGATCGGCGCACGCGCGGGCATCCGCGTCGTTGCGTGCGTGGATCGTGCCGAGCTCCTGCCCCGCCTCGATGACGTCCCCCACCTTCGGGCGGAACACGATACCGACGGCAGGGTCGATCGGGTCGTCCCTGCGTTGGCGCCCGGCCCCGAGATCCCCGCTGGCTCGACCGAGCGTCTCGGCGTCGACCACAGCGAGGAAACCCGACGCGACGCCGATCACGGGGCGCACGACGGGGGCCTGTGGGAGCACGCCGCGGGGATCATCCACGACGCGAGGATCTCCCTTCTGCGCGGCGATCATCGCACGGAAGGCCTCGAGCGCCTCGCCGGAATCGAGCGACTGGGCTGCCCGCCCCCGGCCCTCGCCCATGCCCACCCCGGTGAGGCGAGAGAGCGCCTCGCCGGCGAACACCACGCAGGCGTCCCGGAGCGGTCCCTTCACCTCGCCGCGCAAAAGGGTGACGGCCTCTTCGATATCGAGGGCGTTGCCGATGGCGTCGCCGAGCGGCTGCGACATGTCGGTGACGGCGGCTCGGGTCGGACGGCCCCAGTCGGCGGCGACCGCGGTGCACGCCTTCGCGAGCGCTTTCGCCTGCCTCGGCGTCTTCATGAACGCCCCGCTCCCCGTCTTCACGTCCAGCAGCACGAGGTCCGAGCCGAGCGCGAGCTTCTTCGACATCACGCTCGCGGCGATCAACGGGATCGACGGCACCGTGGCCGTCGCGTCGCGCAGCGCGTAGAGGGCACCATCGGCAGGGACGAGGTCCGCGGTCTGGGCGGCGACCGCGCACCCGATCTCCTCGACCTGGCGCTCGAACGCCTCGGGCTCGAGGTCCGTACGGAGGCCGGGGATCGACTCGAGCTTGTCGAGCGTGCCACCGGTATGGCCGAGCCCCCGCCCCGATAGCTTGGCCACCGCGAGCCCGAGCGACGCCGCGAGCGGAGCGAAGACGAGCGTGACGCCGTCGGCGACCCCTCCGGTCGAGTGTTTGTCGACCTTCGGACGCGAGATCCCGGCGAGCGGCAACGTCTCGCCTGAGTCCACCATCGCGTGCGTGAGCGCCAGCGTCTCCTCGGCATCGAGGCCGCGGATGAACGCGGCCATGAGGAACGCGGCCGCGAGGGAGTCGCCGACCTCGCCAGCCGAGTACGCCTGCACGAAACGAGCGAGCTCCCCCGGGCCGAGGGTGCGGCCGTCGCGCTTGGCGGCGACGACGTCGCGGGGATCCCACGAGCTCACGCGGCACCCCGCTGCATCACAGATCGATCTCCGCGGCGAAGCTCTCCCCCGCCAGGTCTTCGGTCGAGACGCCGAACAGGTCGGCCACCGTCGCGCCGAGATCGGCGTAGGTCGAGCGCGTCCCCACGTCGAACGGCCCTCCCGCCAGGCCCGCGCCGAGGAGCGGCGTTCGCTCACGAGAATGATCCGTCGACGGTGTCGTTGGATCGCAGCCGTGGTCGCCGGTGAGGAACATCGGCCCTCCCCCGAGCGCGCCGACCAGCTCGGGGATGCGCCGGTCCAGGTCTTCGATGCAGCGCGCGTATCCCTGGGGGTCGTTGCGATGTCCGTACGTGCTGTCGAAGTCCACGAGGTTCGCGTACACGAGCGCGGGGCCGCGCCGGCGCAGGTAATCGATCGTGAGATCCACTCCGTGGTCGTTCGAGTCCGAATACCGCGCCTCGGTTATGCCCTGCTGCGCGAAGATGTCCTGGATCTTCCCGACGCAGTAGACCGCAACGCCGGCGGCTGCGCAGGAGTCCAGGAGCGTCGGCCCCGGCGGGGGGACCGAGAAGTCGCGGCGCTCGGGGGTGCGGACGAAGCTGCCCGGCCTTCCCGTGAAGGGGCGCGCGATGACGCGCCCGACGTTGTGCTCGCCGGTGAGGATCCTGCGGGCGGCCCGGCACCATGCGTAGAGCGTCGGCAGGTCCACCACGTCCTTGTGACACGCGATCTGGAACACCGAGTCGCCGCTCGTGTAGACGATCGGCCTGCCGGTGCGCATGTGCTCCTCCCCCAGCCGGGCGATGATCTCGGTCCCCGAGGCGGGAACGTTGCCGAGGACCTCGCGACCGATCTCGCGTTCGAAGGACTGGATGACGTCGTGCGGGAACCCCTCCGGATACAGCGGGAACGGCTTCGCGAGGATCAGCCCGCACATCTCCCAATGGCCCGTGGTCGTGTCCTTGCCGGCCGAACGCTCGGTGAAGCGGCCGTGCGCGGTGCCGGGCTCGGCCCGCGGGGGAACGCCAGGCACGTCCGTCAGTATCCCGAGCCCGAGCGCACCGAGGTTCGGCGCGCGCAGCCCGCCCACGGCGCGCGCCGTGTTTCCGATCGTGTCCGAGCCCTCGTCTCCGTAGGCCGCCGCATCGGGGGCGTCGCCGACGCCGAACGAGTCGCACACCAAGATCAGCACCCGCGGGACTCGCGGCGCGCTCAACGACCCTCGCCGAGGTGTTTGCAGTCGATGCACAAGATCGCCCACGGGAGCGCCTCGAGCCGCTCGAGGGGGATGGGGGTCCCGCAACGCTCGCACACGCCGTAGGTTCCGAGGTCCATCTTCGTGAGGGCGCGGTTCACCCAGCGCAGGTTCGCGCGCAGAGCCTTCATCACAGACAGGAGCCGTGCCCGTTCGGCGGTGCTGTGCGCGCTGTCGGCGAACCCGCGCTCGACGTCGATCTCGGCGTCCTCCGAATCGGCGTCGCCGCCCTGCTCGACGATCTCCGTGCGCAGGTTGTCGCGCTGCTCCTCGAGCGCCGCGCGCAGCTCCGACATCGTCGACTCGTCGATCACGTCGCCCTCCTCCTCACCGCGGACGTGGCTCGCGCCCGCGGGTGTGCCGTGAAGTAGACCTCCCGCATGTGGTCCTTCGTGACCAGCGTATAGACCTGTGTGGTCGCGACGCTCGCGTGCCCGAGCAGCTCCTGAACGACCCGCACGTCGGCTCCCCCCTCGAGGAGATGGGTGGCGAAGGAATGCCGCAGTGAGTGCGGCGTGACGCGCTTGTCGATGCCGGCTCGCTGCGCGTGCAGCGCAAGGATCTTGCCGCATCCTTGCCGCGTGAGACGACCGCCGCGCTGGTTGAGGAACATCGCCGAGCGCGACCGGGCCGTGGCGAGCGAGGGTCGGGCTCGCGACAGGTACGCGCCGACCGCGTCCCGCGCGAACCGCCCAAGTGGCACGTCTCGCTCCTTCCCGCCCTTGCCGAGCACGCGTACGCTTCCCTCCTCCAGGTCGACGTCGTCCACGTCCAGACCCACGAGCTCGGACACCCGCAGGCCCGCGCCGTACAGCGTCTCCAGCACCGCGCGATCGCGCAGGCCCGCAGCGGTGCCCTCGGGAGGTGCGGCGAGGATGGCCTCGATGTCCTGGAGCGGCAGCGGACGCGGGAGCGCACGCGGGAGCTTGGGCCGGATCACCGTCGCCGTGGGATCGCGGTCGACGTCCCCTTCGCGCAGCAAGAACCGATGGAAGGAGCGGACCGACGAGAGCGCTCGCACGACCGAGGTGGCGCGGTAGGGCTTCCCGTCACCGTGCGTCGAGGAGGAACGGGCGGCGACGAAGGCGGCGACGTCCAGGTCACGCACCTTGCGGGCGTCGGCCATCTTCCGCCCCCGCAGGAACGCCGCGTATCGCGCCAAGTCGCGCCCGTACGCGCCCGTCGTGTTCGGTGACAGGCCGCGCTCGACCGTGAGGTGGTCGAGGAACCGTCCGATCTGCGACCCGAGCGCGTCCGGCATCGGCGTGGCCGCTCCCCGCGGTCAGGAAGACAAGCCCGGAACGAGCGCCGCGAGCGGCGTCACCGCCAGACCGTGCGCCTCGGCGACCCCGTCGTTCGTGAGCTGTCCCTCGTACACGTTCACCCCGAGCGCGAGGGCGGGGTCGTGCCGGATCGCAGCGTCCAGGCCGCGGGTGGCGATGTCGATCGCGTACGGCGTGGTGACGTTCGTGAGCGCGTACGTCGAGGTTCTCGGCACGGCGCCGGGCATGTTCCCGACGCAGTAGTGCACGACATCGTGCAGGATGTACGTCGGATCCGAGTGCGTGGTCATCCGCGCCGTCTCGACGCATCCACCCTGGTCGATGGAGATGTCCACGATGCCCGAGCCCGGCCGCATCGCCTTCACCATGTCCTCGGTCACCAGATGCGGTGCCCTAGCACCCGGGATCAGCACGGCACCGATGACGAGGTCCGCCTCGACCACGAGCTGCTCGATCGCGAGGGCGCTGCTCATCACGGTCTGGATGCGTCCGCGTTGGATCTGGTCGACGAACCGCAGCCGGTCGACGTTGCGATCCACGGCGATGACCTCGGCCTCCATGCCGGCGGCGATCCACGCCGCGTTCACTCCCGCCATACCGGCGCCGAGCACCACGACCCGAGCCGGTGCGACGCCCGACGCACCGCCCATGAGTACCCCGCGGCCGCCGAACGTCCGCTCCAGGTATTTCGCGCCCTCTTGCGGAGCCATCCGTCCCGCGATCTCACTCATCGGCGCGAGGAGGGGGAGCCCTCCGTCCTGGAGCTGCACGGTTTCGTACGCGACCGAGGTGACCCCGCGCTCCATCAGGAACTCCGTGAGTCCTCGGTCGGCGGCGAGATGGAGGTACGTGAACAGCAGGTGACCGGCTCGGAACCGCTCGTACTCTTGCGGCTGCGGCTCCTTCACCTTGAGGATCAGGTCGGCGGCATCGAAGACCGCGTCGGCATCGCCCATCACCTTCGCGCCCGCCCTCTCGAACTGATCGTCCGTCAGCGCCGACCCGATGCCCGCGGACGCTTCGACGACGACCTCGTGCCCGGCACGCGTGAGCTCCAGGACCCCTTCGGGCGTTGCCGCCACGCGGAACTCGTTGTCCTTGACCTCTTTGGGGATCCCCACGATCACGGGTGGCTCCTCCTCGGAGCGGCTGCCCGGAAGCCTACCCGACGGGACCGACCCCCTCCCGAGCGTCCGTCAGCAGCAGCGCGAGCGCCGTCTTCACGTCGCGGATGCGCCCGCCGCGTGCCGCGATGACCACCTCATGGAACGGCGTGCGCAGCAGCTCGATGCCCTCCCCCGGCCCGGTTTCGGCTCCCTCGTGCACGTTCGCTACGAACAGGTGCACGTACTCGTCGGTGAAGCCAGCCGAGGTGAAACAGCCCCCGAGGAATTCGATCGAACCGTGGCGGTAACCGGTCTCCTCGAACAGCTCACGCGACGCGCACGTGACCGCGTCCTCTCCGCCGACGTCGAGCAGGCCCGCCGGGATCTCGGTGAGGACCTGCCGGATCGCCGGCCGGAACTGCCGGACGAACAGCACGTCCCCGTTCGGCGTGATCGGCAGGACCGCCGCCGCCCCGGGGTGGCGGACGACGTCGTACTCGTCCTCGGACCCGGGCCAGCGCTCGCGGTGCACCGAGAAGATCCGACCTCCGAACACCTCCTGGCTCACCTCGGGGTCCACGGATCGGACCTAGCTCGGGATGACGACGGGCCGAGCGCCGGCGTCCGCGGTGTCCCCGCGGGCGCGGCGCCCTCGAGCAGCACCCACGAAGTCGCGGAACAGCGGGTGCGGGCGCGTGGGGCGCGACTTCAACTCCGGGTGGAACTGGCCGGCCACGAAGAACGGGTGGTCTCGGAGCTCGATGATCTCGACGAGCCGGCCGTCGGGCGAGAGGCCCGAGAACACGAGCCCGTGCTGCGTCAAGACGTCGTGGTAGGCGGGGTTCACCTCGTACCGGTGGCGGTGTCGTTCGTACACCACCTGCTCGCCGTATGCGGCAGCCGCCATCGTTCCGGGTGCGACGTGGCACGGTTGGGCGCCCAGGCGCATCGAGCCACCCAGGTCCGTGACGTTCTTCTGTTCGGGCAGGAGGTCGATCACCGGATGCAGGGTGCCGGGATCGAACTCCGAGGAGTTCGCGCCCTCGAGGCCGCACACGTCTCGCGCGAACTCGATCACCGCGCACTGCAGCCCGAGACAGAGCCCGAGGTACGGCACCCCTTCCTCCCGCGCGTAGCGCACCGCTTCGAGTTTGCCCTCGACCCCGCGCCAGCCGAAACCGCCCGGCACCACGATCCCGTCGATTCCTGCGAGGACTTCGGACGCGTCGGCCTGATCGAGGTCGTCGGAGGAGACCCACGCGAGCTCGACGTCCACGCCGTGATGGAACCCGCCGTGGTGGAGGGCCTCGATGACCGACAGGTAGGCGTCGCGAAGGTTCACGTACTTGCCGACGATCGCGACGCGCACGGGGTCGGCTGCAGCGTCGATCCGCTCGACGAGCGCGTTCCACTCGGACAGGTCTGGCTCGGCGCCGATCCCGAGGTGCTGGGCAAGCTCGCGATCGAGACCCTCGCGGTGCAGGACCAGGGGAACGGTGTAGATCGACTCGGCGTCCGGAGCCGAGATCACGCCGCTGATCGGCACGTCGCACAGCAGGGATACCTTCTCCTTCAGGTGTCGCCCGATCGGACGGTCGGAACGGCACACGATGGCGTCGGGCTGGATCCCGAGCGAGCGGAGCTCCTTCACCGAGTGCTGGGTCGGCTTGGTCTTCAGCTCGCCCGAGGGGCCGATGAAGGGCATGAGGCTCACGTGGACGAAGGCGCAGTGGTCGCGCCCCACCTCGTTGCGGAGCTGACGGATGGCCTCGATGAAGGGGAGCGATTCGATGTCGCCCACCGTCCCCCCGACTTCCACGATGACGAGGTCGGCGTTCTCGGCCTCGGCGTGCGAGCGCACGCGTTCCTTGATCTCATCGGTGATGTGTGGGATGACCTGCACCGTCTTGCCGAGGTAGTCCCCACGCCGCTCCTTCGAGATCACCGCGCTGTAGACGGCGCCGGTGGTGAGGTTCGAGCCGCGGTGCAGGTTCTCGTCCGTGAAACGCTCGTAGTGGCCGAGGTCGAGATCGGTCTCGGCGCCGTCGTCCAAGACGAAGACCTCGCCGTGCTCGAAGGGGTTCATCGTGCCCGGATCCACGTTCACGTACGGGTCGAGCTTCTGGAGAGCGACGTGGACACCGCGAGACTTGAAGAGCCGACCGAGGGAGGCGGTGGTGATCCCCTTGCCGAGGCCCGAGGCCACGCCGCCCGTCACGAAGATGTACTTCGGGGTTTTCTTCACCTCGGAATCGCATCCTAGCAGAGGCGTCGGACACGCCGCGCTCGAACGCTCCGAAAGTTCGAGCCGTGCACGGAAAACGCAGCTCAGTCGGCGGTGGAGGACGTGACGCGACCGAGGCGATCGAACCACCGCAGGGGCGGCACAACGTCGATCACGCGAGACAGGGTCACGGTATCGGCGACCACGTTGAGCGCCACGGCGAGCACCGCGACCACCTCGACCGCAAACCCCGGCAACACGAGATACGCGCCGAGACCCACGGTGAACCCCAGGAGGTTCGCTCCACCGTCGCCGAGCATCGCTCGCTCGCGCAGGTCCAAGGGCAAGGCGAGCGCAGCGGCGACCACCACACCGGGGAAGGTGGGCGCGAGTGGGAGCGCCGGTCCTGCGAGCCAGATCGCGACGGCCGCGGGCAGGAACACCTTCAGGCCGCGCCCTGGCGCCACGTCGAGCCCGTTCCACAGGTTCGCACACGCGGACATGGCGAAGGCGCCCGCGAAGGTCACCGGGAGCGGGCGGCTCGGGAGGACGGCGACCACGACCAGGGAGACCGCGCCCACCACCACGAGCTTCACGACACCGGTCGTGACGTGGAACGAAGCGATCGCGCGCAGATGGCCTCGCAGGCCGCGAGGACCCCCCGGGTTCACGTCGTCGATGAGCCCGGCGGCGGCCACGAGGAGCTCGCCCGCCGCCACCAGCCAGCCCGTCGAGCTCACGTGCTCGACGGCCGTCACCAGCACGGCGCCGACGATCGCCCCGGCCACCAGCACCAAACCGAGCGCGATCGGGACGCGCGAGCCCCGGTGGTTCTCGGCGGAGAGCCGTCCCCATCTCATCGCAAGCCGAGCGCCCGCGGGATGAGCGCGAGCGCGATCTCGACCGCCTGGCGGCCGCGGTGCGCGAAACCGCGAACGTCGCGGCCCGTGCCTCGGTGCGACACGGCGGCCGGCACCTCCACCACACGCATCCCCGCCCGCACCGCGTCCACCGTCATCGCGCTTTCGACTCCGAAACCGCGTGCGAGCGGGCGGACCGCCTCGAGGGCCGCTGAGGTGAGCGCCCGCTGGCCCGAAAGAGGTTCGACCGTCCGGAAACCGCACAGCAAGCGGATCGCTCTGGCCGCAGAGCTCTTCACCGTGCCCAGTCCCCCTCCACCCTCGCCCTCGGGGAACACGGCGATCGCGAGATCCGCTTGGCCGAGGAGCACGGGTTCGAGCACCGCTGACAACACCCCGGCCGACTCCCCGAGATCTGCATCGGCGAACAGCCACGCGTCGGCCGGCGGGAGCCGTCGCAGCCCGCCCTCGAGCGCACCGCCCTTCCCCGTGCGGCGGCCGGTTCGCAGCACCGCCGCTCCCCTGGCAAGTGCCACCGAGCCGGTGCCGTCCACAGACCCATCGTCGACCACCACGACCTCATCGACCTCTCGCAGCGCCCGGAGGGCCGAGACGGTGGCGCCGACCCGGTCGGCCTCGTTACGCGCCGGGACGAGGGCGACGACGCGCGGGCTCACAGCGGGGGTGGGAGCACCTCGGTGCCGTCCGCGAGCCCGTACGCTCCGCCGAGCCCGGACACGATCAACCGCTGGAGTCCCAGCACGAGCGCGGCTCCGCCCATGCTCGCGTCGAGGTCGTCGATCGTCACGATGCCGTCGGTCCCACCGGCGCGCAGCTGCTCGACGAACGCGAAGGCACTGTCGCGGGACTGACCGGCGGCCACCGGCAACCCGGCGGTCTCGAGCGCCTGGATCAGCGGGATCGCGAAGGTCTCGGGCGCGATCGAGGGCTGCTCGTTAGGGCCGCCAGACAAGACGACGACCACCTGGCTGGGGCCGCCGATCTGCTCGAGCGTCGCGTCCGAGACCTGCGAGCCGATCGAGGTGAGGTACCCGGCCGACAGGAGCTCGTGCAAGACGTCCGGGTTCGCCGGATCCGCTCGCTTGCCCGCCGTCGACAACCGCCGTGCGATCGCGGACGCGGCGAGCTCCGGCAGGGTCTCTGGAGCTGCATCGGGGCTCCCGAGGATCTGAGCGAGCTGCCGTCGATCGCCCTCGTCGAGCGACACGAGCTTCGCCCTGGCCGAGAACGTCGCGATGACGTTCGCTCCGCTCGCATCCAGGGCCTGAAGCGACTCCGCGATGACGGAGTCCTGGATGCCCTCTTGCGCGACGATGACCACCGGCGCGGCGGCGAGCCGCCCCTCGGCGAGGAACGGGAGCGCCGCGTCGGTGAAGGCTCCGAGCGCAGCTACCTGCGAGCGCAGGTCCGTGATCTGGCTGCGCAGGTCGCGCGCCTCGGTGCGGAGATCGTCGGTCTGCTTTTTCAGCTGATCGACCAGTCGAGGCTGCACGAACGCGCTCCCGGCCAGCAGCCCGAGCGCAAGCGACAAGAACACGGCCACGATCGTGACCACGTGGTACCGGAGGGAGATCACAGCAGCTCTTTCAGCTGGAACAGCCACTGGCGGAACTGCTCGAAGAGCTGGACCACGTACAGGCGCAGGGACGGCGAGACGATCACGACGGCAACCATGGCGAACACCGCCGCGCCTACGAGCAGCATCGTGTCGCGCGAGCGGATCCGCGGAGCGTACACGCGCGACACGCCCTTCGCGTCGAGCAGGATCTCGCCGACGCGCAGACGGACCAAGAAGGTGCTGGCCATACCCTGGCGTCCTTTGTCGAGGAACTCCCGCAGGTTCCCGTGGCTGCCGACGGCGACGATGATCTCGGCCCCCTTGTCGTGCGCCATGAGGAACGCGACGTCCTCGCTGGTCCCGGTCGCCTCGACGACCTTGTACGGGACGCCGAGCGCCTCCAACCGCGCTTTCCCCGGAGCGCGACCGCCCTCGTAGGCATGGACGACGATCTCGGTCGGCCGCCGACGACGAAGGCGACGGCGCTCGGGCATCGCGAGCATGAGCGCGTCATCGGAGACGCTGTCCATGTCGCCGACGATCACGTCGGGGCGGTACCCATTCTCGATGAGGGCGTCGGCGCCGCCGTCCACGCCGACCAACACCGGTCGAACGTCGCGGATATACGGTCGCAGCGCGGAGAGATCCTCCTTGTAGTGGTAGCCCCGCACGACGACGAGCGCCGGCCGGCGGGTGAATTCATGGTCGAGCGCCGGGAGCCCTCGGCCGCCGAAGAGCAGGTCGCGCTCGCGTTGCATGTAGTCGAGGGTGTTGCGCGCGAAGGTCTCGAACCGCTCGGACATCTGCAGATGCGCCTCGGCCATGGCCCCACGCACCGAGGCGTCGCTCTGCGCGATCCCGACCCCGACGAGCCGTTCGCCCACGAAGACCCGATCCCCGTCCACGCGCACGACGTCTCCCTCGCGCACCTTGCGCATGAGCAGCGGGCCCACAGCGTCGACGAGCGTCACCCCGGCGTCGAGGAGGATCAGCGGACCGAGGTTCGGGTACCGACCGCTGATCGAGCGACGGGCGTTCACGACCGCGGTCACGCCCGCGCCCACTAGGCCTTCGGCCGAGACGCGGTCGAGGTCCTCATGGTCGATCACGGCCACCTCGCCGGGCCGCAGCCGCTGCACCAGACGCTTGGTCCTCGCGTCGACGCGCGAAACACCAGCGGCGGGTCGTGCCCTTCTGATCGGGCGTCGCAGCAGGCTCCTCGACCTCTGTCCGAACGTGGGATCTCCTCCTCGGGGCGGACGAGCGACGCTCACCTGCAGGAACCCGGGTCAAGGGTATCCGACCGTGCGGCTTCAGCGTTGGGTCTTCGTCCGCCCGGCCTCCGCGAGGAGCTCCTCGGCGTGCATCGCCGCCGACCCGCTCCCGGGGAGGCCGGCCAGCATGCGGGAGAGCTCGGCCACGCGCTCGGTGTCCTCCAGCACGTCGACGGACGCCGTGCCCGATCGCTTCGTGACCCGGATGTGTCGATCGGCGAACGACGCGATCTGGGGCAAGTGAGTTACCACCAATACCTGCCGCGTGCGCGCGAGCGTCGCGAGCCGCCGACCGACCGCGATCCCCGCCCGTCCCCCGATCCCGGCGTCCACTTCGTCGAAGACCAACGTGGGGACATCGTCCAGGTCCACGAGCACGCTGCGGAACGCGAGCATCATCCGCGACAACTCACCGCCCGAGGCAACCTTGGCGAGCGGCAAGAGGCTCTGTCCCGGCCCGCCGGCGAAGCGGACCTCGGCGCGCTCCGCGCCGCCGGGTCCGATCTCGGCCAGGCGTTCGAGCTCGATCTCCACGAGCGCTCCTTCCATGCCGAGCTCGACCAGCTCTCCGCGGATCGCCGCGCCGAGCCCCGGCGCGGCCTTGGCCCGTGCGGCGCTGACCCGATCTGCGAGCGCTGCAACCGACGCTCGGCGTTCCAGCACCTCGAGCTCGAGATCCCGGCGCTCGTCGCCGGCGCCCGCGAGCACCTCGACCCGCGCCCGTGCCACCTCGAGGAACGCGAGCACGTCTGCCTCGGTCTCGCCGTACTTGCGCGACAGCGATCGGAGGGCCTGGATCCGCTCGCGGACCTCCTGAAGACGCGCGGGATCAAGAGCCGTCCGCTCGCGGTACACCCGAACGTCCCTCGCCAGCTCGGCGGCGAGCTCCGTGACCTCCGTCGCTCGCCCGCCGAGTTCGCGAGCCTCGGGATCGATCTCGCCCGCCGCCGAAAGAGCGGCCGTCGCTCGAGCGAGCGCGTCGAGGGCGGCGTCGTCCGACGTGAGGGCGATCTCCGCCTCGCCCGCACGCTCGAGTAACCGCTCCGCGTGAGCGAGCCGGGCCTCCTCGACCTCGAGCTCCTCGATCTCGCCGTCTCGCGGACCGATCGATTCGATCTCACCGATCTGGTGCGCGAGCAGGTCGAGCTCGCGCTCTCGCTCACGCTCCATCTCGGCGAGCTGCTCGAGACGCTCGACCGCCGAGCGCAACCGTTCGTGCTCGACCCGCAGCTCAGTCAGCGTCGCAACGTGCTCGGAACCGGCCCACCGATCCAAGAACGCCGCCTGTGCCGAGGTGGACAGGAGCCGCTGGGCCTGGTGCTGTCCATGGACCTCGACGAGCCCACGTCCGACCTCGGCGAGGGCCGACACCGGTGCGAGCTGACCCCCGATACGCGCCGAGCTCCGGCCGTCGGCCGAGACGGAGCGCGCGAGCACGATCTCGCCGTCCCGAGCCCATCCGGTACCCTCCGCGTCGTCCCGCAGCTCGGACGGTGACTCGAACCTCGCCTGCACGCGTGCCGCGTCGGCGTCCTCGCGAACGAGCGACGCGGAGGCACGCTGCCCGAGCGCGAGCGCGAGCCCCACCGTCACCATCGTCTTGCCGGCGCCCGTCTCGCCGGTAAGGACGTTCAGACCGGGATGGAGCTCGAGATCGCAGTCCTCGACGACGCCGAGACCGCTGATGTGGAGCTCGCGGAGCACGAGGGCATCCTAGACGCCGGGCGGCGTCCGCTCTCCCTCGGGCAGGTCGAACTTGTCGCGCACGAGCGCATGGAACGCGGGGGCGTCGTCGCGCCGAACCAGACGGGCGGGGTTCGCTGCCCGTCCGATACCCACGCTGCCCCCCACCGGCAGCTCGAGGCTCCCGCGCCCATCGGCGGACAGCAACCCCGGCTCCTCGCCCACGACCTCGAGACGGACGTGCTCGTCGGCGGACAGGACGAGGGACCGGTCGAAGACCATGTGCGCCGCGACGGGAGTCACCACGATGCAGGCGACGTCCGGCGACACGATCGGTCCCCCGGCCGAGAACGAGTATGCGGTCGATCCCGTCGGCGTCGCGACGATGACGCCGTCGGCCGAGAACGTCGTCACGTAGACGTTCCCAACGTAGACCGCGAGACGGATCAACCGGTGCCGGGCCGTCTTCTCCACGATCATCTCGTTCAGCGCCCATTGGGGCGGGAAGACCGCGGCGCCATCGGACTCGGCAACGACCGCGAGCCGTTCCTCGATCCGGGCGCTTCCCTCGATGACGCGCTCGAGCACCGCGGGCGCATCGGCCGGCTCCACCTCGGTCAGGAATCCCATCCGACCCACCTTCACACCGAGAACCGGGACACCGGTCCGGGACGCGACGTGGGCCGCACGCAGGAACGTGCCGTCCCCCCCGACCGAGACGACGAGCTCCAGACCCTCCGCGAACGCCCTGGCGCGTGCGTCGTCCTCCGTATCGGCGCCGTCGAAATCTCGGGTGGTGATCCCCTGCTCGCCGACCCACGATCGAAGCCGACCGGCCGCCTCCGCCGCCTCGGAGCGGCCCGGGTGCACGACGAAGCCGAAGGCGTTCACGAGGAACCGGCCGCAGCTCGCCCCTCGGCCAGGGCTGCGTTCAGGTCGAGTCCGATCTCGCGGGTGCCCTTGACGGCGTGTAACAGGAACTCGACGTTGCCCGCCGGGCCCGTGAGCGGCGATGCCATCACCTCGTGTGGACCGAGGCCCGCGGCCGTGCAGGCTGCGGCCGTGTCCTCGATCGCACGCCGCCACAGCTCCGGATCGCGAACGACTCCACCGTGCCCCACGTCGCCCGACGCCACCTCGAACTGCGGCTTCACGAGCAGCACCAGGTCGGCCCGATCCGCAGTGAGCCCGGCCAGGATCGGGACTGCGGCACGCAGGGAGATGAACGACAGATCGGCAACGAGGACCGACGGCGTCGCCGGGAGGTGCTCGGGTCGCAGGTCGCGAACGTTCGTACGTTCGAGGACGCTCACCCGCTCGTCCGAACGCAGCGACCACGCGAGCTGTCCGTACCCGACGTCCACCGACACGACGCGGGCGGCCCCCCGCCGCAGCAAACAGTCGGTGAACCCTCCCGTCGAGGCTCCGGCGTCGAGACACTCGCGACCCCTGACGTCCAGTCCGAAGCGATTGAGCGCCGCATCGAGCTTGTCACCTCCGCGCGAGACGAACCGGCGCGAGGGCCGGACGAGCTCCACCGGATCGGCGGGCGCAACAAGGGTCGACGGCTTCTCGGCCGGGCGGCCGGAGACGGTGACCCGCCCCTCGAGCACCGCGGCTTCGGCCTCGCCCGGCGAGGATGCCAAGCCGCGCCGAACGAGCTCCGTGTCCAGGCGCCGGCGTCCCACCTGGCGTCGGCTCAGGCCGAGCCGCCGCCGGACCTGGCGGCACCCGAAGCGGGCGACGTGCGCTTGGCGGTGCTCTTCTTCGCAGCGGTCTTCCGCTTGGCGGTCGACCTCTTCGAGCCTCCCCGCTCGAGTTCGCGTACGCGCTTCTTGAGCGCGTCGAGGTCATCTCGGGATGCGACGCCGAAGGTCTTCAGTTGCGAGGAGACCTCCGTGCGCACGAGATCGACGACACGCGTGCGGTTCTTGTTCGACCATTCCAGGAGCTCCTGAGCGGTCTTCTGCACCTGCTCCTTGCCCTGGCCCTGCATGAGGCCCTTGGCCAGCTCCTGTGCTTTGGCCGGCGACAGTTTCCCGGCCGCGCCCTCCATGAACTTGCGTACATCGGTCAACGAAGCCATCGTCCTACCTCCAGATGTTGGTCACCCGCAAGGATACCCGTCGGCATGTCCCCGGCTGCGGGGAGGCGATGCCGTGATCCCCCTTCGCGACTCGAACCCCACCCGACGCGTCCCGTGGATCACCCTCACGCTCATCGCGACGAACGTCGTGGTGTTCCTCGTGTGGCAGCCGACCTTCGGCACCGACCTGCGGCAGCAGACCTTCTTCCTGTGCCACGCCGAGATCCCGTGGGAGATCGCGCATCAGCAGAACCTCGCCGAGGGCGGCGCCGAGGCACGGGCCGCGATCGATGCCGACTTCGGTCCCGGCAGAGGCGACGCCATCCAGTCGTTCCTCAGGAGCCGGTGCCCCGACAAGAGCTGGTGGCAGTCGGTGGTCGTGGCGATGTTCCTGCACGCGGGATGGCTCCACATCGGGGGGAACATGCTCTTCCTCTATATCTTCGGCAACAACGTGGAGGATCGGCTCGGTCGGTTCGCGTTCCTGCTCTTCTATCTGCTCGGCGGGCTCGCCGCCTCGGGTCTGCAACTCGCGTTCTCGCCGAGCTCCACCCTCCCGAGCCTCGGCGCGTCCGGGGCCATCGGGGCGGTCCTCGGCGCGTACCTCGTGCTCTTCCCGCGGGCGCGTGTCACGACGCTCGTGATCTTCTTCTTCATCACCGTGATCGAGCTGCCCGCGGCCGCGGTGCTCGGGATCTGGTTCGTGATGCAGCTCTTCAGCGGGGTCGGGGGCCTCGGCACCGCGGTGAACGGCGGCGTTGCCTACTGGGCACACGTCGGCGGGTTCGCGTTCGGGGCGATGGTGGCGTGGCTCTTCTACCGGGCTCGACGAGGGACTCCCGGCACACCGACGTTCCCCGACGGCCCGTTCTACCGCTGAGGGGTCGGCTCGTGCAGCAGCGCCGAGATGTCGTCACCGACGAAGGTCGGTTGCACGTTCGAGGCCGCGAGGTCCGCGCGCGTCGCGACACCGCTCAGCACCAACAGCGAGTCCCACCCGAGGGCATCGGCCCCCGCGATATCGGTGTCGAGCCGATCGCCGACGACGAGTGGCACCCCACCGCCGGCACGACGGCGGGCGGTCTCGAACAGCGGCGCGTACGGCTTCCCGACGACCTCCGCCGTGGCACCGGTCGTGGTGGTGATGACGGCCAAGAGCGCTCCCGCGCCGGGCCACAGGCCATCGCTCGACGGGAACGAGGCGTCCGGGTTCGTGGCGACCAAGGCCGCCCCGCGTTGCACCAGGAGCGACGCGTGCTTCAGCTTCGCGTAATCGGCTGTGGCGTCGAATCCGACCACCACGTGATCGGCACGATCCGGCTCGCCACCCACGACCTGGATGCCGGCGCCCTCGAGGGCCGAGCGCAGGCCGTCCTGTCCCACGACGAACGCGGACCCACCACCTCGGCCGGCAAGGAGCTCGGCCGTCGCGAGGGCCGAGGTCACGACCTCCGAAGGCGCCGCCGGGATGCCCATGCTCTCGAGCTTTGCGGCGACCTGCTCGGGCGTGCGCGATGAATTGTTCGTCATGAAGACGACGGATCTCTCTCGAGCGCGGACCGACGCCATCGTCTCGAGGGCGCCGGGTACCGGCTCGTCGCCCCGGTACAGCACCCCGTCCAGGTCGAGCAGCAGGCACCCGTACGCGTCGGCGAGCCCCGTCACCCGAGGAGCCGCGCGAGAGGTCGCTCGTCGTGGTCGGCCCCGAGGGGTGTCACGAGCGCGAGGCGCGCGTGTCCGCTCTGACCGCCAGGTCGCCTGTTATACATGGGTCATGTCCCAGATCTCGCCGTTCGTCGGCCTGCGCTACGACCCATCGCGCGTCGGATCGCTCGACGCGGTCACGGCCCCACCTTACGACGTCGTCTCGGACGAAGAACGCATCCGGCTCGCCGCGTCGAGCCCGTACAACATCGCGCGGGCCATGATCGCGGAAGTGCTCCCGGGTGACGATCCAGACGCACCGTACGCTCGGGCGGCCGCCGAGTTCGCAACCTGGCGCGAACACGGGGTCGTCGTCGCCACCGAAGGACCGGCGTTCTACCCCTACGCGATGGACTTCGCGTTCCGTGGACGGTCCCGCACGATCCGAGGGCTCATCTGCGCCGTGGAGCTCGAGGACTGGGGCGGCTCGGTGATCCCCCACGAGCGCACGATGTCCGAGCCCGTCGAGGACCGGCTACGACTGACGCGAGCCGTTCGGGCGAACCTGTCGGCCATCTATGCGGTGATCCGCGGTCCGAACGAGGTCCTGGGAGAGCTCCTGGATGAGGTCGTGCACGACCCGTCCGACGCAGACGCCGTCGACGAGGCAGGCGTTCGCCACCGGTTGTGGATGCGTCCCGAGATGCCCGGGCTCCCCACCTCGTTGCGGGACGAGACGCTCATGATCGCCGACGGCCACCACCGGTACACGATGGCGCTGCGCTACCGCGACGAGATGCGCGATGCGCACGGGCCCGGGCCGTGGGACAGCGTGATGATGCTGATCGTCGACGCGGCCGCGGAGGAACCGCCGGTATTGCCGTTCCACCGGCTGCTCGTCGCGGGAGAGGCTCCTCGGGAGGGCGAGCGTGTGCGAGACCTCGAGGAGCTGCTCGAGACGGTCGATGACACGAAGCTCGTGTATGGGACCGTCTCGCTCGAGGGAGGCGTCCTCGTGCACCGCGTGGCCGACCTGTCGGGGGCGCCGCCGACCGTCTGTGCCCTGCACCAGCAGGTGCTCTTGGACGCGGACCACGAGCTCCGATTCACGCCGGACGCGCTGGAAGCCGAATCGGCCGTACGCTCGGGCGCTGCGGTCGGTGCCTTCCTTCTCCCTGCGACGGACGCAGCGCGGATCCGGGCCGTGGTCGACCGAGGGGAGCGACTCCCTCAGAAGTCGACGTTCTTCTGGCCGAAACCACGCACCGGTCTGGTCATGCGTTCGCTCGAAGCCGACTGACATCGAGGCTCAGGCGATCTCGGTGGTACCGAGACGCTCCCCGTCACGACATCCACGCGTTTGCTTATCACTCGTCCTCCGCCGGCGGTTCGAGCTTCTTGATCCCGGTGGCCACCACCTCCGTGAGGCTTCGGGCTCCGGCTCCGCTCCGGTAGAACCGCCGGACCAGCTGGCCATACACGAGGACGTCGTCGCCCTTCGCGATGCCTTTCAACGTCCGCTTGCCGACGGCCTTGTGCCAGGCGGCGACCGGGAGAGGGAGGAGACGCTTGCCGGTCTCCGGCACGGAGAGCCGTAGCTCGGTGACCTCGTCGCCCGAGGGCATCCGGCGCTCAACGGGATCCGCGGAGATCTTCCCT
>JBDTYT010000008.1:0-35146 GCA_040005555.1 Actinomycetota bacterium | reverse complement strand
CGTGAACCCTGTGAGATCGAGGTTGAACTGATGGAACACGTTGGCACCGCCGTTGTTGTCGAGCGCGGTGACCACGCCCGCCCTGAGGACCTCGCCCGCCGCGTTGTGCAGCGTGACGCGATACGGCAAGGCGCCCGCATCGCTCGGATCCAACCCGCCCACGATCACGATGGTGAAGTCCAGCGTCGTCGGCGATACCAGCTGGAGCACGGCGCCTCCCCCGAACCTGGTGCCGGACGTCGGTGCGAGCTGTCCGAGGTGCGTGTTGCTCGTGGGGACCTCCGCGCTCGAGAGTCCCGCGCCCGCCAAGACCTTCTGGAACTGCTCGAGCGCGAGCTCCTTGCTCCGGGTGGCCTGCCGAGCGCGCTCCGCGAACCGATCTGCGCGACCGGCCATCACCGCGCCCCAGCCGAGACCGGATACGGCCACCATCGCCGCGATGATCGACGCCACCGCGGCGTGCATGCGCCGCCGCGATCCTGGGGCGCCGGCGGCGTGCCGGATCCGGGCTACGACGTGTTCGCCGAGGGCGGTCGGCACGTCGGCGGGAGCGAGCGCGAAGGCGAAGCTCGCCGCGGCCGAGCCGAGCTCGTTCGCCTCCTTGCGGCAGCCGGCGCACCACTGCAGGTGCTGCTCGACCGCGCGCTGGTCCTCCGGCGACAAGACGCCGACGGCGAGCTCGGGCAGCAGGTCGCGAACCTGGAGGCAGTTCACATCGGTTCCTTGTCCTGATTGGCGCGCCGGACCTTGATGAGCGCCGTGCGCAGGCGCGTCTTCACCGTGCCGAGCGGGATGCCGTCGGTCTCGGCGATGTCACGCGCGGTGAGACCCCCGAAGTAGGCGCGGACGAGCAGGCGTTTCTCCGCGTCCGAGAGCGACTCGAGGGCCCGCAAGGCCGTGTCGCGCTCGATCATCGATTCCTCCTCGTCCACCCCGATCACCTCGGGGACCTCGTCGACGAGGACGAGCGTGGGGTGGGTGACCCCGGTCTCACGGCGGAGCCGGTCGACCGCCAGGTTGTGCGCGATCGTCATGAGCCAGGTCGAGAGCCGTCCCCGGGTCGGATCGAAACGCGCGGCCTTGCGCCACGCCGCGAGGAAGACGTCCTGGGTCAACTCCTCGGCCGCCTCGGCGCTTCCCAGCAGCCGCAGGCCGAGCGTGAAGATCGGGCGCGCGTACCGCGTGTAGAGCATGCGCACCGCGTCCTCGTTCCCGGCAAGGAGCCCCTCCACGAGTTGCTGCTCCTCGCGGACGAGGAGCGGTCCGTCGGCCCGAGCGTGCACCCGGTCTCCTTCCGGTCATACGGCCGTTCCCTAGGCCGGAGCTTGCGGTGCGCTCCGAGTCACCATTATGCGCCGCGACCTGGTGTTCGAGGCGCCCTCGGCACCGAGCGGCCCCGAGCGCGCCGTACCCGCTGCGGTGGGATGATGCGGGTATGCGCAACGCGCGTCACGTCCTAGGGATCGTGTTCGTGCTCTCGGCCATCGCCTCGTGGACGGCGATGCCGGCGGCCGCCCAGACGGCCGAGCACGCCATCGTCGAGCTTCGCATCGACGGCGTCGTCGACCCGTTCGTCGCCAACTACGTCCGAGGAGGGATCGAGCGGGCGAACGAGCAGGGGGCCGTCGCGGTGCTCATCACGATCGACACTCCCGGAGGCCTCGGATCCTCGATGCGGGAGATCACGCAAGCCATCTTGAACTCGAAAGTCCCCGTCATCGGATACGTCTCGCCGCTCGGTGCGCGGGCGGCTTCGGCGGGAACGTTCATCCTCCTCGCCTGCAACGTCGCCGCGATGGCGCCCGGGACCAACGTCGGTGCGGCGCATCCGGTCGGCTTGTCCGGAGCCATCGAATCCGAGAAGGCCACGAACGATGCCGCGGCCTCGATCCGCGCGATCGCGGAGACACGCGGCCGCAACGCCGACTGGGCCGAGCGCGCCGTACGGTACTCGGTGAGCGCATCCGCCGAGGAGGCCCTGAACCTCGATGTCATCGATCTCATCTCGCCGGACGTGCGCTCGTTGCTGGAGGACGTGAACGGGGAAGTCGTGACCGTCGCCGGTGGCGAGCACGTCACCCTGCAGCTGACCGGCGCCGTGATCGACGAGCAGTCCATGAGCTCCATCGCGCGCGTCCTACACGGGCTGCTCGACCCGAACGTCGCGTTCATCTTCTTCTGGCTCGGCCTGGCGCTCATCGTGCTCGAGCTCTTCACACCGGGCGGCCTGCTGGGCACGCTCGGCGCGCTCATGCTCGTGTCCTCCCTCGTGGCGCTCGGCACGCTGCCGTTCCAGCTCATCGGGGTCGTGCTGCTGATCGCGTCGGTCGTGTTCTTCCTCCTCGAGCTGAAGCACCCGGGGATCGGGGTGCCCGCGATCGCGGGGGTCACGTGTCTCGTGCTCGGCGGGTTGTATCTGTTCGACGCCTCCGTGCCGTCGGCTCGCGTCTCGCCGCTCGTGATCGTTCCGACCGCGGCCTTCGCGCTCCTGTTCTTCGGCGTCGTCGTCGGAGCGGCCGTCCGGTTGCGCCACCAGGGCGTGGTGACGCGGGACGAGCGACTCATCGGCCGTGAGGCCGTCGTGGTTCGCCCCCTCGATCCCGTCGGGGTCGTGCGGGTCGGCTCCGAGGAGTGGACCGCCGAGACGACGGGTCCTCCCGCGGAGAAGGGCACGCGGGTTCGCGTGGTGAAGAAGGAAGGGATCAAGCTGAAGGTCAGATCCGCAGAGGAGCCGGCATCGGCAACCGCGGACCACGAAGGGAGGGGCACGTGATCCCGCTGTTGATCGGTGCCGGTGTGGTGTTGCTGTTGATCCTGCTGATCGTGCCGCAGGCGATCCGGATCATCCGCGAATACCAGCGCATCTTGGTGTTCCGACTCGGTCGCGCGCTGAAGACGAAGGGGCCGGGTCTCGTGATCCTCATCCCCTTCATCGACAAGGGCGTGCTGGTCGACCTGCGTGAGCTGTACCTGGAGATCCCGCACCAGACGGCCATCACGAAGGACAACGCCACGATCTCGATCGACTTCATCGTCTTCTACCGGGTCATCGATGCTCGGATGTCGGTGATCGAGGTCGGCAACTTCGCCGGCGCGGCGCAGAACATCGCCTCGACCACGCTGCGGTCGGTCGTCGGCGATATGGCCCTGGACGAGGTCCTCGCCAAGCGCGAGGTGATGAACGAGGTCCTGCGCACGAAACTCGACGAGGTGACCGAGCGGTGGGGCGTGAAGGTCACGAACGTCGAGATCCGCGAGATCATCCCACCCCCGCAGGTGCAGGAGGCCATGACCCGCCAGATGTCGGCCGAGCGCACCCGGCGAGCCGTCGTCACCGAGGCCGAGGGCACGAAGTCAGCTGCCGTGACCGTCGCCGAGGGCAACAAGCAGTCGGCCATCCTCAATGCCGAGGGCGACCGGCAGGCGGCGATCTTGCGCGCCGAGGGGTTCGCGCTCGCGCTCACGAAGATCTACGAGTCGGCGCAAGAGATCGACGCCAAGACGATGACCCTGCAGTACCTCGAGGCTCTGAAGGCGCTCGGCGCCTCGCCGTCGACGAAGTTCGTGTTGCCGCTGGAGCTCACGACGTTGATCTCGGGCATCACCGGCTTCGCGGAGCACACGTTCGATACCGGCGCGTCCGGCGCTCGCGCGGCCGAAGGCTGACCCGGGTCCGCCATCCTCCGAGGGGAACCGACCGCAGACCGCCGGTGTAGTGCTGGGTGATCGACGGGGTGGAGGGCCGTCCACTGGAAGACGTCGACCTCATCGAACGTGCGAGGGACGGCGACGTCCGCGCGTACGGGGACCTGGTCGAGCGGTATCGGGATATCGCGTTCCGCACCGCCTACCTCATCACCCGCAGCGCGGCGGACGCGGAGGACGCGGCGCAGGAGGCGTTCGTGAAGGCCTACTACGCGCTCGGCCGCTTCCGGACGCAGTCACCGTTCCGCCCGTGGATCCTACGGATCGTCGCGAACGAGGCGCGCAACCGCGTGCGCTCGGCGAAACGGCGCGAGGGCTTGGCGCTCCGCCTCGCCGAGGGCCGCCTCTCGGGGGATGCGGCTCCATCTCCCGAGGCGGCGGCCCTCGACCGCGAACGCGCCGAGGCGCTGCTCGCCGGGCTGGCGAGGCTGTCCGAGCCCGACCGCCAGATCATCACGTGCCGCTACCTCCTCGATCTATCCGAGGCGGAGACCGCCGACACCCTCGGGCTCCGCACGGGGACCGTGAAGTCGCGCCTCAGCCGGGCGCTCGGCCGCCTCCGCGACGTGCTGCCCGAGACCCTCGGTCCCCTCAGCGTGACGGAGGTGAACGATGGCTGAGCGCTTCGCCGACCTCGAGAGCGCCCTGCAGGCGCTCGGCACGCGGATCGCCGTTCCCCCGGCTCCCTCGATCACCCCCGCGGTCGTGTCACGTCTGGAAACCGAGCGGCTGCGGCGCCGGCGACCTCCGTTCCCGGGTCTGGCTCTGTGGTCCCGCCGCCGGGCGCTGATGGTCGCCGCCTTCGCGGTGCTCGCGGTGCTCGCGCTCGCGGCCGCGGCTCGGTTCACGATCGGTGCGGTCCAGATCCGGATCCAGCCGACGCCATCGGCGACGAGCGGCACGCCGCCGTCCTTCGACCTCTCGGTCCTCGGGCCCGCCCGCTCGCCGTCGGACGCCGCAGCATCGCTCCCGTTCCGAACGGCGCTTCCGGCCGGCCCCCGCCCGGACGCCGCCTACATCGTCGAGGGGCCAACCGGGCAGCGCTCGGTTGCCTTCGCGTGGTTGCCCTCGACGACCTATCCGCGCATCGAGGGCACGCCCTGGGGCCTGATCGTGCTCGAGATCCCGGGCGATGACGAGCTGGTGCTCAAGACCCTGAACGCGTTCCAGGACATGGTCACGACGGTCGTGCAGGGTCGCCCGGCGGCCTGGATCCCCGCGCCGCACGAGCTGGAGCTGCGGACCCGCGTCGGCTCGCAGACCTTCTCGGTCGGGGGGAACGTCCTCATCTGGGAGCGGAGCGGGGTGACGTATCGGGTCGAGACCGCGCTCGGATCCGACGCGGCGGCGGCGCTCGCCGCGTCGATCGGGGGCTGAGCGGAACCCATCGCCGGGCTCCGGTGTAGGAGAGACGTCGGTGCACGAAGCAGGAGGGGAACCATGTCTCGACGTCTCGCGCTCGCCGCAACGCTCATGCTCGCCGCGCTCGCCGTTCCTGCCCTTCCGGCCTCGGCGGGAGGGGGCGGCTGCTACGGCGGGGCCACCCAGGGCTCCGGCACGGATGTGTTCCTCGCGGAGGCCTGTCCCACCCCCAGCATCTTGCAGGTGGATCCGGGGACGACCGTGACGTTCACCAATAAGGACCCCTTCGTCCACAACATCATCGGGAACACGTGGGGGCACCCCGACGACCTCAACCAGGGCGATTCCTTCACGGCCACGTTCGACAAGCCTGGCGTCTATCCGTACGCGTGCTGGTACCACCCGGGCATGACCGGCGCGATCGTCGTCGGGAGCGGCATGGGCGCGGGCAACGGCGAGACCGTGAGTATCGGTGCCGGGCCGGTGCCGTCTGCCTCGCCCGCCGCGGAGGCCGCGGTCGAAGCGCCGGTTGCGGCCGCGGAGCCGGCGCCTGCCGATGACGCGAGCAGCACGGTCGGGTGGTTCGGCGGAGGTGCGATCGGACTCGCGCTCGGCGCGGGCGTGGTGCTCGGGCTGCGGCGACGTCTCAGCGCCGAGGAGTGAGCGCGAGCCCGGCCTAGTTGCGGGTCGAGATGCCGTGTTGCGCGAACTGCAATTGGAGGTCGTGCGGGCTCGTCGAGGCCTCGAGCGCCTTGTCGACGGCGACCTTGCCCTGCTTCACGAGCTCGAGCAGCGACTGGTCGAAGGTGATCATGCCGTAGTAGTTGCCGTCGGCGATGACGTCGTGGATCTCGGAGGTCTTCTCGGCGTCGGCGATGCGCTCGGCGATGCGACCGGTGTTGACGAGGATCTCGTGGCCCGGCACGAGCCCGCCGTCGACGCTCGGCACGAGACGCTGACAGACGATGCCCTTCATCGCGCCCGCGAGCGTGAGCCGGATCTGGCCCTGCTGGTGGGGCGGGAAGAAGTCGACGATGCGGTTCACGCTCTCGGTCGCGTCGACCGTGTGCAGGGTCGACATGACCAGGTGACCGGTCTCGGCCGCCTGGAGGGCGGCGCGCACGGTCTCGGTGTCGCGCATCTCGCCGATGAGGATCACGTCGGGATCTTGTCGCAGCGCGGCGCGCAGGGCGGACAGGAAGCTCTCGGTGTCGTTGCCCACCTCTCGCTGGTTGATCGACGCCACATCGTCGCGGAACAACACCTCGATGGGGTCCTCGATCGTCACGATGTGGCACTGACGCGTGTGGTTGAGGTACTCGATCATCGCCGACAGTGTCGTCGTCTTGCCCGATCCCGTGGGGCCGGTGACGAGCACGAGACCGCGCTGCTCCTCGGCCAATCGACGGATCACGTCCGGGAGCCCCATCTCGTCGAAGGCCGGGCCGCCGAAGCGGACCTTGCGCATGACGATGCTCGTCGAACCACGCTGGCGGAAGACGTTCGTCCGGAACCGGCCGACCCGCGGAAGCGAGTACGCGAAGTCGATCTCGCCGGCGCTCAAGAAACGGTCCTTGCGGTTCGGCGGCACGATGGCGGCCGCGATCTGCTCGCACTCGTCGTGCGACAAGACGGGGTGCTCGAGCGGGATGAGCGACCCGGAGATGCGGACCTTCGGGGCGGTACCGGCCTTCACGTGCAGATCCGAGCCGTCGAGCTTCACGAGCTCGGTGAGCCACCCGTTGAACTTCCCCACGATGCCCTCGGCGGGCGGCGGGCCCTCGGTCGCGAGCGCGACGTCGACGTTGCCTGCTCCCTCATCGCTCGAGGCGACGCCGTCCATCTCCTCCCTCGTGATCACGCAACGCCTTCCCCTAGGGCCGCCCCCCTCGGGAACGGCGTCGTGCTCGGATGCTCCAGCTTGGTATCGGCCACGGGGCGCGCGAGCCTGAGCGTTCGCGCCGAAACCCCTCAGGACCTCGGCCCGCGGCCCACCAGCCGGCAGACCCCACGCTCGACGAGAGGCGAGAACTCACCCAAGCGAAGCGGGGGTTTGAGGCCTTCCAGCATGCCCTGCGCGAGCCCCCGGTGGACCGAGCAGACCAGCTCGCGATGGTCATCCACGAGCTCTCGGAACGGGCAATCGCGCAGCGAGATCTCCACGGTCGTGGCGCTCCGGCGCCGGAACCGAGGGTCGAAACCTGCCTCGGCCAGCGCCTCCTGCAAGATCGCCAGGTTCCGTCGTGCGGGGAGCTTGGTCCCCGGCTTCGGGCCGCCCTGCGCGACGAGGTACCCGCCCCACTCCCGAGCCAGAGCCTCGGCCCGGTCGCGAGCTCGCTGCCCGGTGAGGAGCCCGGCCACGATCTCGGCGAACAGCCGGTAGCCGCGGCCCCCCCCGCCCTCGCCTTCCACCGCCGCATAGAGGGTCTGTGGGCGTCCCACGTTCGCGCCCCGACGGACCTCGCTGCTGACCAGACCCACCTCTTCGAGCCGTCGCAGGTGCGGTCGCAGGGTGTTCGGGTGTAGGGAGAGCCGGGCAGACAGCTCCCGGACCGAGACCGGGCGCCCCGACAGTCCGAGGTACCGGTACAGGCGAAAACGGGTGTCGTCGGCGAGCGCTTTGTGCACTTCGAGGGGCGTGGGTTCACGGCCGGCCATCGACGCCTCCCGGCGCGGGCCGTACCATGATGGGGAAGGTTCGCACGGTCCGCACGGTAGGAATCAGCATAATCCCCGAAGGAGACACCTTGACCACCGAAGCCGAGGTCCGAGAAGCCCTCCGAAGCGTGCTCGACCCCGAGATCGGCCGGCCGATCGAGGATATCGGCATGCTCCAAGGCATCGAGGTCGACGGGTCCCTCGTGCACGTTCAGGTGCTCATCACGATCGAGGGCTGCCCGTTGAAGGATCGCATCACGAACGACGTCACGAACGCGGTGATGCCGCTCGAGGGCGTCGAGCGCGTGGACGTCGGGCTCTCGCCGATGAGCGAGCAGCAGCGCTCGGAGCTCGTCGGAACGCTCCGGGGTAGCGCGGCGCCACAGGCCCAGAAGACGTTCTTCACGAACAGCGACACCACGGTGATCGCCGTCGCCTCGGGCAAGGGCGGCGTCGGCAAGTCGAGCGTGACCGTGAACCTGGCGTGCGCGATGGCGGCTGAAGGGCACCGGGTGGGCATCCTGGACGCCGACGTGTGGGGGTTCTCGGTGCCGAGGATGATGGGTGTCACCGGCAAGCCCGTCGGCTTCAACGACATGATCTTGCCGCTCGAGGCGCACGGTGTGCGGATCATCTCGATGGGGTTCTTCGTTCCCGAGGAGACTCCCGTGATCTGGCGTGGTCCGATGCTGCACAAGGCCATCGAGCAGTTCCTCGGCGACGTGTACTGGGGCGATCTGGACTTCCTCCTCGCCGACCTGCCTCCGGGGACGGGTGACGTGTCGATCTCGCTCGCGTCGTTCCTGCCGGGTGCGCAGATGCTCGTCGTCACGACGCCGCAGGAGGCCGCGCGCAAGGTGGCGGAGCGCGCCGGCAAGATGGCGGAGCGCACGAACCTGCGCCCGATCGGCGTCATCGAGAACATGTCGTGGTTCGTGTGCCCTCACTGCGGCGAGCGCACCTCGATCTTCGGGGACGGCGGCGGTCAAGAGGCCGCCGAAACCCTCAGCGTGCCGCTGTTCGGCCAGGTACCGATCGAGCCGGCGCTGCGGGAGGGCGGGGACATCGGCGTGCCGATCGTGGTGCGCGACCCCGACTCCCCCGCCGGCACGGTCCTGCGCGAGGCCGCACGGTCGATCGCCCAGGCGACACGGACGAAGGTTGGGAAGCCGCTCCCGCTGATGGCGATGCCCGGCGCCGTCGCGGCCGGCGGGCACGCCGGGCACGCGCACTAGCGCGCGCCCGATTTCCTGCTACGAGGGTCCTGGCGACGGCGGCCCCACGTCCTCGACCAATACCGGTTCCTCCTGAGCTCCGTCCGATCGGATCGATGGCCCGGCCCGCCGCCGGCGCGAGGCGATCGCCCACGCGAGCAACGTCACCAGACAGAGCGCCGACACCGTCATGCCCGTCCACTGGCTACCGGTGAGCCCGCCGAAGCGCTTGTCGACGCGAAGGGAGTCTTCGAGCACACGCATCGCGCCGTACCAGGCGCCGAAGGTGAGCGTGATCACACCGGTGCGCCGCGGACGGCGGTTCAACATGTACAGCACGAGGAACAGTAACGTCGCGCTCATCATGTCGTAGAGCGCCGTCTGATGGACACCGACGCCTTTGCCGATGACCTGGCCCCCGGCGCTGAACAGCGTGGCGCCGGCCTTCGTGATCACGAGCTCCTTGCCGCCCTGTAGGAGGGCGCTGCACGTCCCGGCTACGCAGTCGAAGCCGGAGAGGTTGCCGCCCTTGTATTGGAACGCGAGCGGCCAGCTCGTCGGCACACCGAGGTGATCGCCGATGATGAGATCGCCGATCCGGCCGAAGGCGATCCCGAACGCGAGCCCGATCACCGCCCCGTCCATCACCGGGAAGAAGCGGATCTGGTGCTTGCGCATGTACGGGACGTTGATGAGGATCGCGCCGGCGATCCCACCGAGCAGGCTGATCCCCCCGCGCCAGACCGCCAGCATGTCGACGATCCCGTTGAACTCGCTGTAGTGCGCGATCACGTAGAACAGACGCGCGCCGATGATCGTCCCGATGAGCGCCCAGAACAACATCGTGTTGAGCGCCTCGACGCTCACGCCACGCTTCGGCCCCTCGTGCACGAGGATCCACGATCCGAAGAGGAACCCGAGGGCGATACCCACGCCGTGGGGAGAGATCGCCAGGCCGCCGAACAGGTGCACGCGGTCAAGCACCGGCCAGCCGAGGGCGCCGAGGAACGGGGACACTCAGCGGAGTCTAGCGGCGGCCGTCGGAGAACACCTCGCCGACCGCTTTGCCGAGGAGGAGTCCTCCCACGACGTCGGACGGGTAGTGCACACCCACGTACGTCCTCGAGACCGCGACCGCGCCGGCGAGCCCGGTGAGCGCCGCTCGACCGGCGACGGGAACGTCGAGCTCGTGGGTCGCGGCCGTGAGGAAGGCGAACAACACCATCGGGTGGCTGCTCGGCCACGATGTGGCGGGCGGAGGATCGATCAACAGCCGGACGCGTTCGGGAGCCGTCGTGTAGGGCCGCGGGCGCAGGAAGACCTTCTTCATGCCTTGACCGAGGAGCCAGGCAACGCCCGCGGCAGCCAGCCCGCGCGCGGCTGCACGCCGCCGTCCGAACACCACGAGCGCCGCGGCCCCACCCACCGAGGCCCAGATCGAGCCGAGCTCGGTGAGGCCGGAGAACGCGGCGTCGGTCCCTTCACCACGCGTTGCGTGCACGCGGTCGAAGACCTCGTCGTCCAGCTCGCGGCCGCGTCCCGAGGTCGTCCACACGCCCATCGCGAAGGCGCCCCCGCTGAGGGCGAGCGCGCGCAGGAGGGTGCGGGCCTTCACGCCGATGATGATGCGACAATCCGGCGGAGCACGTCACGGAGGGGGCTCGGCGATGCGGGAGGACGACAGCTTCGACGAACGGTCCAAGGACGGTCTCGAAGGTTCGGCCGCGCCGCAGGCACGGTCGGGGGTCCGGCCGCGACAGGTGATCATCGCCGTGGCAGGGCTGATCCTCGTGCTGTTCGCGGCGGTGAACTTCGGAGAGGTGAAGGTCAATTTCCTTGTGTTCTCCACCCGAGCCAGGGTCGTGACGGTCATCGTCGTCTCGGCGCTCCTCGGGTTCGTGGCGGGCTACTTCTCGGGGCGGCCCTCGCGCGAGGACCGCAAGCGGCTGCGCCACCTGGGCGACCGAGACGAGAAGGACTAGGCGAGCGCCTCGATCTGGCGCTTCTGCGCGAGCGCTCCGCGCCGGAGTGCGAACTGCGCCCCCCCGACGAGCGCCGTACTCCTCGCGGCCACCTTCCCGAGCGGGCCCCCGCGGAACCGGTAGTCGACCTGGTGGCGCAGGCGGCTCCGGCGATCGCCGAGCGCTTCGACGGTCGTCGTCACGGTCGCATCGATCACCCCGGACAGCCGGATCGACGAGACCTGCGGAGGATCCCAGCGGAGCACCTCGGCCGCAACCCGCGCTCGCACGGCCATGAACTTCATGACGGTGATGTACTTCGTCCCCTGAGCGAGACCACCGAGGGGAACACCCGCCACCTCGACGATGTGTTTGTCCCAGTGCGGGAGGTTGCGGGGATCCGAGACCACCGCCCACACCTGCTCCGGGCTCGCGTCGATCTCGACCTCGACGGCGACCGTCGTCACGGGGCCACCGCCGTCCCGCTCGACCACCCGCGCCACCACACGATCCGCTCGGGCGAGAGCGCGACGACCACCGCACCCGAGCCGGCCTCGACCCCGAGGCGCGCCGATGGCTTCCCGCGCGCCGCCGCGATCACCGAGGAGGCTGAGCGCCCACCGGTGACGAGCCGGTCGACGACATGAACCTGCGCGGTCGATCGCACCATCGCGCCGACCATCTCGCGCGCTCGCCACGAGGACGGTCGGTCGATGCCGAGCGCCGCCGGGGCGGCGGGCGTTCGCAGGTCCGCGAGGGCGAGGACGGACTCCTGGGGCGTGGCGTAGAGGCCCGCCCCCGAGATCGCCCACGGCGCCGGCACGACGACAACGCCACCGTGGCCCTCGACGGCGAGGACCCCGTCTCCCCGGCGGCCGATCGCCTCCGTGACCTCCGTCGGGAGCCGGCCGAAGGGATCCCCGCCGGCGCGGAGGGCGCGGAATCGCTCGTGCGAGGGCACGGCACCCGGCCACGCGCCGAGGCACCGGATGACCGCGCCCTCCTCGATGATCGCGGCCCGTTCGATCGACAGCTCCGCGAACACGCGGCCCGGCGGCGTCCAGGCGAGTGGGATGTGCCGGGCGTCCACCGCGTATCCGGCGAAGAAGCGCGCGTTCTTCGCCGTGAACCGCGCGGCGGCGAGGGCGAGCACGGGGGCCTCGCGCAGCGCTCGACCCCATGTCGCGGGGTCGAGCGCATCGAACGTGCGCACCCGGCCCGTGAAGCTCAGCGCGGTCCTTTCGTCCTGTACCAGTCCCGCCACCCGATCGTCGCGCCGCCACACGCCCGCCTTCACCGATCCGCGCGCCGTCGTCACCCACAGGCGTCCGTCGGTGAACGCGTACACCATCGGCGTCACGTGCGGGCCGAGCGCGGTCGACGTGGCCACGTGACAGAAGGAGCCGCGCTCGAGCACACGCTCGATCGCCCCGGGGCTCGACACGGTCACGAACCGACCCCGTCGGGCGCTCGACGCACCACGGGGAAGGCCAACATGAGCGCCGTCCATACCCCGTGGCAGCACAGGCTCGCGAGGAAGCCACCGGTCCACCAGCCGAGGATCGTCCACACGGCCCCACCGACGATGCCGCCCGCGATGATCGCGAGGTTCGCGCTCGACAGGTTCACGGCGACGAAGGCGAGATACGAAAGCGCCGCTCCCAGCGCGCCCCCGTCGACCGCTCGGGAGAACTCGGGCTGGACGAGCCCGCGCCAGAACACCTCTTCGCCCAGGGCGCTGACCCCGACGGACAGGACCAGCGCGAGCCAGAGCGGGAGCGAGCCCTGTTGCTCGTACGTACGGACGGACTGCTGCTGGAACGCGGTCCAGCCGCGGACGGCATGCACGAACGCTCGCGTGGCGAGGTAGAAGACCGCTCCGGCCGCGAACCCGACCGCGGCCGCGGCGGCGAACGTCACCCGCGGCGACGTTCGGACCGAGTCGGTTAGTACCGCGGCGACCCCCATGAGCGCGAGCACCGGCAGTAACGTTCGCCAGATGCTGCCGCGACCGCGCACGACGGCAGCCCAGGCGAGGGCCTCCGCAAGCGCACCGACGACGATCACGAACGATCCCATGGTCAGGGAAGGAACCGGACCTTCGCCGCGAACTCCGCGGTGAGCGCGGTGATCACCGCGAGATAGAAGAACCCCGTCGCCGCCTGGACGGCGGAGGAGCGAGTGCCTCGGAGCGCTGCGCGGATCAAGAACGCGATGAGCGCCGTCGTCCCCACCATCCCGAGTGCGATCCATGAGGCGAGCCCCGCCGACGTGAGCAGCGGGTTGAAGTCGGCGGTGGCCTCCGTGGGTCCGAACCCGCCCGTGGCCACCGCGGCCGCCTCGAGCGCGACGGCGACGATCAGCAGCAGCGTCGTGCGGTTGATGGGCGCGCGAGACAGCCCTCGGTCGGTGAGGTACCAGTGCCCGAGCAGCAATCCATCCATCACCGCACCCAGGAACGCGGCCCCTGCGAGCAGCTGGAGCAGCGCCACGATGTGCGAGCCTTCGGAGGTGCTCGCCATCGCCACCAGCACCGCGAGCGACAGCGGGACCGATGCGAATCCGACCCATCGAGCGGCGTTCTGCCGCCGGACGAACAGCAGCACGACCCAGACGAAGATCACGACGACGAGCGCCGCCGAGAGCCGCAAGGACCAGGTCCCGCCCCCACTCCCCGCCACGGAGCCCGCGGCGACCGATCGCCAGGCCGCGATCGCGAGCACGAGCACGATCGAGCCGGTGAGCGTGAAGAAGCCCCGCTTCACCTCGTTCCACAGCGGGGTGAGGAACACGAACACGAGCCCGCCCGCGACGGTTTCGGCGAGGACGAGCGCCGTGACGCCCGCGGGTCCCCTCACTCGCCCACCATGGCGCGTAAGCCTACCGGGGTCCACGCGCCGCGCCGCCTCTCATTCACGAGCGCAGCCGGTAGGCTGACGGGCCGATGGATGACTGGCGCTCCTACGACAACGTCGCCGAGACCTACGAGCGCGTGCATGCCCATCGGTTCGCCGAGCCGGCCCGCGACCTCGTCGAGTTGGCCGCGCCCTCGCCCGGTGCTCTCGTGCTCGACCTCGGAACGGGCACCGGTGTTGCGGCCGAGATCGTCGCGGGAGCCGTTGGAGGATGGTCAACGGTGGTCGGCGTGGACGCCTCGCTCCGCATGCTCGAGGTGGGCCGGCGCGCACGGCCCAACCTGCGCGCGATCGCCGCGGAGGCCATCGACCTGCCGTTCCCGGATCGGAGCTTCGACGTCGTCGTCGGCAACTTCGTGCTCGCGCACTTCACGAAGTATCAGACGGCGCTCTTCGATGTCCTGCGGGTGTTGCGGCCGGGTGGACGTCTCGCCCTCACCACGTGGGCCGATGGTCCCGACGACCTCCAGCGCGCGTGGCGCGAGGTCGTCGAGACGACGATCCCTCGCGAGGTGGTGGACACGGCGCTCGCCGACGCCGCGCCGTGGCACGAGCGGTTCCGCCATCGAGGCCCCGTCGAGGAAGCGCTCATGGACGCCGGTCTGCGGCACGTCCGAACCGAGACGCGTCGGTACCGATTCCAGTACGGGCTCGACGAGTATCTCGAGGGCCTGGGGACGTGGGCGACGGGGAGGTTCGTCCGGGGCATGCTCGGCCCCGCCGGGTACGAGGCGCTCCTCCAGCGAGCGCATATCACCTTCGCCGAGCGCTTCGCCGATCCCCTCAACGACTTCCGCGACGTCTTGTTCGCGGTGGGCACCAAGCCCTAGGCGCCCACGAGCTCGGTCGTCGAGAACTTGACGTCGCGACGGAGCGGGCAGATGGTGATGCCGCCCGCGCGACGGTGGGGTGTGGATGAAAGTTATCGACGGCAACGCGCTGGCGAACGAGCTCCACGCCAGCATTCAGGACGAGCTCCAGATCCTCCGGATGTCGGCGGTGCAACCCGGGCTCGCGACGGTCGTCATCGGCGAGGACTTCGGGGCACGGTCGTACGAACACCACGTTCACCGTCTGGCTGAGGAACTCGAGTACGGCTACGTCCGCGAGCAACTGGCGCCCGATGCAGAGCTTGCCGACGTAATCGCCACGCTCGGCAAGCTGAACGCGGATCCGAGGATCACCGGCATCCTCGTGCTTCAGCCACTTCCTCGACACCTGCCGGAGGCTGAGATCAACTCGGCCATCGACCCACTCAAAGACATCGAGGCGGTGCATCCCGTGAACGCCGGGCTCCTCGCTCAGGGACGACCCCGGTTCGTGCCCTCCTCAGCCGCCGCGTGCTTCTACATCTTGGACTCGTACGTGCGATCGGAGGGAGAGGACCCGGCGACGTTCTACCGGGGTCGCACCCTCGTCGTGGTGGGACGGTCGAACGGCCTGGGGAAGCCCGCGCAGTGGCTCGGCCTGCAGCGCGATGCGACGGTCGTGGCATGCCACACGGGGACCAACGACGCGGGCCGGCTGGCCGACTTCACTCGGCAGGCGGACATCATCATCGCCGCCGCCGGGGTGCCGGCGCTTATCACCGGGGAGATGGTCCGGGAAGGCGTGATCGCCATCGACGTCGGGATCAACGCGTTGAAGGACGACGCGACGGGCGCCGTCCACATGGTCGGTGACCTGGATTTCGAGAGCGTTGCCATCAAGGCCGAGGCGATCACCCCCGTTCCGGGGGGGGTGGGCCCGGTCACGGACGTATGGCTCGTCGGGAACACGCTCGCCGCCGCCGCGATGGCAGCCAGGATGGAGCCGCGCTTCGGGGCGCAACGCTGACCGTCTCATTCCAGTGCGAGGACGCGGAAGGATTCCGCGTGGGTCGCGCCGATCTTCGCGCCCGCCTCCTCGGCTTCCTGAGGCAACCATTCCTCGAAGAAGCGGATGCCCTCCCCGCCGACCTGGCTCGCGTGCTCGGCGAGGGCCGCGAGCTTCGTCGCGAGGAATCCGGTGACGTCCTCGTGATGCGTCGGCTCGTTCGACCAGCCGAGCCACACGTCCGTGACGTCGTGCGGCCGCAGATCGTCCGTGAGCTGATCGGCGAAGAAGTGAGGATTCCCGGCTGCGGGAAACACGGCGTCGAGGGCGATCTCGCCCGCCGTCCGGTGGTCGTGGTGGTTGTAGTAGCGGTTCTGGAAGATCCAGGCGGTGGGATCGCACGTGAGCACGGTGCCGGGTCGCAGCTCCCGGATCGCGCGCACGACGTCGGCGCGGACCCCGGGGATGTTCTCGAGCTCTCCATCGTGGGTGCCGAGCACGCGGGCGCTCGCGAGACCGAGCACCCTCGCCGCCGCCTCCGTCTCGGCGGCTCTCGTGCGGGCGAGCTCGGAACGGTTGACCTCAGGGTCGCTCGAGCCTCGATCGCCGTTCGTGAGGATCAACAGGTGGACCTCGCGACCGGCGGAGACCCATTTCGCCATCGTCGCTCCCGCGGAGATCTCCGCGTCGTCGGGATGCGCGAAGACGGCGAGGACGGGGCCCGTGGGTACTGCGACCTCCTCAGCCACGTCTAGCGTGCGGTCGGGCGCTTCGCGCGGTCGAGCAGATACCGGACGAGCGCGCGAACCGGTGAGCCGGTCGCGCCCTTGGGCCAGTAGTCGCCGGCCTTCTCCGAGAACGCCGGACCTGCGATATCGATATGTGCCCACGGCGTGTCGCCCACGAACTCGCGCAGGAAGAACGCAGCAGTGATGGCACCGCCGTACCGGTTCTTGCCGATGTTCTGGATGTCGGCGACGTTCGAGTCGATCAGCCGGCGATAGCGCTCGAACATCGGGAGCTCCCATCCGGGCTCTCCGGCGTCCTCGCCGGCCGCCAGCACGTCGCGGATCACCTGACGGTCGTTGCCCATCACGCCCCACAGATCCTCGCCCAGCGCGACCATGCACGCGCCGGTCAGGGTCGCGGTGTCGAGGATGACCTTGGGTTTTTGCTCGGTGAGGTACGCGAGCGCGTCGGCCAGGACGAGCCGGCCTTCGGCGTCGGTGTTGAGGACCTCGGAGGTGATGCCGCCTCGATGCGTCAGGACGTCGCCGGGGCGGATCGCGGAGCCGCTCGGCATGTTCTCGGCCGAGGGGATCGCGGCGATCACGTTGATCTTCGGTTTCAGCTGCGCGATCGCTTTCATCGTGGCCAGGATCGAGGCCGCCCCGCCCATGTCGGCTTTCATCCACTCCATGTTGGTCCCGTCCTTGAGTGACAGCCCGCCGGAGTCGAACGAGATGCCCTTCCCGGTGAGCGCGATCGGCGCGCCGGTCCCGCCCTTGTACGAGAGCTCGATGAGACGAGGCGGGTTCACGCTGCCGGAGCCAACACCCACGATCCCGCCGAAGCCGCCCTTCTTCAGGTCGGCTTCGCCCCAGATCTTGCAGGTGAGGCCGACCTGCTTGGCCATCGCCTGCGCCTGCTTCGCGAGGTGATCGGGTGTGCAATCCAAGGCCGGCGTGTTCACGAGGTCACGCGCCCACATCTGCGCCTCGGCGATCACCTTCCCCCGCTCTGCCGCCGCCTTCACCGCTCGGGTGTTCCAACGGCTCGAGCCGAGGAGCGTGACCTGTCGAAGGGCAGTCGGGACGGGCGTCTCCCCGCTCTTGCCCGACCGGTACCGATCGAATCGGTACGCGCCGAGGAGCACGCCCTCGACCGTCGCCTGGACGGAGTCCTCGGCGCTGCGCGGCGCGGCTTGCGGGAAGGTCGTGGCAACCCTCGCGCGCTTGGCGAGCTGCGGCGCCACCTTGCCGATGGACCGACGCAGTGCGTCGGGGGTCACGGAAGCTTTCTTGCCGACCCCCACGAGCATGACGGCCTTCACCGCGACGCCGAGCGCACCGGTGTTCGGTACGAGCAGGGACTGGCCGCGCTTGCCCCGCAGCTTCGCGTCGCCGTAGAGCGCCATGAGGTCGATGCCCTTCACGTCGCGCACACCGGGACCCGGCTCCGGTCCCTCGAAGACGGGTAGGACGAGGATGTCGGCCTTCACCCCGGCGACGGGGTCGCTCGCATACGAGATCGCGGTCACGTGTGACTCCTTCGTTCGGGGACGCGGCCGCCCAGTCTACTCAGGGGTGCGAGGACGGCGCAGCGCTCGGCCGGTACCCTGGGCCTGCGTGAACGCCACGGACCTGCGCGATCTGGTGCACTTCTCAGACGACGGTCCCGTGCACGCGCCCGTCCACGAATCCGAGCGCCTGTGGTCCGAGCTCGTCTGCTTGGATCGCAACCAGGGGATCGGCCCGATCACCGACCCGGACTCGGACGCGATCTGCCTCGTGGTGACGGGGAAGATCGTGGTGCAACTCGAACGCGGCCGCAAACGCCTGTCGCAGTGGGAGACGGTACTGGTTCCGGCGGGCTCGAGCCTCATGCTCACGAACGCGAGCCCCGATCCCGCGGTGGTCCTGCTCGTGGCCGCCCCCCCGCCGCCGGCACGAACGCCGACCGACTGACGGGGTATTGCTCACGCCCGCGATGTGTACCCACACGGGAGGAAGAGCATCGAGAGCCCGAACGCTGCGAGGAAGCTCGGCACGCTGGCACCGAGCGCCGAGTCGAACAGCGGGAAGGGCAAGTGGAGCCATCCGTGGACGACGGTGCGCACCCCGTCGATCCATCCCTGCGGGCCGGTCGGGACGCTCCAATGGAACAAGGCGAACCCCGCCGCCCAGGGCACCAGCGCGATCCACCGGACGCCGGTCCGCGCGAACATCTCCGCCTCCGTATAGCGACCGCGATGGCGCACGAAGTAGTCGGCCGCGAACACCCCGAACAGCGGCACGAAGACGGACCCGATGAGCAAGAGGAAGAACTCGTAGCGGTCGATCGACAGCGCGAGCGCGAGCACGAAGCCGAGCGCGCCGACCGCGAGCGACATCGCGCGTTGCGGGATGCCCGGGATCACGTTCTGCGCCGACACCGCGGCCGAGTAGATGTCGGCGAACGCATTGTCGCTCTCGCCCACGAGCAGCGCGACGAGCAGCACCGAACCTCCCGCCACGGCCGCGACCGACGTCCCGATCCCGAGCACGTCGGCCGTCGCGCCCGTCGCGAGCACCAGCAGGGCGCCGAGCGCGTAGAACCATGCGTTCCCGGCCACGTATCCGAGGTAGGTCCCCGCGACGCCGTGTGAGCCCGGTCGAGCGAATCGGTTGTAGTCGGCGGCGACCGAGAGCCACGACACGGGCATCGCGATGACGAGGTCCACCGCCAGCCAGAACGGAAGGCCGCCGGACGCGGGCCCGTGCCAGATCGGACCGAGATCACCCACGGTGAGCACACGGAAGCTGATCCAGACCGCCGATCCGAGAAGGATGTAGATCCCGAACCGCTCGAGCCACGCCCGCACGACGAGGATCGGACCCCCGATGGCGAGTGCGGTGCACACGACGGCGACGAGGACGAGCCACGCGTGATAGGCGTCGAAGTCCGCGACCCGCCGTGACGCGACGTTCGCGACGCTCGCCATCGCCCAGAACTCGACCGCCGTCCACCCGACGAGCTGGAGCAGGTTCAACCCCGAGGGGAGGAAGGACCCTCGGAGTCCGAGCACCGGACGGAACAGCACCATGGTGGGCACGCCCTCGCGCTCGCCCGCCAGGGCCATGAGTGCGAGCGGCAGGCAGCCGATCACGCTCCCGATCCCGATCGCGAGGAGCGCTCGAGGCAACCCGAGCGCCGGCACGAGCAGCGCGCCGGTGACGAGCACGAGCAACCCGACGGACAGATCGCCCCACAAGACGGCGAGGTCGATCCCCCCGAGACCACGCCGGCCGCTCGGCACCGGCCGGATACCGGCGATGCTCGGGTCGTGCCGCAGCACCCGGTCGATGTGCTCGATGAGGCCCGACACGATCGCTCCCTCCGCCGGTACGAACCGGATCAGGTTCCGAGGGTCGCCGGCGCCGAAGCCGGCCTCTCAGCCCGTACACCCGGGCTCCCCTGCTCGCGTGCCTACTGTAGGCTCGCGCGTCCCCGTTCGGCAAGGCGACCGGCCGATGCTCTCCTACCCGCTTCTGGGTAGGAGCCACTCAAGTTTCTCGGGTAGAACGACGACAAGTCTAAGAAGCGGTCTCCAGTGGAGACTCCTGAGCCTAAAGGGCTATCGTGAGCGCACGCGAAACGACGAACCACCAAGATGACGTCCTCCGCTTGTTCCTCGAAGAGGGACCCGACCTCGTCGCGAGCCTGCAAGACCGAGCCGACTTCATGGACCTCGAGGAGCTCAAGCGCTCCGCGGCGAGATTGCGCGCCCTCGCGACCGTTGCGGGTGCTTCATGGCTGGCCGAGTTGTGCCGCGATATCGACCTCCGAGCCCGGTTCAACGAGCTCGCCGAGATCCCCAGCCTCGTGCGGCGGGCCGCCATCGAGCACGCCCACGTTCGCTTCGGTATCCGTGGAGGGAGCGACGGTGGTCACGCGATGATCACCCCCGCCCTCAACGGCAGCCTCGCCTGAGCGACGGCGCTAGCATCCGCGTATGCCCATCGCGCGCGAGGACGCCATCCGGGTCGTGTCCGATGGACACCGATCCGTCCAGGAGCTGTTGAGCGACCTCGACGACGACGCGTTCGTCCGGCGCGGCACGATCGGCGGCGCCGAGTGGTCCGCCAAGGACCTCGCCGGGCACCTCGCCGACTGGGAGGAGTACGCGGTCCGCACGCTCGATGAATGGCGCTCGCGCGTTCGTCCTTGGTTCGAGGATGTCGACACCGATCAGGCGAACGACGAGGCGATCCTGCGGCACCTGGACGAGCCGGCCGCCGACGTTCGGCGCCGCTTCACCGAGCTGCACGATCGGTTCCGCTCGGCGCTCATCGACATGTCCGATGACGAGTGGAGCGAACCGACCTTCTACGAGACCGACCGCACTCGCTCGCTCGGCGAGCTCCTCGGCGCGGTGGTCGGCGGTGACGACGGCCTCTTCCGGCACGCCGACGCGCACCTCGGCGAGCTGCGCGACTACGTCTCGACGCTGCCCACGTAGGCGGCCAGCCCGTCGAGCGCGCCGCGCATCAGTCGGCGCAGGTACGGCCGGTACACGAGCAAGGCGATCTCCCCGAGCAGCGGGATCGGCAACGAGACATCCTCGGTCCACACGAATGCTGTGCCCTGTCCAACGCGTTGCAAGCTCCACTCCCCCGCTCCGCGGATGAAGCTGCGATGCGCCATCGTCATCGCGCTCGGCGGTTCCCAGCGGGTCACCTCCAGCTCTTCGGTGAAGAGCGGCACGTTGAATACACGCGTTCGCACCGCGATCCGTACGCCGACACCTTCTCGGTTCGGGCCGAGCACTCGGACGGACGCCGCGTCCTTCAGCCAGCGGGGCTGGTTTTCCCAGGCGAGCAGGACACGCCAAACCATCTCGGGCGAGGCGGGGAGTGTCCGTTGCACGGCGAGCCTCACGAGGCGCTTCCCGTGCGCGCTCGCAGGTGGTTCACAGGCCGGGCGCCTCGCCGGTGCGCGGCAGGAGCGGCATCGTCTCGGGGACGGTGAGCAACAGCGCGCACGCGGCGGCGCTCGGCACGGCACTGATCGCGAACGCCCATCCGAAACCGAACGCGTTCGCTGCCACGCCCGCGACGAGTGGCCCGAGGACGAACCCGAGGTCCCCGACGAACCGGAACACGGCGACGGCCGTGCCCTGGAGCTCGGGCGGGGTGACGTCGCTCAACATCGCGGCCGGGGGCACGCCCGAGTAGCCACTCGCGACGCCCAGGAAGGCCATCGCGACCATGAACAAGAGCGGGGTCGTCGCCTGGCCGAACGCGACCACGACGACCACGAGGGCCGCGAACGCCGGCAGCAGCACGGCCTTGCGGCCCCGCCGGTCGGTGGCCTTGCCAGCCGGGAACAGCACGGCGAACTCCGTGGCCGAGGCGATCGCGAGCCCCACCCCCACTCCGCCGAGTGACAGGTGGACCTCTTCGTTCCCGAACAGCGGCACGAGCGTCGAGAACACGCCTCCCACCATCCACAGGTACGCACCGTTCACGACCAGCGCCGCGACGAACGGCCGACCCCAGGGGAGGCGGCGCAGGCCACCGCGACGGACCTCATGCTCGGATCGGACGGGATCGTAGATCGTCCGCCAGAACACCACGGCCGAGAGCAGGCAGGTGCCCGCGTAGACGAAGAGCGGGCTCTTCAAGCCGAACCAGTTCGCGAACAGCCCTCCGAACGGCTGTCCCGCGATGATCCCCACGTTGAACGACGCGTAGTACACGCTCATGACGCGCCCGACACGGTCGCTCGGGATCGTGCGCAGTAGGAACGACAAGAGCGCGGCGAAGAAGACCGCGGAGCCCGCTCCGCCGGTGGCTCGGAAGATGACGAGGAGGGGGAAGGTCGGCGCGAACCCGGCGAGCACGGACGAGGCGCCGACGGCGACGGCCCCCCACGTCACCATCGCTCGCTCGCCGAAGCGATCGATGAGCAGGCCGGTGATCGGGTCGAAGACGAGTCGTGTCAGCGAGAAGGCCGCGACGAGGATCCCCACCGCGTCATACCCCACCCCGAACGAGCGAGCGTACTTCGGTAAGACCGGAGACAAGATGCCGAACCCGAGCATGATGACGAACGTGCCGAGCATCGCGGCTCGGATCTCGGGGATCTTGATGATGTCGCGGAACCCCAGGCCGTGGGCGTCATCCACGCCGCGCAGTCTACGGGGCGTGTTGCGGTGGCTCGGCCGGGAGCCAGAACTCCACGGTTGTGCCCTCGGCCGGCCCACTGCGGATGTCGAGCCGCCCTCCCGCGAGGGTCGCGCGCTCCCGCATGGACGCGACGACGACGTGTTCGGGTGAGCCGGACCCGCCGGGGTCGAACCCTCGCCCATCGTCCACGATGCGAACCAGCACCCCGCCGGGCGTGTCCTCGAGCGTCACATCGAGGCTCGACGCTTCGGCGTGGCGGACGGCGTTGCCGACGGCTTCCTGCGCGATCCGGTACGCGACGACCCGCGTGCCGAGTTCCAGCTCTCGTTTCGACCCGTCGATGAGGGTGAAGGCCGTGCCCGTGTCGGCTTTCACCCCGTTCAGGTACTGACGGAGACCTGCGCCGAGACCGTCCTGTTCGAGGGCCCGGGGGTGGAGCTCGACCAGCAGGTGACGGAGCCGGCGAACGGCGTTCTGGACGGTTTCGCCCATCTCGTCGAGCGCGCCCAGCTGTTTGGGATCCTCGACGTTTCGGCGGAGCGTCTCGAGTCGCATCCCGAGGGCGGCCACGTGCTGGAGCGAGTGATCCTCGATCCCCTCCGCGATGCGCTCGCGCTCTGCGTTCTCAGCTTGGAGCAGATGCGCGAGGAGCTGCCTGCGCTCGGCATCGGTGCGCTGCAGGACCTCGAGGCCCCGCTGGAGCTCCGCCTCGCTGTTGCGGAGCATCTGCTCGGCGCGCTTGCGTTCGGTGATGTCGTACATCAGGCCCTGACGCAGGGCCGCACCCGCCTCGTCGAACCCGACCGGTTGCGAGTCCTCATGGATCCACATCTCGTGCCCGTCCGCGGTGGTCATCCGATACTCGACCGAGAGCGACTCGCGTCGCGCGACGGCGGATTCGGTCGCGCGGATCAGGGCTTCGCGATCCTCCTCGTGGACCCAACGCGAATCCCACCCGGGGGTGCTCTCGAGCCATTCCGATCGGTCGTACCCCAGCATCGTCTCGATCTGAGGGCTGACGTAGAGCGGTGTGTACCCTCCCCCGTCGGGGTCGATCCGATCCACGTACATCGCGGCGGGGATCTGCTCGACCAGTGTCCGGTAGCGTTCCTCCGTCTGACGCAGCGCTTCCTCCACGTGTTTGCGTTCGGTGATGTCGGTCATCACGCCGTGGAACAGCCACGGTCGACCCTCAGCGTCGCGTTTGTACAGCCGAGCCTCGTCGTGCACCCAGATCGTCCGACCGTCCTTGGCGATGTATCGGTAGTCGCCGACGAACGGCACACCTTCGGCGATGCAGCGTCGGGTCGCGGCGAGGGCCCGCTCGCGGTCGTCCGGGTGCACGGATTCTTCCCATCGATCGGGCCCGGAGTCCCACTCCTCGGCGGTGTAGCCGAGCAGCTCCTCGATCTGGGGGCTGGTGTAGTACACGGCGTCGGAAGCGCTTGCGGCCGTCTCCCATACGTAGGTCACCGCGGGGGTCCGCTCGACCAGCGAGCGGTAGCGCTCCTCCGCGGCGCGGAGCTCTCGTTCGGTCGTTGCCCGGTCCGAGACGTCCCTCGCGTTCACGACGATGCTCCGAACGGTGGGATCGTCCAGGAGGTTGTTCGCGATCGCCTCCAGCGTCCGCGAGGTTCCGTCCTTCGCGACGATCCGGACCTCGAGCGCAGGGGTCCGCCCGGGCCGACCGAGGTGGCGTCCGATGAATCTGGCGACCTCATCGATATCGTCGGGGTGGACGAAGTCGAGAACCGATCGGCCCGCGAGCTCCTCCCATCGATACTCGAACGCGCGCTCGACGGATGGACTCACGTACGAAAGGCGCGCCCGGCTGTCGAGCGCGACGATGAAGTCGAGCTGATGTTCGATCAGGGCGTCGAGCGACGGCGGTGCGAGGTCGCGCCGGCCGTCGGGGTCGGCGTCGAGCACGTCGATGGGCGCCGTTGTCGGCTCCGGTCCACCGTCGACCACTGATCGATCCCTCATGGCTCTCTCGAGGGATATCGGCTCGATACTCGCTCGGTTGAGGTCCACATACCCAGAACCCGGTACGAGCGAGCTGACGGGCGGTCGAACTTGCGCACGAACCCGGGTCTCCCCGGATAATGCCCCATGCCCGACCGCGACCCCGCTGCAGGGGCCCTTCTCGCTCGCACGGTCGTCACCCCGCGCGGGCGGCCTCCGGTTCGGGGCTCCGACCTCGGGCGACCGTCGGTGATCGAGGGCGGCGCGGTCGCCTGGCAGGACGGCGTCATCAGCTACGTCGGGCCGGCCGACGGCCTCCCCGATGACGTCCGCCCCGAGGTGCTCGAGGGCTGCACCATCGCTCCGGGGTTCGTGGACTGCCACACCCACGTGCCGTTCGTCGGCTGGCGAGCCGACGAGTTCGAGGCCCGGCTTGCCGGGAGCAGCTACCGCGATCTGCACGGCGGGGGCGGGATCTTCCGCAGCTCTCGCCTGCTCGCGGAGGCGTCCGACGATGAGGTGATCGATTTCTGCCGGCCGCTCCTCGCCGAGATGGCGGGGCACGGCACCACAGCGCTGGAGTTGAAGACCGGGTACGGGCTCTCGCTCGAGTCGGAGCTGCGGCAGGCGCGGCTCGCGAGACGGCTCGCCGAAGAGGTCCCCCAGCGATGCGTGGTCACGCTGTTGGCGTGCCATGCCGTCCCGCAGGATGTCGACCGCGCCGATTGGGTCCACACCGCGTGCACACAGCTCATCCCGGCCGCAGCCGCCGAAGGGCTGGCCGACGCGGTCGACATCTACGTCGAGGACATCGCCTTCACCCTCGAGGATCTGGCCGCCGTGGCGAAAGCCGCGGCCGCGGCCGGCTTGCCACTTCGATGCCACGCGGATCAGCTCGGAGCCTCGAGCGCGGCCGAGGCCGCGGACGCGCTCGGAGCGCGGAGCGCGGATCACCTGAACCACGTGAGCGACGAGGGGATCGCCGCCCTCGGGCGGGGCGGCACCGCGGCCGTGCTGCTTCCCACGTCCACCTTCTCGCTCCGCGCTCCCGTTCCGCCGGCGCGAGCGCTCGTGGACGCCGGGGCGACGCTCGCCGTGTCGACGGACTTCAACCCAGGAACCTCGGCGTCGCTCTCGATGCCGGAGGCGGTGACGATGGCGTGCATCGTGTACGGGCTCACGCCGCATGAGGCGCTGACCGCGTCGACGTTGAACGCGGCGTGGGTGCTCGGGATGTCCGATGAGCTGGGATCGTTGGAAGTCGGCAAGCGTGCCGATATCGTCGTCCTGGACGGCGACGCCTTCCGGCAGGTGCCCTACCGGCCCGGGCACGATCCCGTCGTGCGGACCTACGTCGGTGGAAGGAGCATCTGGGAGCGATGAGGAAGACCCTCGCCCCGGTCCTTTCTGTCCTGCTGATGCTCGCTCTGTCCGCGACGTCTGCCGCTGCGGACCCGGCCTCGATCACCCTCTCGGCCTCGGCGTCGAAGGTCGTGGTGGGAGACTCGGTCACGCTGTCGGGGGCGATCGCCCCCGCTTCGGCGGGTCAGACCGTCGAGATCCACGACGCTGCCGACGCCATCCTCGCCACGTCGGTCACGGACTCGGGTGGAGCGTTCTCGGCCGACCTCGCGCCGGAGGCGACGGCGGCGTACCGAGCGGTGTGGGCGGGCATCGCGAGCGACGCCGTCACCGTGGGCGTCCGATCCTCCGTCTCGATCCGATTGGCTCCCGTCCGCTTGTTCGACCACGTCACCGTCCAGGGCCGAGTGCAACCGGCCGTCACCGGAGCGGATGCGCTCGTGACGCTGTCGGTCGGCGGCGACGTCGTCGCGACCGATCACGCGAGGATCGGGGCGGGAGGAGGGTTCACGGCCGTCTTCGCGGCCGAGGACCCCGGCACCTACCGGGCGCGCGCGACGTTCTCGGGCACCGACCTCCTTCCGGGGAAAGCGGTCTCGGCGGCGCGGACGACCCCACTGCCCTCGTTGCACGACGGCTCGACGGGAGTGTTCGTCGAGTTGCTCGAACGGCGCCTCGTCGCGCTGCACTACCGGCTCGAAGGGATCAACCGCGTCTACGACTCGCGGACGGGCGACGCCGTCGTCGCGTTCCGCAAGGTGCAAGGCATGAACCGTGTGTTCACCGTCGACGCCGCCGTGTGGCGCGCGCTCGCCGACCCCGTCGTCCCTCGGGCCCGGTCACGCGATCACGGCTTCCACATCGAGGTCGACCAGACCCGACAGGTGCTGTACACGGTGCAGGACGGCGACATCACGAACATCTTGCACATCTCGAGCGGCAAACCCAGCACCCCGACGCGCGACGGCAGCTTCCACGTCACGCGCAAGATCGCCGGCTACAGCCCGAACCACCTGTACTACCCGAGCTACTTCGATGGGTACCGCGCTCTGCACGGCTGGACCGACGTCCCCACGTACGCGGCGAGTCATGGGTGTGTACGGATGCCGTACTGGAACGCGAAGTTCATCTTCGGGCTCGCGAAGATCGGCACGCCCGTGATCGTGTACCACCGCTAGCCGGCCGTCGCGGCGGAGCGACCTCACTCGAGCGTCGCTCGCCGAGCTAGTCCAAAGGGCCGGCCTCGCGTTCGGCCGCGGCGACGAGCCCGCCGTCCCGCAGGAGCTCGACCACGGCGCGGATGTCCGGCCCGAGCTCGCGATCTCGTTCGAGGAACGGCACGATCGCACGGACCGCCGCCCGAGCCGCGCCGGTGGCCGCGCCCGGGAGCAGCGGAGCTCGGAGGTCGAGCGCCTGCGCCGCCACCATCGCCTCGAGCGCGACCACGACCTCGGCGTTCGCGACGATCTCGCGCGCGTGGCGCGCCGCGGTCATGCCCATGCTCACGTGGTCCTCCTGTCCCGCGCTCGAGCCGATCGAGTCGACCGAGGCGGGATGCGCGAGCGTCTTGCACTCAGAGACCAGGGACGCGGCCGTGTACTGCACGAGCATGTACCCGGAGTTCAGACCGCTGTCGGGGACGAGGAACGCGGGCAAGCCGTTGTTGCGCGCGGGATCGAGCAGCCGGTAGAGGCGGCGTTCGCTGATGCTCGCGAGCGGCACGGTCGCGGCGGCGAGCGCGTCGAGAGCCACCGCCACCGGCTGCCCGTGGAAGTTCCCTCCGGGGAGGATCTCGCGGTCCTCGGGCAGGACGATCGGGTTGTCCGAGACCGAGCCAGCCTCAGTGAGCAAGATCGCCTGCGTGAACCGCAACACCTCGCGCGTGGCACCGTGCACCTGTGGCGCGCAGCGCAAGGAGTAGGCGTCCTGCACGAGATGCGAGCTGTCGCGATGCGACGCCATGATCGCACTGCCGGCCAGCAGTCTGCGCAGGTTCGCCGCCGACGCGGCCTGCCCGGGGTGCGGGCGGAGCCGCTGGAGCCGCTCATCGAAGACGCGATCCGAGCCGAGCGCGCCCTCGACGCTCATCGCCGCCGCCACGTCGGCCGCCCTCGCGAGTCGCGACACGCGCTCCGCGGCGAGGATCCCCACGGCCAGCATCCCCTGCGTCCCGTTGACGAGTGCCAGCCCTTCCTTCGCGCGGAGTCTGAGCGGCTCCAGACCCGCGGCGGCGAGCGCGGCGGCCGCGGGCACCGCGACACCGTCGGATCCGAGGACCTCACCCTCGCCCAGCAGCGGCAGCGCGAGGTTCGCGAGCGGCGCGAGGTCCCCGGACGCGCCGAGCGATCCCTGCTCCGGCACGGCCGGGATCAGATCGAGGTTCAGCATCTGGATCATCCGCTCCACCACCTCGTGGCGAACGCCCGAGTAGCCGAGCGCGAGCACGTGCGCTCGGAGCAGGAGCATCGCGCGCGCCTCCTCGCGCGAGAGCAGGTGTCCGACCGCGGTGGCGTGGGACCGAACGATGGCGTGCTGGAGGTCATCTGCCTGCGCGGGATCGATGCGGACGTTCGCGAGCGAGCCGAAGCCGGTCGTCACGCCGTAGATCGTCTCGTTCGAGGCGACCTTCTCCTCGACGACGGCCCGAGCCGCCCGGATCCGTTCCACGGCCGAGCTCGGGAGCTCGACCGCCTGGCCGCGCGCGACCGCCACGACGTCCTCGAGCGTGAGCGTCTCCCCGACCCGGACCGGCACGGCGGCAAGGCTACTACGGCCTCCGAAGCGCACGTCCGCCCCCGTGGCGCGCGTTCGACATCGAAGCGCACGGTCGCACGACGGCACCGCTACAGTGCACGCGCGATGTCCGACACGCCGAATCCCTACGAGGACCTGGAGCCGGTTCGGACGCCGGCAACGCCCGGCACCTCGCACGAACACACCGGCGCGCCGACCGTGCTGCTGCGGGGATTGGTACGCCGCTGCCCGCGGTGCGGGCACGGGGACCTGTTCACCGGACCGTTCACGATCCGGTCGAGCTGTCCAACCTGCGGTCTGCGCCTCGAGCGTGAAGAGGGCGGGTTCCTGGGAGCGATGACGGTGAACTTCGGGCTCACGACGCTCGTGTGGATCGTCGTGCTGGTCGTGTGGCTGGTCCTGGATCTTCCCGACGTCCACGTCGCGGCGCTGACCATCACCTCGCTGGCCGTCGTCGGGATCTTCCCTCTGCTGTTCTGGCCAACCTCGAAGACGATCTGGGCCTCGGTCGACTTCCTCGTCTACCGCAGCGACCCGAGCTACGCCTCGCAGGAGGCGGCCTACCGTGCGCCGGGCAACGGCGGGCGCTCCTAAGGGGAGCCGGACGCGTTCTGAGGCTCGAGCAGGAACTCCTCGGGAGCCCGGTACGCGGGACTCGGGGCAGTGTCACTGCCGCGAGCGACCACGGGATGAGTCCTGAGCGCGTCGGCGACGACGTCCTCGGGAAACGAGCGCTCGTCGTAGGTGCAGATGATCGAGGCCGGCGATGACGCGAACGCGAGGTTGACCAGCGATTCGTAGCGAGTCCATGCGGCGATCTCGGCATCCGTGTCGCCCGCCCAAGCAGCCTCGGCCACGATCCGAACCCAGACCGCTCCGGATCCGACCTTCTGTGTCATGAAGGCGCCGTAGCGGCTCAGCGCTTCTGTGGGCGATCGATACCAGTCGGCCCAGTCCGCGAACTCGACGTGTTCGGAGCGCTCGCCGAGCGTGTCACGCAGAAGCCCGATCTTCGGCTCGGTCGTCAAGGCCAACAGACTGTGCGACCGCTCGATCCCTTCGGCGAGGAACGGACCCGCGGCTGCGATGAAGTCGTCGTCGGACCCATAGGTGAGGACTCGATGCTCGAAGAGCTGTGGCGTGCTCGCACCGGTCCCGATCAGATAGTCGACGCTCACTCCCAATGCGTTCGCGAGGGCCGACAGACTGCTCAGGCGGACGTCCTTACGCCGGCCCGACTCGATCTGCGCGATGGCGGACCAGCTCACCCCCGAGTGATACGCGAGCGCCTCACGGCTCCATCCGACGCGCGCTCGAGCGGCCCGTAAGGACTCTCCGATCCTGGATGACCCCACGCGCACCACCCTACCTCCGCCACGCCGACTTCATGGCCGTTTGACTATGTCATATGACCGTGTCACTTGACAAACGACTCTCCCGGGCGAGAGAGTGTCCGCAAGCTCGCCGCGGGGGAGGTGCGAAGGTGAGTGACTCTCGGAAGGGAGCACGAAGGCTGGACGGCGACAACGACGCCGAGGTCATCGACGACCCGCGATCCACTGCACACGACTCCGTCCCGACCGACGCTACCCGGGCGGTCATCGAGGACGTCATCCGGGAGCTGGAGTTCGAGAGTCCGGAGCGCTGGGCGCCGGTGATCGGGAAACTGCGACGCGCGCTGTGACTCGGCGGAGGCGGATCCCCGCTCAGAGCCACCTCGAACTGCGGGTCGGGCGGCCTTAGGCGGTCACTCGCGCCAGGGCAGCCGGACTCCGCGCTCGGCCGCCACCCTGATCGCTTCGTCGTATCCCGCGTCGGCATGACGGATGACCCCCGTCCCCGGGTCGCTCGTGAGGACACGCTCGAGTCGCTCGGCGGCGTTCGCGGAACCGTCCGCGACGACGACCATGCCGGCGTGGATCGAGTAGCCGATACCAACTCCCCCGCCGTGATGCACGCTCACCCAGTGCGCTCCAGCGGCCGTGTTCACGAGCGCGTTGAGGATGGGCCAGTCGGCGATCGCGTCCGAGCCGTCCTTCATCGCTTCGGTCTCGCGGTACGGGCTCGCCACGCTGCCGCTGTCGAGATGGTCCCGGCCGATCACGATCGGCGCCGAGATCTCGCCGCTCGCGACCATCTCGTTGAAGCGCAGCCCGGCCCGCGCCCGCTCGCCGTAGCCCAACCAGCAGATCCGAGCCGGTAGGCCCTGGAACGCGACGCGCTCCTCGGCCATCCGCAGCCAACGCTGCAGCCGCTCGTTCTCCGGGAAGAGCTCGGCCACGGCACGGTCCGTCCGGGCGATGTCTTCCGGGTCGCCCGAGAGCGCGGCCCAGCGGAAGGGGCCCTTGCCCTCGCAGAACATCGGTCGAATGAACGCCGGCACGAACCCCGGGTAGTCGTACGCCCGCTCGAAGCCACCGATCTCGGCACCCGCGCGCAGGTTGTTGCCGTAGTCGAACGTGACCGAGCCTGCGTCCAAGAACCCGACCATGGCCGCGCAGTGTGCCGCCATCGAGCGGTGCGCCTGACGCTGATACTCGTCGGGATCGCGCTCACGCAGGGTCGCGGCATCCTCCAGCGAGAGCCCCGTGGGCACGTATCCCCCGAGCGGGTCGTGCGCGCTCGTCTGATCGGTGACGATCTCAGGAACGAACCCGCGGGAAAGGAGCTCCGGCAGAACCTCGGCGCAGTTGCCGAGCAGGCCGATCGAGACCGCCTCACGGGCCGCTTTCGCCTCCTCGGCCCACCGGATGGCCTCGTCGAGGTCGTCCGTCTCGCGGTCGAGGTAACGGGTCTTGATCCGGCGCTGGATGCTGACCGGGTCGACGTCGACGCAGATGGCGACCCCGCCGTTCATCGTGACGGCGAGCGGCTGCGCCCCGCCCATGCCGCCGAGCCCGCCCGTCAAGGTGATCGTGCCCTCCAAGGTGCCGCCGAACCGCTGCGTCGCAGCCTCGGCGAGCGTCTCGTAGGTCCCTTGCAAGATCCCCTGGGTGCCGATGTAGATCCACGAGCCCGCCGTCATCTGCCCGTACATCGTGAGGCCCTGGTGCTCGAGCTCGCGGAACGTGTCCCAGTCGGCCCATTTCGGGACGAGCATCGCGTTCGAGATCAAGACGCGGGGTGCCATCTCGTGCGTGCGGAACACCCCGACCGGTTTGCCCGACTGCACCAGCAACGTCTCGTCGTCGGCCAGGTCTCGTAGCGTCCGAACGATCGCGTCGTAGGCCTCCCATGAGCGAGCGGCCCGTCCCGTCCCACCGTAGACCACCAGATCTTCGGGACGCTCCGCCACCTCGGGGTCGAGGTTGTTCATGAGCATGCGCATCGCCGCCTCTTGCGGCCACCCTCTGCACGAGCGCTCGTTGCCCCGAGGTGCCCTGATCTCTCGAGCCACCGTCGACCTCCCCGGTCCGGTCGATGATAGCCCGGTGGACGGGAACGCCCGACGCCTTGCCGCTCACGTCCAACCCCGGATACGGTCGAGGGAGGTTCATGGATCCCATCACGGTGCTGATCGCGGACGACCAGGCGGAGCTGCGGGCCGCGCTCGTCGATCTCGTGTCGGCCGACGACCGCCTCGAACTCATCGGCCAGGCGCGCGACGCCGACGAAGCGATCTCGCTCGCCACGCGCCATCGCCCCGACGTCGCGCTCGTCGACGTCCGCATGCCGAGCGGCGGCGGACTCCGGGCGACGCGCGCGATCCGCATCGTCTCACCACGCACACGCGTGATCGCGCTCTCCGCGTACGAGGACCGGCGCACCGTGCTCCAGATGCTCGGCGCGGGAGCCGTCGGGTATCTCGTGAAAGGCACGGACCCGAGCGAGATCGTCCGCTCGATCGTCCGAGCGGCCCGCGGCGAAGGCAGCGTGTCGGTGGGGTTGATCGCGGGCGTCGTCGAGGAGCTCGGCGCTCAGCTCCGCCGAGACGAGCGCGCCACCGCCGATCGCGACGAGCGTTCCGCGCGGATCCACAGGGTCATCGATGGTGCCGGCGTCGAGATGGTCTACCAACCGATCTTCGATCTCGAGACGAGCGCGCCGGTGGGCGCCGAGGCGCTCGCGCGGTTCGACGTCACGGATTGGCCGACCGAGCGATGGTTCCGCGAGGCCCCCCTACTCGGCCTGGCCTTCCCGCTCGACCTCACACTCATCAGACTCGCGCTCGCAGATCTCCCGCGGTTGCGTGATGGCTATCTCAGCGTGAACGCGTCCCAGGCGACCGCCAGATCCGCCGAGCTCATCGAGATCCTGACCACCTCCGACCCCGAGCGCATCGTGGTCGAACTCACCGAGCACGAGGCGATCGAGGACTACGACGAGCTCGGTGTCGCGCTCGAGCGGCTGCGTGAGCTGGGCGTCCGGATCGCCATCGATGATGCCGGTGCCGGGTTCGCGAGCCTCCGGCACATCCTCCAGCTGTCACCCGATCTCATCAAGCTGGACATCAGCATCACGGCCGGGGTCGACCAAGACCGGGCGCGACGGGCGATGTCGAAGGCGCTCATCTCGTTCGCGGATGAGATGGGGATCACGATCGTGGCCGAAGGCCTCCAGACGCAGCCCCAGATCGACACCCTGCGAGCGCTCGGAGTGCGCTTCGGGCAGGGGTTCTTGCTCGGCCGGCCGGGGCCGCCCGCGTCCCCGTAGCGTCTCGCATCCCAAGGTCCCCTCAGGGTGGGCCCTCGACGCGTCGATGGTTGACGGGAACGTCAACTGGCGTGCTCGTACTCGTGCCTAGTGGGAACCGGGAGGGGTCATGGAGCGGATCCGCGTGCTCGTCGCCGAAGACGAGCCGGCCGTCCGGGAGGCGCTCGTCGACCTCCTGTCCTCGGATGCGACGATCGAAGTGGTGGGCTCCGCCAAGGACGCCGACGATGCGATCGAGATGGCCGCCGAGTCCAAACCCGACGTTGCGCTCGTCGATGTGAAGATGCCGGGCGGCGGAGGTGCGCGCGCCGCTCGAGAGATCCGTACGAACTCGCCCCAGACTCACGTGGTCGCGCTGTCGGCGTATGAGGACCGGCGGACGGTGCTCGAGATGCTCCGTGCCGGCGCCGTCGGCTACGTGGTCAAGGGCACGTCCGCCGACGAGATCTTGCGCACCGTCCGACGGTCGCTTCGCGGGCAGGGCTCCTTGTCCGCCGAGGTGACGGCCGATGTGATCCACGAGCTCGTGTCGCTGCTGGACCGCTCCGAGGCGCTTTCCCGGGACCTCCAGGAGCTAGATCACACGAAGAGCGAGCTGATCCAGATCTTGTCCCACGAGCTGTTCACCCCGATGACGACGATCCAAGGGTTCGCCATGCTCGTGTCCGAGCAAGGGGAAGCGTTGAAGCCGGAGGAGGTGCGCGATCTCGCCGAGGGCGTCGTCGGGGCCAACGATCGCTTGAAGCGCCTGGTCGGCAACCTCGCGGCTGCAGCTCGAATGGATCGCGCGGGGGTCGAGGTAGCGACACGACCGATGGCAGCAGGCGATCTCGTGGACCGCGCCCTGTCCGAGTTCCCGCGTTTCGAGGGTCGCATCGTGACCACGGGAGCGCTCGCGGAACCCGAAACCCGGTTGTGGGCCGACCTCGAGCTGGGCGCCCGAGCGCTCGTCGTCGTGCTCGAGAACGCGTTGGCGTTCTCGCCCGACACCGCCATCGTCGAGATCTCGGCCCGACCACTCGAGGGGAACGTGCGGGTGACCGTGTCGGACCGGGGCCCGGGCGTCCCCGAGGAGTTGCGCGATCGGATCTTCGAGGCCTTCACGCAGACCGATGGCAGCGTCACGAGGAGCCACGAGGGTCTCGGTATCGGCCTGTTCCTGGCTCGGCGGATCATGCGGGCGCACGCAGGAGAGCTGACGTACGCGCCTCGACCGGATGGCGGGAGCAGCTTCGAGTTGTCGTTCCCCGGCTTCGGCGTCTCCGGGACGGATGTGCTCGAGGTCTAGGTCGTTCGGCGATCTGCCGCCCAGGACGATCCCTCGTGCTGTTTCTTCGTGAAGGACTTCATCTCGGTCGCCACGGCGACGGCTTCCGCGTAATGGGAGTAGCTCCGGATGGCCGTCGTCGCGACTCCGATGGACATCGACAGCAGCGGGAACCGTTGCGCCTCTCCGCGCCGGTTGACGACCTCGACGAACCTCTGCTCGCGGTCCTGCTCGTCGTACAGGTCGGTGGCCTCGCGGTCGAACCGCTCGAGCACGGCGTCGGCGATCCCGGGAGCATCGTCCGCGCGGCACACGATCACGAAGTCGTCGCCGCCCACGTGTCCGACGAACGTGCCCTGGCCCCCGACGGCGAGCGCCACCTCCTGGAGCATCTGTCCGGTGAACTGGATCGCCTGGTCACCGCGCGCGAACCCGTAGTGATCGTTGTACGCCTTGAAATGATCGAGGTCGGCGTACAACACCGCGAACTCATCCTGCGCGCGGACGCGGCCCTCGATCTCCTCCTCGATCCGCACGTTGCCCGGCAACCCGGTGAGCGGCGATTGCGCGCGCATCTCCTTGGCTCGGCGCAGCACGCCCCGGATACGAGCGAGCAGCTCCGGCG
>JBDTYT010000007.1:0-36835 GCA_040005555.1 Actinomycetota bacterium | reverse complement strand
CGAGCACCCCGAGGACGCCCGCCCACGTCCGCGCATCCGCGGTCCGGACCTGCGTGCGAGCAGTCGAGTCGGCCATCAGCAGTACCTCGCGAAGGAAACGGCGAATCCTTGGAACGCGTCCGCCATCATCCGCTGCCCATCGGGGGTTGTCACCCGCAGCAGCGCCTGCACCGCCGCGTCGCCGGACAACTGCTCGCTGGCGAGCGTCGCCTGGTCGAGGAACAAGCCCCCTGCGACGGCCTTGTCCACGATCGGCGCGCTACCCTCGACGAGGTCTTCCACCTGCTGGACGACGTCCGAGCCGGTGGCATCGACGGTGTTCGGGTCGGCGCCATTGGTCCCGGTGCCCGCCACGACGACCAGGAGCGACCCTCCCGATGCTCGCCGGGCGAGTCCGACGATCTGGCCGATCCGTGCGTCGGCTCTCGGCCCGGCGAGCACCACCCCCAAGATGTCGGGCACGGCGTCGCGCCCGAAGCCCTGCGCCAGGATGTCTCTGGCGGCCGTCACAGAACCAGGTGCGCTCGCCACCGTGACCGCGTCGCGGTCATGGTCCGGATACCAGTTCCCCCCGATCAACCCGCGGTCGGCTTCGTCGGTGGCGACCAGACCCACCATCGAGCGCTGCCCGGTCTTCTCATCGAGATCATCCGGGAGCGTGGCGATCACCGAGAGCGGCGCCCCGTCGCCCCAAGCGCGCACGACATCGCCGTCGTTGTTCCGGACGTATGAACCCGTGATGCCATGCTGCGACGGGAGGCCACCGGTGCCGAGGGTCGTGAGCGTCGCAGCGGGATCGAGCGGCAACGAGCCCGTCGTGCCGTGAAGTGTCCCCGCACCGCGGTGGAACAGCGAATCCAGGAGGGGCCAGGAGCTGTCCAGGACATCCGGCGTGCCGATCCCTTTCAACGCGATCTCCAGCACGAGGCGCGGGTGCTCGCCCGCCGCGACACCGTTGACTGCGACCCCGGCGCGGACCCCGGGATGTCGTCGTCTCAAGCCGATGATGTCCGAGATCGTCGGGGCGATCTGATCGAGGCCCGTGCCACCGGGCACCGTCGCGGATGCGTCCACGCCGGTTCCCGAGAACACGATGGGCACGCCGGTTGTATCGGCCGCGCCGAGGGACGGCCACGGGACGAGGTCGTCCGCGGGGTCGCTCCCTCCATGGACGATCGCTCCGCGGGTGACCGCGAACACGTCGGGAGAGCGACCCTCTCGGAAGCCGGCGGCCAGGTCCGCCTTCAACGCGTCCGGCAGCGGGCAGAACGGGATCCGTGCCTCGTCGCCACCTCCGTTCGAGCAGGATCTGCCCGCGCACGCCGCGCGGAGCGCCACCGCGGGGATGCCGATCGCGGCGCAGATCGCGAGGAGGGTGACGAGACGTCGTCCGGACACGTCGCCGACACGCTACCCCGGGGTCGGCGTAAGGACGCCAGAAGGCCGCTGGTATGTTGAGGTTTCGCTCGGTCTGATGTTTCGTATGCCGCCCGTGACCTCCAGACGACCTTTCGCGTGGCTTGCTGCCGTGATCTTGCTGGCCGCGTCCTGTACGGGCTCCGGCGGTGAGCGCACCTCCGGCACCCCGCGGCCGACCTCCACCCAGAGGCAGACAAACACCTCCTCGTCCGCGTCGGTCGCGCCGAGGCCGAAGCCCTCGACGTCGGTACCGGCCGTCGTTCCCGGAAGCCAAGCGGCCCTCGCCTGCTCGATCCCGCACGAATGGCTGCTGCGCACCTGGCGCGGGTATCGCTCCGACCGCGGCGCCGAGATCCAGATCCTGCCCAAGGAGTACGATTTCGTCGGCTCGGGCCTTCCGCACGTCGGCCCATGGCCGTACACGAACGACGTCCCGATGTTCTGGTTCGGACCCGGGCACATCGCCGCGCAAGGTGCGGTGGGGCGCCCCGTCACCTCGGCGGGGATCGCGCCCACCGAGGCCCAGTTACTGCAGTTCAGCGGGTACCACGCTCCCGACGGCACGCCGATGGCCGAGGCGATCGTTCCCGGACAGACCCCCCCGAAGCTGATCGTGACCGTCATCTGGGACGCAGGAGGACGCGACGTGCTCTCCGCGTGGCCCGACGCGTGGCCCTACCTGAAGTCGTTGATCCCCCAGGGCACGTGGTACGAGCACGCGAGCGTGGGCTCCTCGCCGACCTCTACCGCGCAGATCCACGCAACGATCGGGACCGGCGCGTTCCCGGACCATCACGGGATCATCGCCCACCGCCTCCGCATCGGCGGCCAGATCACGACACCGTGGGCTCAGGGGCCGCAGTGGTTGGTCGAGCCAACGCTCGCCGACATCTACGATCGCGCGATGAACAACGTGCCAGTCGTCGGCGAGCTCGCGACCGTCTCGATCCACCTCGGACTGATCGGCCACGGCTCGATGTGGGGCGGCGGCGACAAGGACATCGCGGTGATCCGCGAGGTCGCCAACTCGGACACGTTGGGATCCGAGACCTTCCAGTGGAACCTCAGCCCGATCCTGCGCGACTACTTCCGCTTCCCGAGCTACGTGAACAGCGTCCCGGGCTTCGAGAACGACGTTCAGGCCGTCGATGCCGCGGACGGCAAGATCGACGGGAAGTGGCGCACGAACTCCATCGACCAGCTCCTCCAGGGCTTCGACACTCCGGCACGTATCCCGTACCAAACGCGCGTGCTCGAGGAGATGATCCGGCGCGAGGGCTTCGGCGCGGACGCGATCCCCGACCTGCTGTTCGTGAACTACAAGGAGATCGACTACATCAGCCACATCTGGAGCATGAACTCACTCGAGATGCGCGATGCCGTCGTCGCGCAAGACGCCGCGTTGAAGACGCTCGTGGACGACTTGAACCAGCAGGTGGGAGTGGGGCAGTGGGCGATGCTCGTCACGGCCGACCACGGGTCGATGATCTCGCCGAAGGTCTCGGGCGGCTTCCAGATCTCATCGACGCCGATCGCGGCCGGGATCAACTCGACGTTCGATCACGACGGTGACGCAACGCACATCGTGGACCTCATCCAGCCGACGCAGATGTTCATCAACACGGCCGAGCTGCGCCAGAACGGCTACACCTTGGCGCAGGTGGCCGAATGGGTCATGGGGCTCACGCAGGCGCAGACGGCAGGGCCGGGAGTCGCCGTCGATCCGGCTACGGCGAACGACACCGTCTTCCAGGCCGCCTTCCCCTCCGAGATCATGAAAGGCCTGCCGTGTTTGCCCGAGGCCCGCACGTGAGGCGCGGCCCTCGCACGATCGTCGCGCTCTCGTTCACCGCGGCGTTCGTCGCTGCCGCGTGTACGTCGGAGCCTGCGCCTTCGGATCAGGGCACCGGCGGCCCGAACGGCGCGAGCGGCGGGCCCGTCACGAAGCCGGTGCCGGGGGCGCTCGCGAAGGCAGCTTGCTCGCTGCCGCCCGAGCAGCTCCTGCGCATCGACCGTGGCACGTATCCGAGTCGCAGCGGACAGATCATCATCGTGCCGCAGGAGCCGAACTTCGTTGGCTCGAACTTCCCGCACTCGGGGCCGTGGGATTACCTCCAGGACGTGCCGCTGCTCTTCTACGGCCCTGGCGTCATCCCGGCGACCGGGTCGGTCGACCAGCCGGTGACGATCGCATCCATCGCGCCCACGGAGGCCAAGCTCCTGCGTTTCGATGGCTTCCACCCGGCCGACGGGCGACCTCTCGCGGAGATCCCCGAACCGGCCGGCCCCCCCAAGCTGATCGTCACGCTCGTGTGGGACGCGGGCGGGCGGAGCGTGCTCGACACATGGCCGAAGGAGTGGCCCTACCTTCGGTCGCTCATCCCCAAGGGCGTCTGGTTCGAGAACGCGAGCGTCGGCTCCTCGCCCTCCATCACCCCGGCGACGCACGCGACGATCGGGACCGGCGACTATCCCGATCGAACGGGACAGGTCGACGCCGAGTTCCGCCAGGGGGACGAGCTCGTCCGCGCGGGTGCGCTCGGGCCGGCGCTGATGATGGAGCCCACCCTCGCGGACCTGTACGACCGAGCTATGGGCAACGTCCCGATCGTCGGCGACCTGGCCAGCGTCACCTGGCACCTCAACATGATGGGTCATGGAGCCATGTGGGGTGGCGGCGACAAGGACATCGCCGTGCTCCGCACTCCCGTCGCGACGGGAGGCGGGAACGAGGGCGCCGAGGGCACCACGTGGAACCTCCAGGGCAAGAACGCCGACTTCTTCACGTTCCCGAGTTACGTGAACGATCTTCCGGACCTCAGCGCGTACACGCCAGCGCTCGACCGCGCCGACGGCAAGGTCGACGGGAACTGGGGTCAGGACTCGATCGCGCAGCTCGAGGGAGGCTGGGCCACCCCGGCCCGTGTCCCGTACCAGACGCGGATGGTCGAGGAGGTCATCCAGCGCGAGGGGTTCGGCCGGGACAACGTCCCCGACCTGCTCTTCATCAACTACAAGATCATCGATCACATCTCGCACCTGTACTCCGTGAACAGCCCTGAGATGCGCGACACCTTGCGGGCCCAGGACGCCGGTCTCAAAGAGCTCGTCCAAGCCCTCGACCGCGAGGTCGGCGAGGGCCGATGGGCGATGGTCATGACGGCCGACCACGGGGCGCAGTTCGACCCGAGGGTGTCGGGGGCGTTCCAGGTGACGCCGGGCCAGCTCGAGGGCGACCTCGCGCGGGCGTTCCCCTCGGACACCGGCACGCCGGTCGTGAAGGCGGTCCGGACGAGCATGATCTACGTGAACGAGGACTCGATGAGGGCGAACGGTTTCACGCTCGCCGAGATCTCGCAGTTCGTGCTCGACTACACGAAGGCGCAGGGTGCCTCGAACCCCAACCTCGTCCCCGAGGCCGATCGCGCCGACAAGGTGTTCGCCGCCGTGTTCCCCACCTCGATCCTGTCCGACCTGAAGTGCCTGCCCGGGGCGCAGGGGTGAGCCGACGGCTCACCGGCTCGGCCCTGCTCCTCGCGTTCGTGATGGTCGCGGTCGCCTGCCCAGGCTCCGGCGGCGGTGGAGCGAGCGGGTCGTCGGGGGTCTCGGGCGGACCCACCGGCTCGAGCTCATCGCCGCCCCCGGCTGTCACCGCGAAAGCGCTGGCGCGCACCGTCTGCGCCCAGACGCCGCACGAGGTGCTGCTCCGCACGTGGCACGGCACGCGCCTGGATCGCAGCGGCGACATCCAGATCATCCCGAAGTTCCCGAACTTCGTGAACGGCGGACTCACGCATGCCACCCCCTTCGACTACACGCAGCAGGTCCCGTTGCTGCTGTACGGACCGGGCTACGTGAAGCCGGGGGTGTACGACAAGGCGATCACGCTCGCGGACCTCGCGCCCACCGAGGGGGCGTTGCTGCATTTCGACTTCCCCGCGCCCGACGGCCAAGCGCAGACGCAGGCGCTGCTGCCGGCCGCCGATCGGCCCGACCCCAAGCTGCTCGTGACGCTCATCTGGGACTCGGGCGGCCTCGACGTGCTGAACACGTGGAAGAACGATTGGCCGTACCTGAAGTCGCTGATGGCCAAGGGCGCGTGGTTCGACCACGTCACGGTCGGCTCGTCGCCCTCGAACACTCCGACCGGACACGCCGAGATAGGAACCGGCGCCTTCCCGATGCACAACGGCATGGTGGACGAGTATCTCCGGCTGAACGGGCGGATCCAGAAGCCGAACGAGAACGGCCCGCAGTTCATGATCGAGCCGACGCTCGCCGACGTGTACGACCGCGCGATGGGCAACCTACCGCTCGTCGGAGGCATCGCGACCCTGTCGGCGCACATCATGATGATGAGCCACGGCACCGGGTGGGGTGGCGGCGACGCGGACCTCGCGATCACGCGCGAGAAGGCCTTTGCCGCGACCGCCGGCGCCGAGAGCACGACCTGGAACCTCACGTCGGACATGGCCCCGTTCTACTCGTTGCCCTCGTACGTGAACGACCTGCCGCCCATCACGAAGTACGTGGACGCGCTCGACCGAGCCGACGGTGCGCTCGATGGCAAGTGGCGCCAGAACGACATCGCGCAACTGTCGAACGGGTTCGACACGCCTGCCCGAACGCCGTTCCAAACCGCGCTCATCGAGAAGGTGATCTCGACCGAGGGCTTCGGCGCCGACGATGTGCCCGACCTGCTGGACCTGAACTACAAGGCGATCGACACGATCGGGCACTTGTTCAGCGCGAACGGCATCGAGATGTCCGACGCCGTTCGCTACCAGGATGCGGCCCTCCACGAGCTCGTCGACTTCCTCAACCAGAACGTCGGGAAGGGCAACTGGGTGATGGCCGTCACGGCCGACCACGGCACGCAGCTCGATCCCGCGGTCTCGGGCGCGTTCATGATCGACATCAACAAGATCGACTCATCGATCCGAGCCACGTTCGATGCCGACGGCGACGGCGTGCCTTTGATCGAGCGCGTGCGTCCCACGGAGATCTGGTTGAACGACGCCGAGCTCGCCGACAACGGCTTCACGCTCACGCAAGTGTCCCAATTCATCATGGGGCTCACGCAGCAACAGACGTATAAGAACCAGAACCTGCCCGAGCCCGGTCACGAACACGATCTGGTCTTCGATGCAGCACTTCCGTCGTCTATCCTGTCCAAGCTCCCGTGCCTGCCCGAGGCGCGCGCGGGCACCTGAGCCGATCGGCCGAGCACGAAGGGGAGGACCCGGGGGGATGGCGCTCACGAAGGATGCCCGGACCCAGGAACCGGTAAAGGTGCTCGACTCTGGCGAGGGGCCGCTCGGGAGCTGGATCGTCCTCGCGCTCGCGATCATCGCCCTCCTCGTCGCGTTCGGCTGGACGTTCCTGAACGATCCCTCGATCAGTGCTCCCACGCGCGACCCGGCCTGGTACACGTGGCGTGCGAACCTCCTCATGCACGACAACCCCGGCCTCATCGCACGCGAATGGGGTCCGTTCTCGATGTTCTCGGGTGGCTACCGGGTCTCCGTGCCGCTGTTCGGAGCGACGCTCGTGCGGGTCGCAGGCATCGACCTCTACACGTTCAGCGCGTTCATGATGATCGGCGTGCCGATCCTCACCGGTTTGGCGCTCGGCGCCTTCGCATACCGGGTGCACACGGACCGGCTGCTGTTCCTGCTCGTGTTGTTGTCCACGGCCGCGCTGTTCATGACCACGCCCTACGTCGGGTATCTCGACAACATCACGATCTTGTACATCTTGTCCGCGACGCTCGCGTTCATCCCGCCGTCGAAGACGTCGTGGGGAGCCCGGTCCGCGTTGTTCATGCTCGGGATCGCCGCGGCCTACACGCATCCCACCACGTGCGTCATCTTCGGTGCCTCGCTGACGGCGCTGTTCGTCGTGCACGTCTTCACCAGCGGGTTCTCGTTCGGCTCGGCGCTCAAGCGCGACGGGCACTACCTGCTCTCGATCGGCTCCGGCATGATCCTCGGGCTCGCCACGTGGCTCGTCGGTCCCTGGGGCGTGAAAGGGTCGCTCGCCGACGCCGCGCTTCCCCCGCCGTACACCCAGGCGGTGTTCGAGAAGCGCCTGTGGGGCTGGGTGGATTCGCTCCAGCCGCTCATCACCGTGCCGCTCATCCTGCTCGCGATCGTGTGGGTGATCTGGCGAGCGCGAACCGACAAGCGACCGGCGAGCGACTTCGGCTCGATCTCGGCGATCTGGCTCATCCCGCTGCTCGGCACGCTCGGGTGGATCGCCGGGAAGGCCTACCCGTACTACCGGTTCATGAACGCCACCGCCGCGTTGTTCCCGCTCGTCGGGCTCGGAGCGTGGGTGGCGATCCGCTGGCTGCTGCGCCGGGGCGGGACCGCGAGGGTCGCCGGCATCCTTGGCACGATGGTGATCGTGGCGTCGCTCGGGTACGTCTGGGTGAACGGTCGCGACGCAGCCCAGTGGGCCGACCCGGGCAACCAGTGGATCGATCAGCCCACCCGAACCGCCCTTGCGGCCGCCGCGTCGATCACCGACGCGGAGCCGGGCCGTCCGATCGTCTTCGTCGTGAACTTCGGCGACTCGTATCAAGCGTACGGGTGGGCGAAGACGTTCACGAACGTCTCACGTACCGGTCTGCCCGGCGACGCGGTGAAGCGGAGCGCCACGTACTTCGGCGACGTGAAGGACCTGCTCGCCGACCGTCCCACGCAGCTCACGGATCCCACGTACAACAAGATGGCACGGGGTTTCTTCCACGAGCTCCAAACCGTCGAGGGCGAGTATCCTCAACCGCCGGTCGTCTTCTTGCTGCGCCAGTTCAACGGCAACACGACGAACACGGCGCTCCTGGACCAGGCGCCCGCCGCCCCGAACCTCATCAAGATCAACGACGATCTCGCCGTCGTCACCGGCCCGAACTTCGCGACGCCCTCCGCTCAGGTGCTCGACGCCGCCAAGCGGGCCGAGCAAGAGACCGCGTCCCTGTACGCCGACCATCCGGGCGTGCTCGGGAACTTCGGCCACACGCTGCGGGTGCTCTTCGGTCTCGCGCTGTTGATCGTGCTCCCGGGGCTCATCGCTTCGAAGTGGTTCGATCTCGAGAAGGATCTGTGGATCCGCGTCGCGCTGATCCCGGCGCTGTCGTTCGCGCTCATCGTGATCGCAGGGGTCCTCGTCATCGCGGTCACCAGGTCGCCGTTCAGCACCGCGAGCGCCTGGATCACGCTCGGCCTCGCGACGGCGATGGCCGGCGGGCTCGCGATCGGCCGGGCGAGCGTGCAAACGAAGCTCGCGAGCTTCGGGAACTTCTTCAACAAGATGTTCTCCGTGTTCTCGAACGAGGACTACTCGGTGTTGATGGGAGTGCAGTTCCTGGCGCAGGCCGGACAAGGTGTCGTGCAGGGAGCGATCGGGAAGTCGATCGCGTTCGGCGGAGAGAAGGGGTTCGACGTCTCGACGGTCCCCTCGGCCGACTACCTCCTCAAAGTTGTGTTGGCCCTCTACGTGCCGTACACGCTCTTCTCGCCGTTCATCGGCGTGTTCATCGACCGGTTCCATCGGCGCAAGGTCGTGCGGTGGACGAACATCGTGACCGCCGCGATCGTCGCCATCGTCGCGTTGGGCGTCATGCTGCCGCTCGGAACGCAGACCACCGAGGGCAACGTGGGCGCCACGATCGCGCTCATCGTGGGTTTGCTCGCAGCCCAGGCGTGCGTGCGTGTCGCGCTCGCCGTGAAGTCGGCCGCGATCCCCGACGTGTTGTCGGGCAAGGACCTGCTGCAAGGGAACGGCTTGTCGCAAGCCGGTGGCGCTCTGTTCCAGGTCGTCGGGATCGGGTTCGCGCTCGGCCTCGCGGCGGCGCTGCCCGCGTGGCTCGTGGTCGTCGCAGGGGCGGCCGTGCTCCTCGTGGCGGCCGCCGTCGCGAAACGCATGCGACACATCGAGGCCCATCCGCACGAAACGAGCTTCGCCAGGGAGGCCTCTCGGGTGCTGCACAACATCCGCGCGGGCCTGCGCGAGCTCGCGTCACGCCCGCCCGCGGCTCTGGGCCTCTCGTCCTTCCAGATGCTGCGCTACCAGTTCTGGGGCTTCGGGCTCTTCACCTTCGCCCTGTACGCGAAGAACCTCGTGCAGGGCGGGGACGCCAGCTCGGTGGCTCTGGGCCTGTCCGGCGGAGGGGGCCTCATCGGAGGAGCGCTCGGTCTCGTCTTGGCGCAGAAGTGGAAGGATCGTGTGCTGCCGATCCGCCTGCTCCTCGGCTCGATGGCGTTGCTCGGGGCCGGATCGCTGATCTTCGGTTCGCTCGTCTCGCTGGCGGGCTTCGCCGCGCTGCTGTTCGTCGGGTTCTTCGCGTTCTTCCTCGGGAAGATCTCGGCGGACACGATCGTCCAGCAATCGATGCCCGACGATTTCCGAGGCCGGGCCTTCGCGTTGTTCGACATCGCGTACAACCTCGGGTTCATCGTGCCGGCGCTCATCCTGTCGTTCATCTGGGTGGAGGGCGACGCTGGTCGCACTCGCGTGATCTTGATGGCATCGGGGGCGGTCTTCCTCTTGCTCACGGGGCTCATCGCCGCGTGGGCCCGCCGGATCCGCGACCAGCTCGCGCCGCAGGACGACATCGTGGGGGTGTCGAGCTGATGCAGCGGCCGACGTCTCCCGACCCGGTCACCGAGGCCGCCGCGTACCAGCAGCATCTGCTCGGCCTCCTCGGCGACGACGATCCCGCCGAGGTCCAAGCCGCCACCCCGGCCGCGCTCGAAGGAGCGCTCGCCGAGGCCGGCGATCGGCTGCGCGAGCGGCCCGAGCCCGAGGAGTGGTCGGTGCTCGAGTGCGCCGGGCACATCGCGGACGCGGAGCTCGTCGTCTCGGGCCGGCTCCGATGGATCGTCGCGCACGACGAGCCGCCGCTCATCGGGTACGACCAGGACCTGTGGGTCGAGCGCCTGCGCCACAACGAGGATGATCCCGAGCAGCTCCTGCGGACCTTCGAGGCGATGCGCGCGGCCAACCTGGCGATCTGGGCTCGCAGCACGGAGGCCGAGCGAGCCCGCGTCGGGCACCACGCCGAGCGAGGGCCCGAGAGCTTCGATCTGACGTTCCGTCTCCTCGCCGGTCACGACCGCTTCCACCTCGGTCAGATCCGCCGCGCGCTCGACGCCCTGCAGTAGCCGTATCTATCTCCGAGGATCCCATGCCTGTGGTTGAGACGGAAGACGCCTCCTTGTTCGTCGAGGTGGAAGGCGAAGGCCAGCCGGTCACCGTCCTCGCGCACGGGCTCACGAACAACCGGAACGAGCTGGCCGCCTTCACGCCGCTCGTCCCGGGGACGAAGGTGCGCTTCGACTTCCGCGGTCACGGCAGGTCGACCGCGCCCGGGACCGGATTCGGGTTCGTGAACTTCGCCGGCGATCTGGACGCGGTTGCCTCCGCGTACGGTGCGACGGTCGCGGTGGGCACCTCGCTCGGGGCCGGAGCCATCGCCAACCTGCTCTCGCGGCAGCCGGACCGCTTCGAGCGCACGATCTGGCTCCTACCGGCGGGACTCGACCTGCCGTTCGCGTTCCGCGAGCGGTATGAACAGATGGCGGACGACCTCGCCGGCAAGACTCCCGAGGAAGCGTTGCAGACCGTGCTCGGCGATCCCGCGCGTGTCGCCGAGTTCCTGCAGACACCCTGGCGTTTCGAGGTCGAGCAGATGCTCTGGTCGCACGACGACCCCGACGGTCTCGCCCGTGCGATCCGCGGCGTGGTGCAGGACTTCCCGGTCCCCGATCGAGCCCTCCTGCGCCAGGTCACGAACCCCGTGCTGCTGATCTGCATCGAGGGCGACGAGGTGCACCCGGCCGAGCTGGGGCGCGTCCTCCTCGATCTCCTGCCGAACGCGGAGCTGTTGCTCTACGAGCGCCAGGAGGCGCTGCTCCTTGACATCCCGCACCTTATGCAGCGCGTGATCTCGTTCGTCCTCGGGAATGGCTGATCCGGATCATCGGTTGTCGGCCACGTGAGCGACCTCGACGACTTCCGAGCGGACAAGGACGCCTTCTTCCGTGACGACGCGCGCTCTCCGCTTACCGACGAGCAACGCGCGAGGTTCACCGGGTTGTCGTACTTCCCGGAGACGCCCGAGCTCGAGATCGAGGGCGCGCTCGAGACAGATGGCGTGGATCTGAGCGAGCCCATCGTCATGCAGACCAGCACCGGTGGCGAACAGACGTACCATCGAGCAGGCGTCGTCCGATTCGAGGTCGACGGACAGCCCACGCAGGTCACCTTGTATTCCTCACCCGACATGCACGAGCTGTTCCTGCCGTTCCGCGATGCCACGAGCGGCAAGGACACGTACGGCGCCGGCCGCTACCTCGAGGTGGACCGCCCAGGGGAGGACGGACATGTGGTGATCGACTTCAACGCCGCGTACAACCCGTATTGCGCGTACAACCCGAACTGGAGCTGCCCCATCCCCCCCGGCGAGAACTGGCTGGCGGTGCCGATCCGAGCCGGAGAGGAGCTCTTCGGGGGCGACGCGTGACCCAACGCGCAAGGATGCGCGAGACCGGGCCCGGGTAATCTGTAGGCATGACGGACGAGCTCTTCACGACGGATGCCTATCTCCGGTCGGTGAAGGCGACGGTCGCCGAGATGTACGACCAGGGTGTCGTCCTCGATAAGACGATCTTCTACGCGCAGAGCGGCGGCCAACCCGGCGACACCGGCTGGCTCCGGTGGAAGGGGGGCGAGGTCCGCGTCGCCGACACCTTCAGGCAGGACGGCCAGATCGTGCACCAGGTGGAGGGCTCGGCCCCGCCCGAGGGCACGAAGATCAAAGCCGAGCTCGACTGGGCCCGCCGGCACCTGCTCATGCGTACGCACACGGCCTTGCATGCGCTGTCCGGCATCGTGTTCCGGGACTACGGCGCGAAGGTGACCGGCGGCAGCATGGATCCAGGCATCGCCCGCATGGATTTCGAGCTCGCGACGATGAGCCAGGAGTTCGGTCTCATCGTGGAGGAGAAGCTCAATACCGAGCTCGAGAAGGACCGCCCGGTCACGGTGAGCTTCCTGCCGCGTGCTCGGGCTGTTGCCGACCTCGATCTCATCCGCACGAAAGTGAACCTCATCCCTGCGAACGTCGACCCGATCCGGGTGATCGACATCGAGGGCCTCGACAAGCAGGCCGACGGGGGGACGCACGTGCGGTCCACCGCCGAGGTCGGTCGGGTCCGGGTGACGAAGACGGAAAGCAAGGGCAAGGGGTTCAAGCGGATGCGGATCGAGCTTGTCGACGACGAGGAGTAGCTCCTCGACCCGCCGCGAGACGGTCGGCGGCCTGCTCGTCGGCTTGTCCGCGCTTCTGTTCGGTATCGTCGTGCTCCTCGGCAAGTTCGCGCGCCGGCATGGACTATCCGTCGAGGCGATGCTGTCGATCCGGTTCGGCCTCGCGGCACTGTTGCTTGCCGCGGCCCTGGTCGCGCTGCGGCGGCCGTTGTTCGCCGAGCCCGGCGAGCGCCTCGGCCTCGCGCTCCTCGCTCTCCTTGGGTATGCGGTCGAGGCGACCTTCTTCTTCACCGCGCTCGGTCACGGGACGGTTGCAGCGGTCACGCTCCTGTTCTTCACGTATCCGGTCCTGGTGACGCTCGGAACGTGGGCGATCGGACGAGTAGCGCCCGCACGCCAGACGCTGCTCTCGCTCGGCTGCGCGCTCGTGGGCTCGGTCATCGTCGTCGGCACGGGGGCCGGTTTGCAGATCGAGACGCTCGGCGTGGTGTTGGCACTCTCGTCGGCGATCACGTTCTCCTGCTACCTGGTTGGCGCCGACGCGGTCCTGCGCCGCACGAACGCCCTGACCAGCGCGATGTGGGTGAGCGCGGGAGCGTCGATCGGGCTGTTTCTGTACGCGAACGCGATCGGCCACTGGCGGTTGCCCGCCGGGTCGAACGAGTGGTTCCTGCTTCTCGGGATGGGGTTGGCCTCGGCGGCAGCGTTCGTCTGTCTCATGGAGGGGATCCAACGGATCGGCGCGGTGCGCACGGCGATCGTCTCCGCGTTGGAGCCGCTCGCCGCTGCGACCCTCGCGTGGCTGTTCCTCGGTGAGGTGGTGACCTGGGGGATCGCCATCGGCGGCACCCTCATCCTCGTCGCGGCGGTGACGGCGAGTCTCGCGCGTTCCGCAACGCCGCAGGAACAGCAGATCCCTTAGAAACCGTTCCCCTGCCTGGCGGGGAGCGGTACCGTTGGGGGGTGACCACGCCACGACGACTGAGCGCGCTCGACGCGTCGTTCCTGTATCTGGAACGGCCGGCGATGCACATGCACGTGGCAGGACTGTCTGTGCTCGACCCATCGATCCGTCCCGACGAGCGCCTGACGTTCGAGGATGTCCGGTCGGTGATCGCCTCCCGTCTGCACGTTGCTCCACGCCTTCGACAGAAGGTCGCGATGGTCCCGTTCAACGTCGGCCGTCCGCTGTGGGTGGACGACCCGAGCTTCGACCTCGGGTTCCATCTGCGCCGAACGGCGCTTCCCTCGCCTGGCGGGCGACGAGAACTGGCAGATCAGGTGCAACGGGTCTTGGCCAGACCGCTCGACCGCAGCAAGCCGCTGTGGGAGCTGTACGTCATCGAGGGCCTCGAAGACGGACACGTCGCGACCCTCATGAAGGTCCACCACGCGATGATCGATGGGGTCTCGGGCATGCACCTCGCGGCCGCGTTGTTCGACCTCGCTCCCGACGCGGCGCCGATCTCTCCGCCGCCCAAGTGGCATCCGCAGCTCGAGCCCTCACCCCCGAGCCTTCTCCTTGACGCGCTCGTCGAGGAGTTCCAACATCCGGTGCAAGCGCTCGGCGCGACGATCGACGCGTTCCGGAGCTCCCCAGGGCTCGCGGCGCTCGGGATCAGCACGGTGGCATCGGGCCTGCGCAGCATCCTCGACATGGGCGCTCGGCCCGCGAGCCCGTTCGACGTACGCATCGGCCCGAATCGGCGTTTCGCTATGACCGAGGCGCCCGTCCAGCGCTTCAAGGACGTGAAGGACGCGCTCGGCGGGACGCTGAACGATGTCATCCTCACGATGGTGGGCGGCGCCCTGTACCGTCTGCTGCGGGAGCGTCGGGAGCCGACGTCGGGTCGCACGCTCCGCGCGATGGTGCCGGTATCGGTCCGGAGTTCAGGCGATCCCGAGACGGGCAACCGTGTGGCGCCCGCTTTCGTCGACATCCCCGTCGGTCGTATGGGTCCGAGGCGGCGCCTCCTCGAGATCCGGGCGGGCACGAAGCACCTCAAGGAGTCGATGATGGCCATGAGCGCGGATACGATCATCGGGCTGGGGGCATACGCGCCGGGTGGGTTGCTCGCCGGTGCGGCCCGACTCGCATCGCGAGGGGCGTGGTTCAACCTCGTCGTCTCGAACATCCCAGGACCGCCGCAGCCGATGTACCTGGCCGGGGCGCGCTTGGTAGCGAGCTACCCCTCGATGCCGCTGGGCCAGAACTCGGCCCTGTCGATCGCATGCACGTCGCTCGCGGGAACGATGGCCTTCGGCCTCACCGGTGACTGGGACGCCATGCCGGACATCGACCGGCTGGCGATCGGTCTCGAGGAATCGTTCGAGGAGATCTGCAAGACCGCCGGCGTCTAACCGTCCAGCGTTGCGAACCAGTCCTCGACGGCTTTCATCCACCGTGCGGGTGCCTCCAGCTGCGGGACGTGTCCGACGCCGGGCAGCACGCGAACCATCCAGTCCGGATGCGTCTGGGTGGCCGCCCATGCGAACGCGGCGGGGACGAATCGGTCTTGCCGGCCATGGATCATCACCACCGGGCACTTCACGTCGTCGAGCAACGTCCTCCCGCGCTCGACGTTCTCGCCCAGGCGCAAGAGGGATCTCGCCGCCTCTAGGAACGCGGGCGCCGCGTCCGGGTCCGCCGCGCGCTCGACGAGCAGGTCGACGTGCTCGCGCACCAGCCAATCCGGCACCACGGAGGGGTCGACCATCGTGACGCGGAAGCCGAGGCGAACGACCCGCTCCGCGCTCAGGCGGCTCTGGCGTTGTCGCAGGACCCATTCGCCGACCCGAGGTACCCGATACAGGGCGAAGCCGCCCATGACCATCGGCGAGGGCCTCGCGCCCTTGGCCCACGGATAGATCGAGCTCGTCAGGATGAGGCCCTCCACGGACGCGGGCTCGACCGCGGCCTGCATGATCGCGATGCCCCCGCCCATCGAGTTGCCGCCGAGGATCACCGGTCCGCCTCCGGCCACCTCCTCGATGAAGTGCGACAACAGAGCCCGGTTCGCGGTGAGCTTGCTGCTGCGGCCGTCCCTCGGGGTCTTGCCGAACCCGGCGAGATCGATGGCGAACACGCGACCCAGACGAGCGAGCTCCGGGCCGGCGAGCAGCCACTGCAGGTACGAGCCGCCGAGGCCGTGTAACAGCACGAACGTCCGATCGTCGGGACCTTCCCACTCGACGAAATGGACGGGTCCGCCGAGGTTCGCGAAACGATCCTCGGGAACGCGGGTTCCGCCTGCCATCCGGGCAGCCTACTGCCGCCGCGTCTCCTGGTGAGGCAAGGAACCGCAAGCGGGTTGTCGGCTCGCCCCGCTAGACTTCGGCCATGGCGATCGTGGCGCTCCGGCCGCCGCTTCGAGCTCTCGCGGGAGGGAAGCGCGAGGTGACCCTCGACGGTTCCACCGTCACCGAGGTGCTCCGAGCGCTGGAGCGTAGCCACCCGAAGACGACGGGGTGGGTACTGGACGATCAGGGCAATATCCGTCAGCACGTCGCGGTGTTCGTCGGGGGCGAACGCGCATCGGGTTCTGAGCCGCTGATCGGCTCCGAGCGCATCGAGATCGTCGGCGCGGTTTCGGGCGGCGCGGACCACATCGAGGTGCTCGTCGGCACGAAGAAGGGGCTGTTCGTCCTGCGCGGTCAGCGCGGCGGTCCGATGGACATCTCGGCGCGCGCTTTCCCCGGGTGGTCGGTGGAGTACGCGATCAAGGATCCTCGCAACGGCCGGTATCTCGCGTCCGTGACCCACGGGCACTTCGGGCCCCGCGTCTTCTACACCGATGACCCCACCGGCGAATGGCAGCAGACCGACGGGCCGCGTTTCGCCGAGGACGAGGACGCGAGCGTGAAGCGCATCTGGGTGATCACGCCCGGCGAGGAGGAGGGTCTCGTCTACGCGGGCGTCGACCCGGCGGCGTTGTTCGAGAGCCGTGACGGCGGCCTGACCTGGCAGCTCAACCGTGGGCTCTGGGACCAGCCGAGTCGCCCCGAGTGGTTCCCCGGCGCCGGCGGCTTGATGGTGCACTCGATCTGTCCGTGGCCGGGCGACCCGAACAAGCTGGCAGTCGGCATATCAGCCGTCGGCGTGTGGATCACCGACGACGCCGGTGCCACCTGGCGCTTGGGCAACACCGGCATCGTTCCCAGGTACCTGCCCGAGGACGCGCAGCAGCAGCCGCTCGGGCGCTGCATCCACAACATGCATCGGGTCCCCCTCTTACCGAACCGCCTCTTCATGCAGTTCCACGGCGGTGTCTACCGATCCGAAGACGAAGGCGACACGTGGACCTCGATCGCCGAGGGGCTTCCCTCAGATTTCGGCTTCCCGATCGTGATCGACCCAAGCGACCCGGAGAGCGCCTACGTCATCCCGATGAACTCGGACGAAGACCGCGTGACGGCGCAGGGCCACGTCCGCGTCTTTCAGACCCGGGACGCAGGGGCCAACTGGGAGCCGCACGGCGATGGTCTTCCGAAGGACGCCTATCTGACGGTGCTCCGCCAGGCGTTCTCCCATGATGGTCGAGATCCCCTCGGGCTGTATTTCGGCGCCACGTCCGGCGACGTGTTCGGTTCGGCCGACGGTGGCCGAACGTGGTCGCAGACCGCCGCCGGGATCGCTCCCGTCCTCTCGGTCCGCGTTTCGCCGTAGCTGACCCTCGGTCATATCGAAGGGGGCCGTCCATCGAGGCGCGTCGAGCCACCTCGAACCCGGGCGCCCTCGACGGCGAACGGGTGACGCCTGCCGTAGGTCGGAGCGCCAAAAAGTGGGAATAACCTGCGATTTCACAACGTCTCTACATACGAGGGCCTTTACAGAATGGGGGCTCGGAAGCTAGGATTGGCCATCGGCGGCTGGCAGAGGCCGGTTTTTTCGTCTCCGGAGGCCGCAGTCCGCTAGTCCCGAAGACCTCCCCAGGGCGCAGTTCGCGCGCCCGGTCGCACGGGGGCTTCGAGGGGAGAGGAACGAGGAATGCCAGAACCTGCACGACCGCTGGGCACCGATGACGCCGACGATCTCCGGCTGTACCTGGAGGCGGCGGCGCGAGAGCCACTCCTCACGAAGGAAGAGGAGGTCGAGCTCGCGATCCTCATCGAGCACGGCAAGGAGGCTGAGGACCGCCTGCGGGCGGGTCGCCTCCGCGCCGAGTCCAGCATCATGAAGGCGCGCAAGACCGTGCGCCAGGCCGAGGCTGCTCGTCAGCGCTTCATCATGGCGAACCTGCGTCTGGTCGTATCCGTGGCCCGCAAATACCAGGGCCAGGGATTGCCGCTGCTCGACCTCATCCAAGAGGGAAACATCGGGCTCATGCGTGCCGTCGAGCTGTTCGATTGGCGCCGAGGCTTCAAGTTCTCCACCTACGCGACGTGGTGGATCCGGCAGGGCATCACGCGAGCCATCGCGGATCGCTCGCGTTCGATCCGTCTCCCGGTGCACATCCACGATCGGCTGCGCAAGCTCAACCGCACGCGGTTCCAGTTCGCTCAGACGATGGGCCGCGAGCCGAGCCGTGAGGAGCTGGCCAAGGCGCTCGACACCACCGTGGACGAGATCGATGACCTCACCGAGATGGGCCGGCGCGAGCCGCTCTCGCTCCAATCGCCGGTCGGCGAGGACACGGAGCTCGGCGATCTCATCGAGGAGGTCGACTCGGACGCTGCGTTCAACGAGGTCGAGGACGCTTTGCTCCGAGAGGAGATCGGCGAGGCGGTCGACCGCGTCCTCGACGAGCGCGAGCGCCACGTGGTCGCTCTCCGCTACGGCTTGGAGAACGGTCAGCCGCTCTCGCTCCGCGAGACCGGCAAGGTCCTCGGGCTCTCGGGCGAGCGCGTGCGCCTGATCGAGCGCGAGGCGCTTCGCAAGCTCCGCGACTCCAACCTCATCTCCGCCGTCGCGGCGATCTAGCCGACACGTCCGTTCATCCCAAGGTCTCGAAGATCGCGCGCGCCTCTTCGACCTGCTTCGCGATACCCGCCATCACCAGATCGGTGAACGCCTGGACGTCGGCCGCCGACGCGGGATCACCGGCCGGGGGGATCGGCTCACCGTACGCGACGACGTGCGTCGTTCGCAGGGGTAGGCGCAGGGTCAACCCAGTCTTCGGCCACCGCGCCTGGGTGCCCCAGATACCCGCGGGCACGACCGGTGCGCCGCTCGCGAGCGCGAGCCTCGCGACGCCGGACTTGCCTCGCTGCATCGACCGCGGATCTGGGTTGACCCTGCCTTCCGGGAAGATCCCGGCGAGCGCGCCGCCGCCGATCGCGTCGAGGGCCTCAACAAGCGCGGGCGTGTCACGTTCCCCTCGGCGAAGAGGGATGTGGCGGAACCGGCCGAGCGCCCAGCCGATCACCGGCCACCGGAAGAACTCGGCAGCGACGAGGAACCGAGTCATCCGACGGGCCCGCTCGGCGGTGGCGAGCGCGAACAGCACCCCGTCCAGCCCGCTCACGTGGTTCGCGGCCATGATGGCTCCTCCCGAACGCGGGATGCGCTCCGATCCCACGATCCGCAGCCGGAACGGCAACCGCCAGAGCGCCCCCAGGACCACCTTCCAGAAGGTCCACCAGCCGTTCAGGTCTCCTTCGCGCCGGGCCACGCGCGGATGCTACCCCGTAGGATGACGCTCGATCCGGTCGAGGACGCGCACATGGTCGAAGGGATGAACACGTTCCGCGAGATCGCATCGCGGTCCTACGACGAGTTCGTTGATGCTCTTCGCGACATGGTGAACGTCGACTGTGGTTCCTACACACCCGAGGGTGTGAACGCCATCGCCGACATGTGCGCCGAGCGATTCAGGGCGGGGGGCTGGGCCGTTGAGCGCATCCCGCATCGCCCAGCCGAGGAGGAGCCCCTGCTCGGCGATCTGATCGTGGGTCGTTTGTCGGGCGCCGGGGGCCCGCGGGTGCTGATGATCGGTCATACCGACACGGTCTTCGACCCTGGCACGGTTGCCGAGCGGCCGTTCCAGGTAGATGGTTCGCGAGCGCTCGGCCCCGGCGTGTCCGACATGAAAGCCGGACTGCTCACCGGCTTCTTCGCCGTCGAGGCGTTGCAGGAAGCCGGGTTCGACGGATTCGGCAGCGTGACGTACGTGTGCAACCCGGATGAGGAGATCGGCTCCCCCTTCTCGCGCGACCACATCATGAGCCTGGCCGCGGAGGCTGACGTCGCCTTCGTGCTCGAGGGCGCTCGGGAGAACGGGGACATCGTCTCGAGTCGCAAGGGCGTCTCCGACTTCCGCATCGAGGTTCGTGGCCGTGCCGCGCACGCGGGCGTGGAGCCCGAACGCGGGCGCAGCGCGATCTTGGAAGCAGCGCACAAGACCGTCGCTCTCCAGGCGCTCAACGGTCGCTGGCCGGGCGTCACGGTGAACGTCGGGGTCGTGAACGGCGGCACGAGGACGAACGTCGTCCCCGCGATCTGCGTCGTCGACGTCGACCTGCGCTCGCCGTTCGAGGCGACGCTCCGGGCGGCCGAGGAGGCCATCACGGACATCGCGAACCGGCATACGGTCTCGGACATCGAGGTTGTGGTCACCAGTGGCGCGTGGCACCGCCCGATGGAGAAGGGCGAAGGCGGAGCCAAGCTCGCGGCACTCGCGACGGAGGTGGCGGCCGAGCTCGGCTTCGGATTGAAGGACGCGGCGACGGGCGGAGCGTCCGATGCGAACACCACATCGGCGGCGGGTGTCCCAACGCTGGACGGTCTCGGCCCCGTCGGAGGCGACGATCACGGTCCGAAGGAGTGGATCGACCTCGACAGCGTGGTTCCTCGAATCTCGCTCCTCGCGGGGCTAGTCTCGAGGCTCGGCACCGTGTTCTAGGAGCTGGAAGGGGGTCTCGCCGGCGTGGAGATCACCACCGTCCGTTTCGACAAGCCCGACGACTTGAACGTCATCCTCGGCCAGTCGCACTTCATCAAGACGGTCGAGGACCTCCACGAAGCGCTCGTCACCGCATCGGCCGTCGTGCGATTCGGCGTAGCTTTCTGCGAATCGAGCGGGCCGTGTCTGGTCCGGTGGAGCGGCAACGATCAGGAGCTGATCGACGTGGCCGTCCGCAATGCAGAGGCGATCGGCGCCGGCCACGCGTTCATCATCGCGTTGCGTGAGGGGTTCCCGATCAACGTCTTGAACGCCGTGAAGGCGGTCCCTGAGGTCTGCCACATCTACTGCGCCACCGCGAACCCGCTCGAGATCGTCGTGGGGCAGACCGATCAGGGGCGCGCGATCCTGGGCGTGGTGGACGGCCGTTCGCCGAATGGCGTCGAGGACGACGATCAGGTGGCCGAGCGCAAGGAGCTCCTTCGCCGGTTCGGATACAAGCTATGACCACGATCCCACTCTCGCCGCAGTTCATGCAGAGCCTGCGCGAGGCGCACGAGACCTATCGGCATCTCGTCGAGGGGATCCCCGCGATCTTGTACATCGACGCGAACGATGATCTGTCCACGAACGTCTACACGAGCCCGCAGATCTTCGAGATCTTGGGGATCTCCGCCGACGAGTGGCGTGATGACCCGAGCATGTGGCTCGCTCGGATGCACGACGACGATCGTGAGCGCGTGGTGCACGAGCACCAGGCTTCGAATGCGAACGGATTCCCGTTCCGCTCGGAATACCGGATCTTCGCTGCGGACGGACGGGAAGTCTGGTTCCGGGACGAGGCCGTCCTCGTTCGTGACAACGACGACCGGCCGATGTTCTGGCGGGGGATCATGCTCGACATCACCGAGCAGAAGCAGGTCGAGGACAAGCTTCGAACGAGCCTCGAGGTCCTGCGCCGCACGCTCGATGACCGACGGCGCCTCCTGACGCGGCTCGAGCAAGCCCAAGAGGAGGAACGTCGGCGGATCGCGGCCGATATCCACGACGACTCGATCCAGGTGATCAGCGCTGCCGACATGCGCGCGCAGTCGCTCGCTCGGCGCCTCGAGGATCCTCAACTACGAGCCGAGGCGGACGAACTCCACGTGACGATGAACGAGGCAGTGAAGCGCCTTCGGCATCTGCTGTTCGAGCTCCGCCCGCCGGCGCTGGACCGAGATGGGCTCGTTCCCGCACTCCGGCTGTATCTCGGCAACCCGAGTGCGGAAGACGCGATCGCCTTCGAGATCGTGGACGCCCTCGAGGCGGAGCCGCCGCCGGAGGTTCGCGCAACGCTGTTCCGCGTCGCACAGGAAGCCATCACGAACGCTCGGAAGCACGCGGAGGCCACGCACCTCACGGTGGCGCTCGCCGACGAGGACGACGGCTTCTCGCTCCGAGTCACCGATGACGGGAAGGGGTTCGAAGGCTTCGAAGGCAAGGACGTGACCGGTTCGCAGCCGGGTCACATCGGGGTGCCGACGATGATCGAGCGTGCGGAGGTCGCGGGTGGATGGTGTCGACTGCGGGGCGCGCCGGGCCAGGGCGTCACGGTCGAATGTTGGCTGCCGGCCGGCGGAAGCACGACCGAACCGAAGCGCTAAGCCGTCGCCATCGCGGTCGCGTCGTCGCTTACCGCGAGCCCCGTGCGGGGGTCGAAGAAGTGGAACCGGGCCGGATCGACCGAAAGCCGGATCTTCGAGCCAGGACGGACCGAGCTCCGGGCATCGACGCGTGCGCAGAAGATCGCCCTCGGCGACTCCCCGAGCAGCACGATCGGCTCTTCGTCCGGGGCGTCGGCGGCTGCCATGAGCTCCTCGGTTGCGACCGGAGGGGCGTCGATCAGGAACAAGACGTTGACCTCCGAGCCGAGCTCCTCGGTCACGTCGGCTGAGATCTCGATCGACGGGAGCGTGTCGTTCGACCTCACGGCCGTGTCCTCCAGGTCCGCGGGACGGATTCCCAAGATCACGGAACGGCCCTCGTAGTTGCTGAGGGGGTGGGACGATGCCAGCGGCAGCTGGAAGTCGGCAAACGACACCTTTCCGTCCGCGACGTGCGCCTCGACGAGGTTCATCGGCGGCGAGCCCATGAACGCGGCGACGAAGAGGTTCGCGGGATGGTTGTAGAGGTTCTGCGGGGTATCGACCTGCTGGAGCACCCCATCCCTCAGCACAGCCACGCGCTCCCCGAGGGTCATCGCTTCGACCTGGTCGTGCGTAACGTAGACGGTGGTGGTCTGCAGCCGGTCATGCAGCTGCGCGAGCTGCGCACGCATCTGCACACGGAGCTTGGCGTCCAGGTTCGATAGGGGCTCGTCCATCAGGAACGCGATCGGTTCCCGGACCATCGCGCGGCCCATCGCCACCCGCTGGCGTTGGCCGCCCGACAGGGCCGCGGGCTTGCGCTGCATGAGCGGCTCGAGGCCAAGGATCTTCGCGGCGTCATCGACCCGCGCCTTGATCTCGTCCCTCGGCATCTTGCGGAGCTTCAAACCGAAGCCGAGGTTCTGCTCTACCGTCATGTGGGGGTAGAGCGCGTAGTTCTGGAACACCATCGCGATATCCCGGTCCTTCGGCGGCAGGTCGGTCACCTGCCGATCGCCGATGATCACCTCGCCTGCGGTGACGTCCTCCAGACCCGCGAGGATCCGGAGGATGGTCGACTTGCCGCACCCCGATGGGCCCACGAGCACCATGAACTCACCGTCTTCGATCTGAAGCGAGACATCGTCCACGGCGATGACGTCCGAGCCGAAGACCTTCGTCACGCCATCGAGCTCGATCTTCGCCATCGGAGTGCCTCCTAGCTCACCCGCAGAGTGTCGGCGTTCATCCGGTCGTGGGTCAAGGCGGCTCGGACCTTGGCTCGAGCTGCCTTCGTCGCGCCGAGCCGGTCCAGACCGAGCAGAGTCGCACCCACTACCGGGGGCGCCCCCAGGACGGTGATGGAGACCGCGATCGCGGTCGCCCGCAGCCCCTGCTCGATCCGCTCGAAGAACGCCGGATACGGGTTGCGGAAGATCCCCCCACCGAGCACGACGTCCACATCGAGCTGTTGCATCCGCAGCTTGCGGATCGCGGTGCCGGCCATCGCGACGACCTCGTCTGCCTGCCTGTCGACGATACCCTGTGCGACCGCGTCGCCCTCAGCCGCCGCGCGGAAGACCACTGGGGGGAGCTCGATCACGCGTCCCTCGTCGAGGCGGTGGAAGTACATGGCCTCCATCACCTGGCGGGGTCGGCGGACACCGAAGTGCTCGGGGACGAGGGTGGCCAGGCTCGTCGGTTCGCCCCGGCCGTCCTGCGCCCTGAGCGCGTACCACAGCGCCATCTCGCCGATGTCGTGGCCGCCGCCCCAGTCACCTGAGATCCCGCCCACCGCCGGGAGCCGGAACATCCGTCCGTCGGGGGCAACACCGGAGCAGTTCGTCCCGTACCCGCAGACTACGGCCACCCCCCACGTGCGTTCGGTGCCCGCCCGCAGCACCGCGAAGGTGTCGTTCCGCACGATGGTCTCCTGCGTGAAGGAGCGTTTCACCAACCAGCGAGCGATCCGTCGATCGTCGGCCGGCAGATCGGCGCCGGCCAGGCAGAACGCCCCGAGCGGCGACACGATCCGGTCCGGGTGCAGTCCGGCCCGGTCGCGAACGGCGTTCACCGCGCTCTCTACGCCATCGAGGTACGCATCGCTTTCGGTGCCTTCGTGGTCGACGTTGTTCAGTCGCACGGCGGCGACGATGTCGCCGCCCCGCGTGAGCAGCACCGCGTCGACCTTCGAGCCGCCTCCGTCGACCGCGAGCACCGCCGGTCGCCTCACGGGAGCCGTTCCAGCTCATCGACCGTGACGAAGCGCGCGCCCGCGCTCGACAGCCGCTCAACCACCGTGGGCAGGGCATCGGCCGTCGGGCCCGGCCACGTGTGCAGGAGCACGACGGCTCCGTCGCCGTGAGCGAGCGCGCCGCCGACCGCGTCGGTGGCGATGGCTTCGGGGGTGCGCCACGGTTCCCAGTCCTCGACCGCTACGTGCCAATCCACGTTGCGGTAGCCGAGCTCTTCGAGCGCGCCCCGCACGCGAGGGTCGTCGAAGCCCTCACCGAACGGGCACCGGAACCACGGGTGAGGGTCGGTCCCGATGACGTCCTTGATCGCCTCCTCTCCCTCGGCGAGGTCCTGACGGAGTCCGTCGTCGGACAACAGGGTCATCCGAGCGTGGTAATTGGAATGGTGCCCGACGAGGTGGCCCTCGGTGGCGATCCGCTTGGCCGCGAGGGGCTGCGAACGCGCCCATCGACCCTGGACGAAGAACGTGGCGCGCACGTCTGCGGAGGAAAGCGCGTCGAGGATGCGCTCGGCGTTGCGCGGCGGGCAGAGCGGGCGGTCCGGGTGCTCGGCATCGAACGTCAGCGCAACGCGAGGCGAGGCCGCGTCACTCACGTGTCGTTACCTTCGAGGCGCGCGTATACGCCCCGGGAGTGCGACCGCTCGAGACGGCGAGCTTCCAGGCGAGGAGCTGGACCGGGATGATCGACACCGCCGACATGAGCGCTCGGTCCAGGAATCCCGTGGCCACGGCGTGTGCACCCTTCGGCTCCTCGCCGTCGGGCGTCACGACGAGTACCGCGACGCCCGCTTGCACGAGATCGGCCGCGAGGCCGAGGTCCAGGCGTCGCGTTTCCGGTTCGGTCGCGAGCACGATCGCCGACATCCCCGGCCCGGCGAGCTCGAGTGGGCCGTGGCGGAACATCGCCGATTCGAGGGACTCGGCCATGATGCCGCACTCCTTCAGCAGCAATGCCCCCATCTCGGCGGCCGCCCGTGCGGGACCACGCCCGAGGACGACCATGACCTGGCGCCCGCCCATCCACGAGGCGAGTTCCTCTGCATGAGCCTCCGGGTCCTCGAGCAGGCGCTCGGCGGCGAGCGCAGCTCCTTCGGCAGCCGTTCGCGTGCGATCGATCGCCGTATCGACGCTGTCGCCAGCCAGCAGCCGGGCGATGCCCGACAAGGTCGCCATCGAGCCCGAGAACGTGATCGTGGAGGGACCGGTCTCGAGCCCGACCCAGGTGTCGAGCGTGATGTCGGCTCGGCGCGCGAGGTCGTTGTTCAGCCCGTTCGTGACCGAGACCACGAACGGTCGCGAGCGCTGTTTCGCGAGGTCGCTGACGAGCTTCACGATCTCCGCGCTCTCGCCGGACTGGCTCACGATGATGAGCAAGGTGTGAGGCGTAAGGATCGCGCGGCGGAAATGGAGCAGCTCGGCCGTGTCCACGAGCACTGAGGGCACCCCCCGTCCGGCGAGGTCGTTCACGGCCGGATAGCACGCGTCGTATGAGCTCCCCATACCGGTGAACACGATCGTGCGGGCGTTGGCGCCGGCTTCCCGGATCCGCTCGAGGGACTCCCGCTGCTCGACCAGCGATGCCGCGGCCCGGCGCAGAGCATCGGGCTGGGCGCAGATCTCGGCAAGGAATGGGTCAGGAAAGTTTCCTAACGATTTCATGTCGCGAGTGTACGATGCCGAGACCATGGGTGTGAAGGTGGCGGTCGTCGGTGCTGGAAGCACCTACACCCCCGAGCTGGTCGAGGGATTCGCGCGTCGAGGGGACCGGCTGCCGATGGACGAGCTCGCGATGCTCGACATCGCCCCTGGCCGCCTCGAGATCGTGGGAGGTCTCGCCTCGCGGATGCTCGCGAAGGTGGGATGGGAGGGCACACTCACGCTCACCGCCGACCGCGACGAGGCGCTCGAGGGCGCCGACTTCGTCGTGGTGCAACTGCGCGTCGGAGGCAACCAGGCCCGTCTGGTCGACGAGACCATCCCGCTCGAGTTCGGGTGCATCGGCCAGGAAACGACCGGCCCCGGCGGCTTCGCGAAAGGGCTCCGAACCGTGCCCGTGGTGCTCGAGCTCGCCGAGCTCACGGCACGCCGAGGCGCCCCGGGCGCTTGGTTCGTCGACTTCACGAACCCGACCGGCATGGTGACGCAGGCGCTGCTCGACGAGGGACACCGCGCCGTGGGGCTCTGCAACGTGGCGATCGGCTTTCAACGAGAGTTCGCGCGGCTGTTCGGCGCCGATCCCGAGCGGATCCAGCTCGACCACGTGGGGCTGAACCACCTGTCGTGGGAGCGCGCGATCCTCGTGGACGGCGTCGATCGGCTTCCCGAGCTGCTCGAGGCCGTGGATGCTCCGGATGGGTCGCCGGAGTACCGCTCCTACCTCGCAGAGCTCGAGGGCGAGGTCCCGCTCGAGCTGGTGCGGCTGCTTCGCGCGATCCCGTCGTACTACCTGCGCTACTACTACTTCACGCAACGCATGCTCGAGGAGCAGCGGGGGGGCCACATCCGCGCGAAGGAGGTCATGGAGATCGAAGCCGGTCTCCTCGAGATGTACAAGGACCCGTCGCTCGACATCAAGCCCAAGCTCCTCGAGGAGCGCGGGGGCGCCTTCTACAGCGAGGCCGCCGCCATGCTCATCGCCTCGCTGTACGACGGCGAGGGTGACGTGCAGGTGGTGAACGCCCGCAACGACGGCGCGATCCCCAACCTTCCCCACGACGACGTGGTCGAGATCTCGGCGCGCGTGGACCGGGACGGGGCGCACCCGCTCCCCACCGCTGCGCTCGCCCCCGAGATGCTCGGGCTCGTGCAGGCGGCCAAGGCCTACGAGCGGTTGGCCATCGAGGCCGCGAAGACCGGCAGCCGTCGAGCGGCGCTCGCGGCGCTGATGGCCAACCCGCTGGTACGCGAGTACGACGTTGCCGTTCCACTCCTCGATGCGCTCCTCGAGGCGAATCGCGGCCTCTTACCGCGCTTCTACCCGAACGGCTGAGTTGAGGGTCGAAGCTCGTCGACGTGTTTGTGGATCTTCGCGAGCGCCTCGACGACGTCCTCGATGCCCTCGCGACCCGCGCGGAACGTGTTCTCCATGAAATAGATCGACTCGCGCAGGCCGGCGGCCTCGGCGACCGGAAACGTCATCTTCGAGGGGTCGAGCCGGTCGGCGAACTCCACCGCGACCGGGAGCCGGGAGCGCGACGGCTGGAACAGGTCGTAGCGGCTCATCGGGGGGTACTGCACCTCGCCGGGGATGCCCTCGGCCTCGAGCGCCGCGCACACGGCCTCGTTCTCCGCGCCGAACTCGTCGGGATCGATGCGCAGGATGTAGTTGTAGAAACTCCACCTGGTGATCCGCTCGTCGGCTTTCATCACGTGCACGCCGGGTACCGAGGTCGCGATCTCCTCGAGATAGCGGGCGTTCCCTTCGCGCTCGATGCGCTGTGCCTCGAACCGATCGAGCTGCGGCAGCAGCAGCGCGGCGTGCAGCTCGCCGAGCCGGTAGTTCGCGCCGAACGTGAACTCTCGCTCCTCGGCGTCCTTGGGGCGACCGCAGTCCACGATCGAGTGCGCCCGGCGGGCAAGCCCCTCGTCCTTCGTGAGGAGCGAACCGCCCTCACCCGAGGTGAGGATCTTCGAGGACTGGTGACTGAACGAACCGAACGAGCCGATGCACCCGGCACCGGCGTCTTTCCACCGCTGTCCGGGCGCGTGCGCGCAGTCTTCGATCACCGCGAGGCCGTGACGTTTCGCGATGTCCATGACCCGGTCCATGTCGGCCATGTGGTGTCCGAGGTGCACCGGCAGGATCGCCCTGGTTCGCTCCGTGACGGCCGCCTCGACCGCGTCGGGGTCGATCGTCCAGGTGCGGGGCTCGACGTCGACGATGACCGGCAGCGCACCCGCCGCCATCGGCGCGTACGCCGTGGCGACAAACGTGAGCGCCGGGATGATGACCTCGTCACCCCAGCCGATGTCGAGGGCCTTCAGCGCGACCTCCATCGTGATCGTGCCGTTCACCATGAGCACGCCATGGGCTGCCCCTTGGTACGCCGCGAAGCGCTCCTCGAAGGCCGAGGCATGCACCCCGGGCTCCGGGTATCCACCCCACTCGCCGCTCCGCACGACCGAGGTCACCGCCTCGATCTCACGCTCGCTCCAGACCGGCCACGCCGGATATCCCTGCGGGCGGACCGCGGTTCCACCGTTGATCGCGAGCTCTGCCATCGTGATCGCTCCTGTCGTTCGGTCGATGCTAGTCTCCGCCACGTGAGGGTCGCGTGACCAGGGTCTGCGTGATCGGCGGCGGATCCGCGTACATGCCCGGGATCGCGTACGCGTTCGCGCGGCTGCACGACCGGTTCCCGGAGCCGACCCTCGTCCTGTCCGACATCGACGCCGAGGCGCTCGAGCTCCAGACGCGGCTCACGCGGAGCATCATGCGCTCTCGCGGCGCCTCGGACGTTCGGATCGAGGCGGCGAGCTCGCGCGCTGAGGCCATCGAGGGCGCGGACCTCGTGCTCACCGCGTTCCGACCCGGGGGGCTCGAGGCTCGACATCTCGACGAGTCGATCGCCACCCGACACGGGATCGTCGGTCAGGAGACGGCGGGCCCGGGCGGGTTCGCGATGGCGCTGCGCTCGATCCCGATCCTGATGGACATCGCGAAGGAGGTCCGAGCCACCGCCGCACCGGACGCCGTGATCCTCAACTACACGAACCCGGTGCAGATCGTGACGGAGGCGCTCACCCGGTACGCCGACGTGCCGTTCCTCGGTCTGTGCGATCAGACCCGCGGCGAGATCGCGTTCCTGGCTCGGCTGCTTCGGGCGGATCCGCGAGAAATGGAGCTCGACACGTGTGGGGTGAACCACATGACGTTCACGCGCACGGTGCGTGTCGGCACCGTGGACGTGACCGAGGACCTGTGGCACATGCTGCGCCGGATCGAGCTCGCCGAGCTCGAGACCGAGGAGGAACGTCGCATCGTGCGCCTGTTCCGGGTGCTCGGCGTCGTGCCGAGCGAGTACATGGAGTACTTCTTCTTCCACGACGAGGTGCTCGCGGAGCAGCGAGCGAAGGGACGCACCCGCGCGGAGGAGGTGATCGCGATCTTGCCCGACGTGCTCGAGAGCTACCGGCGTGAGGCGGACGCCGAGTACCCACGCCCGAGCATGGCTCGCGCCAGCGAAGGACACGGCGACTTCGCCGTGTCCCTCATGGCCGCCATGGTCTCCGGAGCGGACGCCCGGTTCATCCTCAACGTGCCGAACCGTGGCGCGATCGAGGGCCTGTCGAACGATGCCGTCGTCGAGACGCCGTGCCGCGTGAAGGGCCGTCACGTTCAGGCGATCGCCCAGGGCCCCCTCCCGTCGGCCGTTGCCGGGCTCGTCGCGCAGGTCGCCGAGCACGCGCGGCTAGCGGCGGAGGCGGCGGTCACGGGGGATCAGGCGCTCGCGGTTCGTGCTCTGCTCGCGCACCCGCTCGTCCACTCGCTCGACGTGGCCGAGCGCCTGGTGGACGCATATCTAGGAGCGCACGCGCGGCACGTCCCGCAATTCGCCGCCGGCTCACGAGCGCTGTCTTGACCACCGTCCGGCGGGCGGCGTAGCATCGCGCTGAATAGTTAGGAAAGTTTCCTTCACACTTCCGGAGGGCCGCGTCACGGGTACCGAGCCGACCTTTGCCGCCGGAACCCCGAGGTTGCTCCGCGCCATCAACGAGCGGACCGTCCTCGAGTTCATCCGGCAGATGGGTCCGGTCTCACGGGCACACATCGCTCGCGACAGCGGGCTCTCGAAGCCGACCGTCTCTCACGCGCTCAAGGCCCTGGAGCGCGCTCGGCTCGTCAACGAGGCCGGCCGTTCCTCCGGCGGCAAGGGCCCGACGGCCCTGCTCTACGAGCTCAATCCCCGAGCGGGGTGGGTGGTTGGGATCGATGTCGGACGAGATTGGGTTCGGGCGGCCATCGCCGACCTGACCGGCGAGATCGCCGGCCGCCGCGACGAGCGGGCCCGGGCGAGGAGCGCCACGACGCTGATCACGCAGCTGGGCGAGATCGCGCACGGGGTCGCCGCCGATGCGGGGTTGAAATGGAGGCAAGTGACCTTCGCGACCGTGGGCAGTCCCGGGGTTGTGGAGGAATCGCGCGGGCAGGTCGCACTCGCGCACAACCTCCCCGGGTGGGGTCAGCGGGGGCTGCTCGAGGCCGTCCAGCGCGAGTTGGGAACCAAGATCGCGTTCGAGAACGACGTGAACCTGGCCGCCGTGGGGGAACAGTGGCGCGGCCTCGGCAAGGGCGTGCCGAACTTCGTGTACGTGCACATCGACACCGGCGTAGGTATGGGGCTCGTCCTGAACGGTGAGCTCTACCGCGGCTCGCGGGGCGCGGCGGGCGAGGTCGGCTACCTGCCGCTCGCCGCGGCCAACCCGCACGATCCCGCCAACCGTCGCCGGGGGGCCCTCGAGTCCGCGCTTGGGGCCGACGGGGTGGTGCGCGCGGCCCGGGCGCACGGGATGAGGCCGCCGCTCACGCCGAGGAAGGTGTTCGCAGCGGCGCGACGTGGCGAACGTCCGGCCCTGGAGACGGTCGAGGCGCTCGCGGCTGCTATCGCGCTGGCGATCGCGGCGATCGTGCCGGTTGTCGACCCGGAGCTCGTCGTGCTCGGCGGGGCGACGGGCATCAACGGCGACCTCCTGCTTGACCCGATCGAGCGCGAGCTTCGAGCGATCTCGCCGTTCCACCCCAGGATCGAGGTGTCGGCGCTCGGCGATGGGGCCGTCGTGGACGGAGCGGTGGCGATGTCGCTCCAGGCCGCCCAGGAGCAGCTGTTCTCGCGCGGGGCGATGGTGTGAGCTCCGCGACCGTTTGTCGCACGGCCCCTCAGTGCGAGGGGTTGTGGTAGGAAGCCAATGGAGGAAGAGGGGGTAGCACGATGAAGCGCCTTTTCGCCACGCTGTCCGTCGTCGCTCTGCTCGCGGGCGCATGCACCGCGGGCGGTGGCGGCAGCCAGACTCCACAGACGATCAACCCGAGCGCCTCGCACGCGCCCATGACGATCGAGATCTGGGGTCAGTGGACCGGTCGGGAGTTCAAGGAGTTCAACCAGATCTTCACGGGGTTCGAGGCGAAATACCCCTGGATCACCGTGAAGAGCGTGCCGGGGATCGGCGACCCGAAGGCGCTCGCCGCCATCAACTCCGGGACCCCGCCGGACGTCATCTTGTCGTTCGGTGTCGACAACATCGGCAAGTTCTGCTCGTCGGGAGCCTGGATCCCGTTGCAGTCGTACATCGATGGGCCCGACGGGATCGACCTCAGCGCCTTCCCTCCGCAGGCACTGGCGTACACCTCCTTCGAGGGCAACCAGTGCTCATTGCCGTTCATGACCGACACCTTCGGCTTCTACTACAACAAGGACATGTTCGCGGCCAAGGGGATCACGGAGCCTCCCAAGACGATGTCGGAGCTGGCCGATGACGCGAAGAAGCTCACGGAGTTCAACCCGGACGGCAGCATCAAGGTCGCGGGGTTCGTCCCGTGGATGGCGGGCTACTACTGCTGCGCGTTCAACGTGCTGACGATGGGGCACGAGTTCGGCGCCACCTGGTATGACGCGCAAGGCAAGTCGACGTTCGCGACCGATCCAGCGTGGGCGGCGGGCTTCCAGTGGCAGAAAGACATGGTGGACTTCTACGGCGCCGACAACCTGGCGAAGTTCGTGGCCGGCTCCTCGGACGAGTTCGGCTCCGCCGAGGACTTTCAGATCGGCCGGACGGCCATGATGATCGACGGCGAGTGGCGGAACGCGTACATCGCCGACGAGGCGCCGAACCTGAACTATGGCACCGCCCCTTACCCGGTGGCCGACGACCACCCGGACCTGTACGGCTCGGGGCTCTCGGGCGGCTCGGTGATCGGCATCCCACGAGGGTCACCGCACGAGGCCGAGGCGTGGTTGCTCATCAAGTACATGACGACGGACACGTCGACGCTCGTTTATTGCGCGAATACCCTGAACAACGTGCCGACGACGTTCGACGCCTTGCAGTCGCCGGACCTGGCTGTCTCGGACCAGTTCAAGGTGTTTCTGGACATCTTCCGGGACCCTGAATCCATCTACAAACCGCCTACGGCGATCGGTATCCAGGACCAGAACATCTTGTCGGACTTCGCGGACAAGTGGGAGTCGGGCTCCGCCACCGATCTGCAGGCGGGCCTGCAACAGGCCGCACAAGACGTCGACAACGCGATCGCGCAGGCCGGACCCTAGGAGCGGGCATCGCCGTAACGGCCGAGGTTGCGGGGGCAAAGGCGGGGGCGATCCGACCCCGCCGGAAACAGCGATGGTCGTTGCGGCGATCGCTGACCATCCTGCTCTTCATGTCGCCGTGGCTGATCGGCTTCCTCGTGTTCGTGCTGTATCCGATGGCCTCGAGCCTCTACTTCTCCTTCACCCGGTACGACCTGCTCAGCGTGCCCGTGCCGATCGGGCTCGAGAACTACAAGTTCATGTTCACGAAGGACCCGTACTTCTGGCTGTCGGTGCGCAACACGTTGTGGATCATCGTGTACGGGGTGCCCATCAGGATCGTGTTCGCGATCTTCACAGCGTGGCTGCTCACGAAGCCGAGGCGGGGCGTGAAGACCTACCGGACGATCTTCTTCTTGCCCTCGCTGGCGCCGCCGGTGGCAGCCGCCCTCGCGTTCGTCTTCGTGTTCAACCCATCGACCGGCCCCGTGAACCAGCTGCTCGGCCACCTCGGCCTGCACAACCCACCTCTGTGGTTCTACTCCCCGGCGTGGTCGAAGCCCTCCATCTTGATCCTCGGGCTCTGGGGCGTCGGGGAGACGATGATCATCTTCCTCGCCGGGCTCCTGGACGTGCCGCGGCAGTTGTACGAGGCGGCGGATATCGAGGGAGCGAACGGGTGGCAGAAGTTCCGGCTCGTCACGCTGCCCTCGATCTCACCGGTGATCTTCTTCTCGCTCGTCATCGGCGTGATCGAGGGCTTCCAGTTCTTCACCGGAGCCTACATCGCGAGCCTCACTGCGTCGGGAGGGACCACGAATGATGTCGCCACGAACCTCGGTTTCCCCCAGAACTCGTTGCTGTTCTACTCGGTTCGCTTGTATGGCTCGGCGTTCGTGAACTTCCAGATGGGATACGCGTCGGCCCTGGCCTGGATGTTGTTCGCCGTCACGATGGTCTGCACCGTGGTCATCATCAAGACATCCAAGCGCTGGGTGCACTACGCGGGAGGTGGCGGGTTCCGTTGAGCACAACCTCACCCATCGCGCGGCCCGCCCCTCAGGCCAAGGGCGGGAACGTGAAACCCGCGACCGCTATCGTGCGGCGCCCCGTCCCCCCCGAGATCGGCCGGCGCCGCTTCCTCCAGGCCGTGGCCGACCACGCGATGCTGATCGCGATGTCGGCGATGTTCCTGCTGCCCATGGTGTTCGTCTTCCTCACGGCCGTCATGACCGACCGTCAAACCCTCACTCCGCAGATCTGGCCACGACCCTTCCAGTGGTCGAACTTCACGTCGGTGTTCCGGGACATCCCCCTGCTGCGCTACACATGGAACACCGCGACGATCGCGACCCTTTCGACCGTGGGGGTCATCGTTTCGTGCGTCCCCGTGGCGTACGCGCTGTCGCGGATGCGCTGGAAGGGCCGGCAGGTGTCGTTCCTCGTCGTCCTGTCGACCCTCATGCTGCCGTTCCAGGTCACCGTGATCCCCCTCTACATCATCTTCGTGCGCTTCCACTGGATCCCATCGTTCAAGCCGCTCATCGTTCCGAGCTTCTTCGGCGATGCGTTCTCGATCTTCTTGCTCCGTCAGTTCTTCCTCACGATCCCGGAGGAATTGACCGATGCCGCTCGCGTGGACGGCGGCTCGGAGTTTCAGATCATGAGGAAGGTGATCGTCCCGCTCGCGAAGCCGGCTATCGCCGCCGTCGCGCTGTTCAACTTCCTCTATAACTGGAACGACTTCTTCGGGCCGCTGCTATACCTGCAGGAGGATCAACGCCTGTGGACGCTCTCCGTTGGGCTCTCGAACTTCAAGACGCTCCACCACGTGCAATGGAACCTCACGATGACCACGTCGTTACTGTTCATGTTGCCGGTCATCGTCTTGTTCTTCCTGGCCCAACGGGTGTTCATCGAAGGAGTCACGCTCACCGGCGTGAAGGGGTAACGCCCGTCCCTCACGCATCGGAGGGTCTGTGCGGCTCGTCGGCCGCTGCACTCGACCATCGGACGTGAGAGGGAGGAGGACGATGACGAGGGTGGCGCTGTTCGGATGCGGCTGGATCCAAAACTTCCACGCGCGGGGAGTGCTCGCGCATCGGCTCGGTGAGCTGGTCGCGGTCGCCAACCACCGAGAGGAAACCGGCCGCGCCTTCGCCGAACGCTACGGCATCGAGCGGGTGACCACGGACTGGGAGGCGGTGGCGGCCGACCCGGATGTCGACGCGGCGATCGTTGCGACCCCCAACGCTCTCCACGCCCCGCAGTCGATCGCGCTGCTGCGGGGCGGCAAGCACGTGTTGGTCGAGAAGCCGATGGCGCCGACCCTGGCCGAGTGCGATGCGATGATCGACGCGGCTCGAGACTCCGGCGCTTGGCTGATGGTCGCGCATTGCTGGCGCTTCCACGAAGACGTCGTCGCGTTCCGGGACCGGGTGGTTGCAGGGGAGTTCGGCGAGGTCGTGAAGACCCGCGGATACGGAGCTCACGCGAACTGGGGTCCGCAGGGATGGTTCGTCGACGGAGCGCTTGCAGGAGGAGGTGCGCTCGTTGACATGGGGGTCCATGCGATCGACACCGCGCGGTTCGTGCTCGGCGACCCCTCCCCCGACCGCGTGTGCGCGGTGGTCGGTTCCCGCTACGCCGCCGGTCGATACTCGGTCGACGACGACGGCATCCTGCTGATCACGTGGTCGAACGGTACGAACTCGGTCGTGGAGTCGGGATGGTGGCAACCGCACGTCGGAGGTCGAGAGGCGGATACGGAGGTCTACGGCACGAAGGGGTTCGGGCGGATCTGGCCCCTCCCCGAGGCGGATAGATCGGACGACTCGAACGACGACCTGGCCGACCAGCCGATGTACTCGGCGCAAGTGCGAGCGTTCCTCGATGCCATCGACGGACGCCGCCAACCTCGCCCGAGCGGCGAGGACGGACGCATCGTCATGGAGGTGGTCGAACGGGCGTACCGTTCCTCTGAGGAGGCGTGATGTGCCGGTAGTGGTCGGGGTCGACGGCGGCGGGACAAAGACGCACGTGCTCGTCGCCGACCTGACGGGGCACGTGGTTGGTTCGGGAACCGGCGGGCCTTCCAACTGGGAAGACGTCGGGATCGTCGGAGCCGGGGAGACGCTGCGAGCCGCCGTGTTCGAGGCGATCCAGCAGGCGGGCATCCGGCCGGCCGAGGTCGTGGGGTGCGTCTTCGGGCTTGCCGGGATGGACTGGGAAGACGACCACCGCCGGATGCACAGCCTGCCCGATTCGTTCGCGTTCGGCGGACCGAGCGACGTGGTGAACGACTCGTTCGTCGCGCTCCGCGCCGGATCGAGCCATCCATGGGGCGTCGTGGTGATCGCCGGTACCGGCGCGATCGCGGGCGGACGCAACCGTGCCGGCGATACGTTCCGAACCCTCGGTCTCGGTGCGGCGTTTGGAGACTTCGGGAGTGCCACCGACGTTTCGGACGAAGGGGTCCGAGCCGTCGCGGAGGCGGCGACCGGCAAGGGGCCGCCCACGGCGCTCAGCGATGCGCTCTGCGCCCACACCGGTCTGGACTCGGTCTTGCGGGTGCTCGAGGAGTTGAGCCGCGGACGGTTGGATTCCTCGCGGTTCGGTCCCCTCGTCGCCCAGGTGGCTGGGGATGGCGACGAAGTTGCTCGGCAGATCTTGGAGCGGGCGGGAAACTCTCTCGGACGGTCCGCGGTGGCCGTTGTCCGCCGGCTCGAGATGCAGGACGAGGAGTTCGAGATCGTGCTCTCGGGCGGCATGCTCCGGGGCGCTAGCCAGGACGTCCGCGTCGCGCTCGAGGCGGTCGTTCGCCCGGAGGCTCCGCAGGCCACCTTCGTGCGGCTGCGCACCGCGCCGGTGGTCGGCGCCGTGCTGCTCGCGATGGAGGCCGCGGGCCTCGACGTCGATGCTGCCTTGCACGAGCGGCTGGCCGAGGATGCGATCGAGCGCTTCCACCTCGACCTTTCGTGATCGGAAAGGTCGTCGAACTCAGGCGAATCGAGGGTCGAGCGCCGGCTCGAGCGTGCCCCGCTCCCCAGCGAGACCCCATATCGCGGCCATCCGTGCCGCCGGCGAAGCCACCGCGGGATGATGCCCGCCTCGGATCCGGCTCACCTGTCCGTCGAGGACGACCTCGGCGCGGCGCCTGCCCTCCTTCGT